>JBIOWC010000702.1:0-4822 GCA_044868105.1 Blastocatellia bacterium
TGCTGCCTTCACTGTTGGGGTACAAAATGCTGACTTTAATCATAGCGTCCTTTCTTTATTCGTGGTTTTTCATCATAAGTAGGCAGCCACTCCGCGTCCTGCAGTTCTCGTAGCCAAAGCCGAGTGCCAACCGGTGAGCGCCCGTAAGATTATCTTCGTATAAGGCGGAAAAGACCGGTTTAATTAGCGGCTTTTTCCCTTTCAACAGAAGACCACCGGTTCCTTAGCTAGCCGAGGCCTGCGGTTTATCGCAAGTCGCCTGACCCGGTCATCAACTCTATATGAGGCAAACTAATTCGGCAAAATATTTGACGGTCGGGGAATCGGGTTGCTACCTTTTGACGTTCTATTCTCGCTTAAAGCGCAAGCTGAGATGAGGCGTGCGCCAAATTTTTTATCGGAGTTCTTAAATCATGAAATGGTCGAATCTATTTATCCCAACTTTGCGCGAAGACCCGGCCGATGCGGAAGTCGTCAGCCACCGGTTGCTGGTTCGCGCCGGTTACATCCGTCAACTCACAGCCGGTGTCTATTCTCTATTGCCGCTCGGTCAACGCGCGCGTTTGAAGGTCATACAAATTATTCGTGAAGAGATGAACCGCATTGGCGGGCAGGAATTTTTGCTGCCGGCAATTCATCCGGCTGAGGTCTGGAAAGAATCGGGTCGCTGGGAAGTCATGGGCGACAATATGTTTCGCTTGAAAGACCGCAAAGGCGCGGAGATGGCGCTGGGTATGACGCACGAAGAGGTCTTCACGAGCATCGCCCGCCACACCTTGCGCTCGTATCGCGATTTGCCGCAAATCTGGTATCAGATTCAAACCAAGTTCCGCGATGAGGCGCGTCCAAAATCAGGACTCCTACGGGTGCGCGAATTCACCATGAAAGATGCTTATTCATTCGATGTAGATTTTGCCGGGCTGGATAAAGCGTTTGACGACCAGTACAACGCCTATTGCGCCATCTTCAATCGCTGCGGGTTGAAATATACGCCGGTTGAAGCCAGTTCCGGCGCTATGGGTGGCAGCAAATCTACGGAGTTTATGGTACGCACGGAAGCCGGCGAAGACCGCATTGTGGTCTGCGCCAAGTGCGGCTATTCGGCCAATGTCGAAAAGGCCATTTCAAAGCTTGATGCTGTGGGCGACGGCGAAGACAAATTCGCTAAGCCCGAAGAGTTTCCGACACCGGGCGTGCGCACGATTGAAGACCTCGTAACTTTTGCGGGCGGCGCGCCGGCCGACCGGCAAATCAAAACCCTGGTTTATGTGTTGGACGGTCAACTCGCGTTGGTGCTCATGCGCGGCGACCATGAACTGAATGACACCAAACTTATAGACGCCACCGGCGCGATTGACGTTCGCCCGGCGCAGGCGGATGAGATTGTTGCGGCGCTCGGCGCTGCGGCCGGGTCGCTCGGCGCGGTTGGCGTCACCCGCGAATCGCATCAGTTCATCACCCGCATCGTCGCCGATGAAGCGCTCCAAGGTCGCCGCAATATGACGACCGGAGCCAACAAGGACGACCATCATTTGCGCGGCGTATCGGTTGACCGCGACATCAAAGTTGATAAGTGGGCAAGTCTTCGCACCGTAAACGCCGGCGAGCAATGCGTCAACTGCGCAGCGCCGCTCGATGTATTCAAAGCCATGGAAATCGGGCACATCTTCAAACTGGGTTTGAAATATTCGGAAAGCATGGGCGCACAGGTATTGACCGCCGATGGCAAGAGCGTGCCGATTGTGATGGGCAGTTACGGCATCGGTTGCGAGCGGGTGATGGTCGCGGCTATTGAACTCTCGAACGACGAAGCGGGAATTATCTGGCCAGTTTCGATTGCGCCGTTCCAGGTTGTCGTTACGCCCGTCAATGTGAAGGACGTGGCGGTGCTTGCGGCGGCGGAAAAAATTTATCAGGAACTCGAAGCTGCCGGCATTGAAGTATTATTCGATGATCGGGACGAGCGCGCCGGCGTCAAATTTAACGACGCGGATTTAATCGGCATTCCGTTCAGAGTAACGGTCGGCAAAAAGATCAGCGAAGGCAAAGTTGAACTGCTGACTCGCGCGTCGCGTGAAAAAACCGACGTCGCGGTTGATGAAGTGGTGGCTACCCTCAAAACTAAAATTGATGACGCGATGCCCAAAGCCTAAAACATAAAGCCATCAATTGATTGAGCAAAAACAAAAGGCGCAGTGAAAATTAGATTTTCGCGGCGCCTTTTTATTTTTCCCCATTGCGGTTTTTTGTAAGATAATGCGCCTGTGATTGAACCCGCAGCAAAATCCAATATTGACGAACTGTTGCGACCCTTTGTGCAAGCAACCGATGAGGCGCAGGCGCAATCGTTACTGACCGAATTGGTTTCTGTGCATGCCGAACCGGTCATCAAAAAAGTCATCAATCACAAATTGCGTTTTTCGACGATCGTGGCCTCAAGCGACACGGCTGACGTGCAAAGTGAAGCGACCTTGAATCTGCTCTCGCGCCTGCAGGACTGCAAAGCCGACCCGCAGAATAAAGCCATCAACGATTTGCGCAATTACGCGGCCGTTACGGCCTATCGCGCCTGTTATGAATATCTGCGCCGCAAATATCCGGAACGCCACAAACTGAAAAACCGCTTGCGTTATCTGCTGCGTCAACACGAGGCCTTGGCAATCTGGGAAACCGCCGAAGGTAGACTGTTATGCGGTTTCACCAAATGGCAAAACGAACCGGAACGCTTAACGGCGAAAAGCGGCGAATGGCTTTTCAGCGAAGAAGCGCGACAACTGGCGCTGGCTGATATGCTGAATCTGGTTTTTACACGTTGCGGCGCGCCCCTTGAGATTGATGAACTCGTCAATCTGATTGGTGAGCGTTCGGGCATCAGCGAAGCGCACACTCAAGCGCATACCTCGCTTGATGGGATTGAGCAAATAGCCGACTCGCGCCCTAACCTGGCCGAACAAGTCAGCCGCCAACAACATCTGCAGAGACTTTGGGTAGAAATTTGCGCCTTGCCGGTCAGACAACGCGCCGCGCTATTATTGAATTTGAAGGATGGTCTGGGACGCGGCTGCATTGTGCTGTTTCAACTGACGGGGGTGGCAAACCTGCGACAGATGGCCGCGGCCATTGAGATGCCGATTGAGGAGTTTACCAGCCTCTGGAACGACTTGCCGATGGAAGACGCACAGATTGCGTCTTTGCTCAACCTCACGCGCCAGCAGGTGATTAACCTTCGCAAATCGGCGCGTGAGCGCTTAGCGCGAAGATTGAAAATGTTTTGATGAGAAATTTTTTGCTTTGGTAATATAGCCGCAGAACTCTCATCTGCATCAAGTAAGGGATAAAGTTTGAATCGTGAATGAACATCTTTCACAACCGATCATCGAAGGCTATCGGCAGCGCCGGCTCTCGACTGCAGAACTGCTGCTGGTTGACGATCACCTCACCGCCTGCGATACCTGTCGCAGCGTGTTACGCCAGTTTGAACAAAGTGACCCGATCAGCCAAGCGCTGCTTGATGAGCTGGCCGCAGAGGCCAAGCTGCCGCCGCGCCATCTTACTTTTGCAGAACTGGAATCGTATATCGGTGAAAAGCTCAACGATGTCGAGCGTGACATCATCGCCAATCATCTGTATGTCTGCTCGGCCTGCAATGAAGAAGCGCAGGACTTGCGCGCCTTCCAATCTACGCTTGCAACCCAGGCAGCTTCATTGCCAGATGATTCTCAAGTAGCGCTCAAACCAACAGCGAATTGGTTTGAGCGCTTGCAAGACTGGCTGCGCATCCCGGCTTTTCAATTCGCTCTTCAACTGGCTGGCGCACTGATGATTGTTACTGTTGCCATCTTCTTTCTCCTTTTGCCGGCCAGACGCGAAGCGGCGGAGTTGCGCGCCCGACTGGGTCGTCTCGAACAAGAGAACCTTGACCTGCAAAATCAGACCGCTGAGCTTGCCAATTTACAGGCGCAACTTGAAACCCTTAAACAGGAGAACGAAGCCCTGCATCTGGCACAACCGACCAATGAGTTGCCGACCGCGACACTGGCGCTGAAAGACGCGGGCGGCGCTGTCACCCTGGATGCAGACGGGGCGCTTCAAGGTTTGAATTCACTCTCTTCGACCAATCAACAGCTCGTAAAAAATGCCTTGCAAAACGGCCGCCTTATTTTGCCGGCGACGATTTCCGAAGTCGCGACGAAGGCCGGGGTGTTGATGAGTAGCGCGTCGCCCGGCGTTTCGTTTGCCTTACAAAGTCCAGTGGGAACTTTTGTACAATCGCCGCGCCCACTGTTTCGCTGGCAGAGATTAACCGGCGCAACATCGTATGTCGTGACGGTGTACGATGCGGCATTTCGGGTAGTGGCTAAAAGCGAAGAGATAACCAGAACCGAATGGACACCGCCGAATGATTTGGAGCGCGGCGTGACGTTTCGCTGGCAGGTAACGGCAACCGTCAACGGCAAGCCGTTGAAATCGCCGCTGCCACCCGCGCCGGAAGCCCGCTTTAAAGTGATTGACCCGGCGAAAGCCGATGAGGTTCAACGCGCCCGCCAAAGCGTTGTGAATTCACATCTGGCGTCCGGCATTCTGTATGCGCAGGCCGGGCTTTTAGATGAGGCCGAGCGCGAGTTGCAAGAATTACTGCGCGCCAATCCCCAATCAGGTGTGGTGAAGCGATTATTGCAAAACCTTAGAATGCGCCGTCAGTAAAGCGCCTGGAAGGCGGTTATAAGCCGAGCCTCGCTGGCTAGTCACTTATCAGTGTATTGTCAGCCGTGGATTGAAAAGGTTGAGTGAGTACACTTACTCATGAGTAAGTGTACTCACC
>JBIOWC010000703.1:0-8073 GCA_044868105.1 Blastocatellia bacterium
ATTAATTATTTTGCATTGGGGCCGAGGGGGTAGACACACCTATGAGAGGGCAATGTTCGGGTGTTTGACTGAGTTTTTTTTCGAATCCCCTAAAGATGAGCCTTAGAGACGTGGATTATAAACGAAAGTTAAATTTGCCGTAAAGTAATCGGCAAAAAAGTCTTTGAATTTTTGGTCGGGTCTCGCCAATGAAGGTGACCAGTTGAGGCGAATAATACGCTTTGTGGTTGTGGTCTTCTTGGTGAGAAATCTTCGTTGAATCCCTGAAAACATCAATCATCAAGGAGCGTTCTTACCAACCTCACCAAGGCCGCAAAACTCACCAGGACGCGCGCCTTACCGGTGAGGCGCGATTAAATAATTGATGGACAACGTTGCCGGCAAGTTCGGATTTCCTTAACGGCAAGGATGGAGTTCATCCGCGGGACCTAACCCTCATCAGACGGCGTTCCCGGCTGGCACCGAGAAAACCAAGCTTAACGAAATCTATTTTGCATTCACGGATTCGATTTGCAACCGCCGGGTTTCGCGCAATATCGCCCTGGCGACGGGTCGGCCCTTGCCATCAACGCTGGAATAGAGCGGGTCGCGTAACGCTTCATCAAGCGAGATAAAGCGCACGCCCAGATTCTTGTACCAGGCTATAATCTCCTGCAAATAATCGCAGGTAAATTGATTCATGCCGACGGTCAGAATTAGTTTCACATCATACCCGGTTCGGTTGCGTGCCGCCGTCCGCGTTTTTAAGGTTCTATCCAAAAGCAGGGTCTTGTAGTTTTCTTTGATGAGTCGCGCACAGGTTTCATCGCCGCGCGCCCGCGCCGCGCAATAGATGCCGCTAAATTGGCTATCGGGCGTATCTATCGTCGCCATGGCTTCAATATAACCATGGCTTTTCAAATATTCCTGTATCTGGTCACGCGCCCCGGCATCTTTGCTGGTCTTCAATCTCGGATAGCGGAAATATTTTTGCGCCGGAGGGTTTTTTACGACAAACGGTTCGAGGGTTTTATCATTCAACATAATGTCGGCAATGAATTCGCGCGGGTCGCGGTTCTTGGCTTTAATGCGACTGTAGGTCATATTGCCGATGAGGTTGCCGCTTTTCACCCAGCGCTCAACCATGAGTTTGTCTATAGATTGCCCGACCACGAAATCAACCGTTGGCGGCATCTGTTGTTCCTTCAAAGCGCTGATGAGGTTATCCAGATTTTCAATGCTGTCTTCTTTTTCGCACCAGTTATCTATCGCCTCTTCCGACTCGCTTTGGCTTTGCACCATGCCGTTGATGGTTAAGGCTATCTCCACGCCGTCAAGCGGGCGACTCTCGTTGGTATCTTCCCTGACCTGTGATTTCATCAACGCGCCAAGTTCCGGGATGTGGCGCATATCTTCGAGGCATTTCGCCATCGGAGTCAACGGCGGTGCGGTCTTCTTGACCCTGAAATATATGGTCCCGATTCCGGCGAGCGTGATAAAAATCGCCAGCACAATTTTCATCTCTTTACTGAGGATTGGTTGCTTACTATCCATCGCTACCTCGTTTGGCCTCATCGCCGGATGTAAACCGGATCGCCGTCAAACTTGATAAACTCATCATAATGCGCGTCAACCCAGACGCTGAAGTCATTTTTATACGCCACTTTTTTTAACCGCGTTATGGAGACAATTTTCGGAGCCTGCGTCTCCATGTCGGCAATGATTGCCGCAAAGCCTCCGGCTTTTCTTGAGGCGGCAAATTCATC
The DNA here is from genome assembly GCA_044868105.1 of Blastocatellia bacterium. Lineage (GTDB taxonomy): Bacteria > Acidobacteriota > Blastocatellia > UBA7656 > UBA7656 > JBFMDH01. The sequence goes on from JBIOWC010000703.1 coordinate 1,746, forward strand.
TGCCCCCCAATCCAAAAAAACATACGGATTGATATTCGGTTTTTTCAACAACACCAACATGGCGGCATTGCCATGCACATAGAGTTTATCATCGGCGGTTAAAACATCGGCGACCGGCTGCAACTGTCTGTATTGTTCTTGCAAATTCCGGCTGCCGGTTTGATAACGCGCGGCGCGCAGGGAAACCGTCACTAACAATAGCAGAATTGCCGCGCCGATTATCCAAAACTCCGCCGACGCGAAGCGGCTTTGGACAAATTGACGCGCCGCAACAAACCGCAAAACCTTGACTATCAAATAGCCGCCGAAAATACCGAAGAACGGAATAAACGGAATTAAATCGGGCCCGCCCTGCATATTGATTGTGCAAAACAGGAAATAGACTAAAACCGGAAATATCAACGCATCTCTGAACCAACCGTCAGCAAAAGAGTCTTCCCTGCGCTTCCACCTTGCGCGAATCCGCTCTCCGACAAAAATCAAATAGCCGACAATACTGAATATTGCAAATAGCGACTCTCTTTCAAAAATTCGCCGCGTCACCACGCCGATATGCTCGATTCCTTCAAAGAAACTTTTTTGCGCATCGGGAGCAAAAACGCTGTAATTGTACTCGACCGTCCAGGCCCATAAATCTTTGAACGCGCCGGCAACATAAAAATATCCGAACAAAACGGCGAGCGGAATCATCGCCCCCACTATAACTTTCACGGCGCGCAGGTCGCGCCAGCGCCATAAATAGTTTGAGCAGACCAGTCCTGCGGTGCCGGTAAATAATAGCCCTGGCTGCCAACATAAACACGCCATCATCGAACAAACGCCGGCCCAGAAAGGCTTATCTTTGGCAATCAGTAGCAAGGTCAGCATGCCGAACATCATCAAGGGCAACTTGGGTTGTGACCCCATCACCACCCAACCGGCGTAATATTTATTGAGCAATGGAATTAAAACCGCAATCCAGGCGGCGGCTCGGCTTTTGAAATAAATTTCCACGACCAGAAAGGTGAAGACTGAAAGCAAACCGAGTTCAACTATCTGTAACAAGCGGATGGCAAAAATGTCTTTCACGCCAACCCACTGCCCCATCCCTATCGCCAGCGCATTGAGATAAACCGTGCCCGGAAATTTAATATCCGCGATGTCTCGATAGGGAATCTGGCCGCGCAAAATTGATTGGGAGATGTAGTCATAAATAGCCGAATCGCCTTCGACAACCTGACTGAACGGTTGATAACCGACCATCACGGCTACGCTAAAGAGAAACACCAGAACGCAAAGCGAGCGCCGATGATTAAAGAGCGAGAAACTATCCACAATTTTTTTGATTGACCGCTTCTTGCCGGTTTCTTTTTCTTCTAGCGAATCAGATTCTCTAATCAAAATTTTTTCAAGCATACTCAATTTTCAGTTATTGTTTGGGTTGTATGATGACCCCGAATCCGCCACGGTCTTCAAAAAACAGCGTCTCCCGTTTGGGTTCAAGCTGCAAATAGGTTTCCTGCTTGCCCGTATAATAGATGCGAATGTCACCGTATGCCGTATTCGTCAGTTCGCCAAGCAAATGATATTTCTTATCAAACTCTTCCGTCCAACGACTCCGCGCCCGCTGATTCGCATCCAGCATAATCAAAGCATAATCTCTGGTGTCCGCCTCAAAAGCCGGTTTTGTGCGCTCTTCAATCGTCGCAAAACAATCGTCGCGGTCCGTAAACATCAACCAGATCACCGGCGCTTTCATCGCCACCGGGCATAACTGCGTGGGCACGATTTTTCGCATCGCCGTTTTAACTTCATCAAAGGGATTGTAAGGAATCCTGAAATCATCTACGGGAATCGTATAGGCAGCGCGAACGCCTTTGAAGTACCGCCAGTATTGCTTCAAAAAGGTATAACTAATCAACAGGCAGACGATTACTCCCAACCCGATCGCAAAAATATTGACGGTTTTGCCTGGCACCTTCAATGCAGTCGGCAATATCTCATCTTTCAATTTCACCATCAATTGCCACGCGTCGTTTAACAGCACGCCTGCACAAATCGCGAACCAGGGCGCAAGATGGGCAAGGTAATAGATATCTTTATTGCCGCCAAGCAAGGTAAGAAAGACCATGAGGAGCAGCGTCACAAATAGAACGTGAACGCGAAAATCGCCAAATAAATCGGGCTTTTTGAAATTTTTGACCGCCCGGACCAACAAGTAAATCAAGGACACTACGGCCAGCAGTTGAAAGATGTGTAGTAAAGTTCGCGGCACGCCCGGATACATCTCGTCGCCGGCAAACCACAGTAGGTATCGTTTTCTCTCAAGCACAATATTTTGCCACCAGCCGCTGCCTTCAAGGATTTGAAAATGCAATCGGTCGTCGCGGTTCTGCGCCAGGAAATTATCTCGGTCAACGAACGAATAAATTATTTCATAGGCCATAACCAGCAAGGCGCTTCCGGTAAACAGGTAAAACTTTCGATTTTTGAAAACTCGCCACCCTTCTCTCAAGAGCATCAGCAATAGCATACTGCCGAAGATGTACAGATCGTTCGTATGACACATCACCCCTGCGCCGGTCGCCAATCCCGCTGCGATGAAAAATCTCATCTGCTTTTTCTCTTCGGCAATCTCGTACAGATAAAAGGCCAGCAAGGCAAAGAAAGCTGCCGCGTAATCGTTTCTGAGCATTCGCGCGCGTTCAAGGAAGGTGACATCCGATATCAACAGCGCTGCCGAACAGAGCGCCACTCGCCAATTAAAAAGTTTCCGCGCCAGCGCATACATCATCAACAGCGTGAGCAGCGCCGTTAGCAAATTAAAGGCGCGACCTTGCACGAGTCCCCAGCCAAAAACTTTGAAAAATCCGCCCAGCAACCCGAAATAGACCGGCGTATAAGAGTGCCAGGCGTTTTCGATATTGCCGCCCAGATAACGATACATCGGCAAGGCAAGCTTGTGGTGATTGACCAGTTCATAAGCCACTTGCAGCGTGTAGGCTTCATCGGTTTCCGGCACTGGCACAATATCTAAGCGCAGCGCCGCAATCAGAGCAAATCCCATGACCAGAAAAAAGAAAACCGGGTAATCGAGATGGCGTCGAATGAAGTTCATTTTTGGGCGAGAACTATAACAGACAATCCGAAGGGAAAAGAAAGGTGTTTGACGACGCCGGCTTCCATCTGAAGCGCCTTAACAAAGAGACGATTTACGAGCGGATGAACAGCTTTGACATCGGATTCTTCGCCGCCTGTCAGACGCGACAAAAAGCGATGCGGTACGGCGAGCGGAAACAGCAGGGTGTTGGCATAAGTCGCCTGGATAATTTTGAATCCCTGCGCGGCGAGCAGCTCTTTCAAACGCGATTTGGTGAACCGGTGTTTGGTTGCCACGACGATGTCGTGACTGCCGCGCATCCATTCATAAGCGGGTTCGCGGATATAGAGGAAGCCGCCGGGCGCAAGCACTCTGAACATTTCAGCGGCGGCTCGTGCCGCATCGTCTTTTGAGAGCTGATAAATCACATCAAAACAGGTCAGCAAATCGAAACTCGCCGCAGCAAAAGGCAGCGCATCAGCCGAAGCAAGGGAAGCTGTGTGAATTTCATTGGCCTCCCAAAGCTTTGCCGCCTGATAAAAGAGGTCTACGCCGAAGACCTCGGCCTGAGCGAATCGCTCGCGCAACCATCTTATCGAAAACCCCGTACCGCAACCGATGTCGAGGATGCGCAACTCTCTTTTCCCATCGAGATTTTTATCCAGCAAGGCGGCCGTAATGGCGCGCATCCCTTCGTACCACCAGAGGGTGCGCTCCAGTTCAAACATTCCTTGATATTCATCATCGCGCATATCTTTTCAACTGACCCGCTGAAAACGTCAAGAGGTGAAAAGGTGATGCTTTCTCATTCACCTTTTCACCTCTTGACGTTTTCTTCTCTTTCTTCACCGCTGACTGCTGACCGCTTCATTGCTCCTGACATCAGACTCTTGTTTTTTGAACTCTGTCTCCAGCTTTTCAGCCTCTGCCGGATGGATGATTTGCACGTCACGTTGAATGACCAGTTTCCACCAGAGTTTGCTCAAATCCCTGAACGTTTTGAAGAGGCGTTTGAAGTTGAAGAATTGCGACTTGCCGTAAGCCCGATGAAAGTGGTGCACGGGACATTCGGCAAAGCGCGCGCCGGCATCCTGCAAGCTTTTGACCATCTCGACGCAAATTGTCCCGCTATTTGAGTAGAGCCGCACCCGGTTGAACATCGAACGACGAATCAATCTGAAATCACAATCAACATCGCTGATGTGCAAACCAAAGGCGGTCTTCATCGCATAGCGATAGATGTTGCCAATGAGAATGCGATGAAAAGGGTCTGAGCGGCTGATCTTAAAGCCGTTCACCACATCTATATCGGCGCTCATCTTTGGCACCAATAACGCCAGTTCCTGCACGTCATATTGGGCGTCGCCATCGGTATAAAAAATTAAATCTTTGGTGGCATTGGCAAACCCGGAACGCAGCGCTCCGCCATACCCTCTATTCTTTTCATGCGTGACAATGCGCAGATGCGTATATTTCGGCGCGAGTTCGGCAAGCACATCGCCCGTGTGGTCAGCGCTGCCATCATTGACGACGATGATTTCATAATCTTCCGTGAGCTCGCGCAACGTTTTGTCGGCGAGTACAACAAGGCTGGCGATGGTTCCGGCATCGTTATAGGCGGGAAAAAAAACGCTAATGCTTGGTCTATTATTCATTTCAATTTAAGCTTAGAAAAAGTGAGTCCGCATTGTACAGGCTAGAAAAGCTCGCTTTCAAGCTCATGGCACGCTCGCTTCAATTGCCTGCACGGCTTGCGATTTCTTTTTTACCTGATAAAAAACTTCCGCCGCTGTGATGCTGTTTAAACAGTCGTGATGCGGACAAGCTTTGACGGCGGCGTCACCTTCAAGTCTAAAACATGGGCTGCACGGAAGTTCGTGGCGAATGACGGTGTGTTCGTCGCCAAGCGGCGCCGTGCGACGTAAATCAGTGGGCCCGTATATCGCCACCACAGGCGTACCGACGGCAACCGCAACGTGCATCAACCCGCTATCATTACACACCAACAGATGACAGCGTTCAATGAGCGCCGCTACCTGTTTAATGGTCGTCTTCCCGGCGGCAACGGCTATATTGCCCTTTAGCCCTTCGGCCAGCCGGTCAATCATCTCGGCTTCGTTCGGCGCGCCAAAGAGAATGATTTGCGCATCGGGTTGCTCAGCGATTAATCGCTCAAGCAGTTCGCGATAACGGTCAAGCGACCATTGCTTCCAACGCATGGTCGGCGAGGTGCCGGGTTGAATGCCTAACACGGTTTTTGCCGGTGGCCCACCATTTAAAAATGCTTTGGCGAATTCACGGTCTTCGTCGGTCAGATACATGAATGGTTTGATCTGCGCGGGTTCGAGCGGTTTTGCGCCAATCGTTTCCATTAATTTCAAGTAGCGCTCCGTCTCGTGTTCGTCTTCGCGCATCAACACCGGCAAGTTGAAAACGAAACTATAGTGACTGAACTTTTCAGACCAACCGGGACTGGTAATGTGGCCGACGCGAAACGGCGCCTGTGAAAAAGCCAGCGTCAGCGCAAGCTGCCACGAATGGCTGTGAAACTCGTTGATGGTAATGTCATATCGCGCGCGACGAATCTCTGTAAGTCGCCTAAGCCAGGCGCGCAGTCCGCTTGAATAAGGTAGGTTATAAATATGGTCAAATAGATTGGCGCCCGCCAGCACCTCTTCGCAGCCCGTGTTGTTGCCAACCTGTAAATCAATTCTCGCGTGGGGAAATTGTTCGCGCAGCCGCCGCAGCGCGGGCGTGTACATGATGAAATTTCCCAGACCGTGATACGCAAAGACCAGAATGCGTTCAACTATTTTAGGATTAAATTCCGCGCGAGGTCGGCTCGACAGATAGACCTTGAGCAGCTTTTCTACGAATCGTCTCACCGCATTTTTAATCGTCTGCTTCACGTCTATCTCGTTTCAAAATATTGAGACACCACGGCAAAACAATAGTCTCCGCGCCGCCTCGCTCTGTGCTTTTGTGGTTCGCCACACAGGCCCAGAGGTTTCATAAACAATTTTAGCTTTTGATTTTGCATATGCTGCAGTTAATTATCTCCGTCATCCTCGTCCTTGTCTTCTTTAATCGGCGGTTGAGTGGTTGTCGGCTTACCGTCGTGGCGCACGTAATAGGTAAATATTTTATCTTCGCGCAAATCGTAATCGTCACGCACCCATTGATAAAAATCCGCTTTGTGGTCAACCATCTTCATTCGGGACAGCGCCACAACCTTTGGGCGTTCGGCTT
>JBIOWC010000704.1:0-12338 GCA_044868105.1 Blastocatellia bacterium
CAGACCGAGTTCTCCCCTTCTCCCCTTCTCCCTTTCTCCCTTTCTCAACCGCCGGTTCCGGTAGCATGGCAAAGGGAATGTACTGCAACGCCCCGTCGGCGACGATGACTAAGCGTTTGGTGCCGAGTTCAGCGGCGACCGGCGCGAGCAGCATCTGGCTCAAGGCTTGGGCGGCGGCCGGCAGATTCACCTCGGCTTCGGTGATGCGCTGTTGTCGCTGCAATACTGATTCACCGCGCTTCGTCGTGCTGCGTGCTGCGAGCAGTTCGTGGACCTGCAAGGCGCGCTGTTTAATCTCATCTTCCTTCGGCAAGGTGTAGCTCTTAAGCGAATTATTGCTGATTACCCACAGAAAACTGCGCTCTTGGGCGAGCTCGTATTCCAGGAGTAAGGTGTCGGCGTCGAGTTGCGCTTGAATCCCGCGGAGCTTGAGCGGTTGCGGTTGAGTGAGATTGGCCAGATGCGGATTGGCTTTGCGAATGGCAACTTGCGCCCGTTCGTAATCGGTCTCCAGTTGGCTGATCTCCTTTTTCAAAGCCGCAGCCTGTTCAGGCTTGCTCACTTGCGTCAGCTGCATGGCTTTGTCGTTGAGTTGTTTTGACAGACTGCGTTCGCGTTCAATGAGAGCCGCATCCACGCCCTCTCTTATGTCAAAATTGATTTCCATAAACCGGTCTAGAAAAACACGTGCACGCCGGCGTTCACTGACTTCAAGGGCAAGGGTATCGAGGTTTTTCTGCGGCTCATTCTTGTGCTGATACATCAACAGGTCTGTGTAAAACTGATACGAGCTTTGTACGGAGGCGAGAAAAGAGGCGAGCGATTCAGAGCTATTGCCCACCTCATTGGCGCGTAGCGATTCGACAATCCGCAATGCTTCCTCAATATGGGTGCGCGCCCCAATGAGGTTGCCGCGTTCCTGTTCGGCGCGGGCCAGATAATAAAGTGTATTGTGTACCTCGATATAATTTTTCACCTCACGATGAATCACCAGCGCTTGCTCGAAGTAAACAGTAGCTTTATCGCCTTCGTTCAAATTGTGATGAGCAATACCAAGCGAACTGAGTGCGGCCCCTTCGTTAGCTCGGTCTTTCACCTCACGAGCCACCATCAACGCTTGCTCATGGTAGGCAAGGGCTTCCGCATTGCGCCCCAAATTGCGCAAGGAAATGCCGAGATTGTTGAGGGCGCTTCCTTCGTTGGCTCGGTTTTTCAGTTCTCGATAAATCGCCAGTGCCTGCTCGAAGTAAATAATGGCTTTCTCATTTTGGTTTGAATCGCGAAAGGAACCACCGAGATTGTTGAGCGCGGATGCTTCACTTCTGCGATCCTTATTCTCACGATAAATCGCCAGCGCCTGTTCAAGGTACTCAATGGATTTCTCGAAACGACTGAGATTTTGATAGACAATTCCCAGAGAATTGAGGGCGCGTCCTTCATTTATAGGATTTTTCACCTCACGGGCAATCGCCAGTCCCTGCTCGTAAGACTCGATAGCTTTTTCATAACGGTTCAGATTTTTAAATACATTTCCCAGATTGGTGTAGGCGCGCCCTTCACTCATTCGGTCCTTCACTTCGCGGTAAATTGGCAGCGCCTGCTCCAGGTTTTCAATAGCTTTGTCGGGGCGCCCCAAGCTGTTATAGATATTGCCTAGATTGTTGAATACGGCTGCTTCACCGGCTTTATTGTTCACCGCACGAAAAACTCCTCGTGCCTGCTCGAAGAACTCAATGGCCTTTTCGTAACGGCTCATATTGAAATAGGAAATGCCTATCGCATTGAGTGTCCGTCCTTCTCGCGCTTGCAATTTAAACTCGCGGGTGATTGCCAACGCCTGCTCATAATACGTAATGGCTTTCTCATAGCGGCCTAAATTGTCATGTGCAGCGGCTATCAAGTAAGTCGATAATGCTGTCCCTCTTGGCTCACTGAGTTCGCGCCATATGGAGAGCGCTTGCTCGCATTTCTCTATAACTTGCGGCGCGGTCTTGGCTGCTTGCTTGCCGAGTTCAGTAGCTTCGACGAGCAGAGTTTCGGCGGCCAGGCGTTTGCGATCTTCCGCCGTTGCGGTCGGTTGAACGATTGCTTTGAGCAGGTATGACCCGAGCAAGCTATCAACTCCCCCTGCCCGTACGGTCAAGCGGTAATTGCCTGCCGTCGCCGCCTCAAATGAAAGCGATTCCTGCTCACCCGCTATTGCCAGATTCATCACTCTAAGCTCGTTGCCGTCGGGCGCCGTGAAGGTCAACACCGCATCAATCACCCGCTGGTCAAGGCCGAAGCGCACGAACTGCCCGGCAGTCAGGCTGATTTGATAGACGTGCGACTCGCCACCGGCAATCTCGCGGTCAACAGGTTTACCCGATACAAGCACCTGCGCTTCCTGAGCAGTTTGTAAGGTCTTCGCCTGAACCGGTATTGCTAATAAAGTGAGGACAACCAACCAACAGGTGAATCGTTTAATCATTATCTGAGGACCTCCATTGATGGCAATTAAACTGGCCATCGGTTTTCCCACATTCGGAGGGTAAGTTTTTCTCCAGCCCGATGCCTCTTCACCTTCAAGCATTCGAGCGCAAACACTACTCGTGCATGATGACGCTCATTCTCAACGCCACTCACCCTGCAAGGTAAACGCCGCCCAGTAGTAGGGCGATTGCCACTGCTTCTGCTTCCACATCTCGACCTGTGCGGCACGCAAAGCCGCCGCCGGCCGCGCCCCTTCTTTTAACATCTTCTCATAGAACTTCGCCATCAACTCCGCCGTCGCCCGGTCATTCACATTCCATAGGCTCACGACCACACGCGGCGCTCCGGCGTACATAAAGCCGCGCGTCAGTCCCACTAAGCCTTCGCCTTTGATCTCTTTGCCGAGTCCGGTCTGGCAGGCCGAGAGCACCACCAGTTCAGCGGGCAGTTTGAGGTTGTAGATGTCATTGGCGCGCAGAAAGCCGTCTTGCGGTTTGCCCTCGGCATTCAGCATCGAGAGCACCAGCGACGACAAGCCCGGTCGTTCGCTATCGAGTAAGCCGTGAGTGGCGAAATGCACATAGCGATACTGGCTGAGGTCGCCGCTAAGTACGGTCGCGCGACTCGCCTGAAAATCAATGGCGCTGAAGCTTGAATTCTTCGGCGCGAGCGCCAACAGCCGTGTCGCTTCCTGGCGGGTGAAGGGCAACCGTGGAACGGTCAATCGGCGAATCGTTGTACCTGACTTGCTATCGGATTGGTCGGCGAGGTGTTCGATTCTGCGGGTGTCGTTAAAGGTGAGGGCTTGCTCCTGTGCCTTGTCGCTTGTGTCGGTCACCCCAGTTTTGAAACGCGCATCGCTACGGTCAAAGACCGGATCAGCAATCACCGCGAGTAGCTTGGGCGCGGGCTTTCGGCCAGCGAGTTCCGCGCGTTGAAGCGCCAGCGCCGAAGCCGACGGCAGGCTCACCACTTCGTGCCCGACAATCAGGGGAGTTGTTGAAACCGCAAGAGCAGACCGAGTTCTCCCCTTCTCCCCTTCTCCCTTTCTCCCTTTCTCAACCGCCGGTTCCGGTAGCATGGCAAAGGGAATGTACTGCAACGCCCCGTCGGCGACGATCACCAGGCGTTTGTTGCCGAGTTCGGCGGCGACCGGCGCGAGCAGCATCTGGCTCAAGGCTTGGGCGGCGGCGGGCAGTTGCGTCTCGGCATGGGCGATGCGCTCTTGGCGTTGCAACGCCGATTCGCCGCGCTTGCTCGTGCTGCGCGCCGCGAGCAGGTCATAGACGGCGAGGGCGCTCTGTTTGATCTGCTCGCCTCTCGGCAATTCGTAACTGGCGAGCGAATCCTTCGTGATCGCCCAGAGGTAGCTGCGCTCGGAGCCCAGCGCATATTCGAGCAGCAAGGTGTCGGCGTCGAGTTGGGCTTGAATCTCAGGGAGCTTGAGCGGTTGCGGTTGGACGAGCGCGGCGTAATGCGGACTGGCTTTGCGGATCGCCACCTGCGCCTGTTCGAGGTCGGTTTCGAACTGGCTGATTTCGCGTTTCAGGGCGACCGTCTGCTCCTGCGTGTTGGTCGGTGTTCGCGCCTTGTCGTTGAGTTGTTTGGCGAGGGCGTGCTCGCGCGCGATGAGCACGGCGTCCACGCCCTGACGCACGTCAACACTGGCTTCGGTGAGCTGGTCCAGCAGGCTGCGGGCGCGCTGGCGTTCGCTAATTTCAAAAGCCCGAGCGTTCAGTCCGTTGGTCGGCTCAAGCTGGTGCTGGCGCATGAGCAATTCAGTGTAGAGTCGGTAGGACTTTTGCACGTAGACGAGAAATGAGGCGCGAGATTCCGGGCTGAGAAGTCCACTGCGCAACGATTCGTTAATGCGCAAACTCTCTTCGACGAGGGTGCGCGCCTGGGCCGTATTGCCGCGACTTCGTTCGTTGGCGGCAAGATTATAAAGGATGGTTGCTTCAGTTGCTGGGTTTTTGTTCTCACGCGCGATACTCAACGCCTCTTCGTAATACCGGGCGGCTTCATCAAAGCGTTGCAGGGCGTGATAGGCTTCCCCTATCACTAACCTCGTTATATCCTCTTTTCTACGCATTCCGGTGGCGCTGGAGAGCCCCAGGGATTGCTGATAATAGTCAAGCGCGGTTTGATAATTCTGCTGGCGAGCACAATGCCTGCCCATCTCCCGCAGGGCGATGGCCTCTTCCCGGCGATCCCCTAATTCCTGATAAAGTTTGATTGCTTCCTTAAAATGGTCGGTCGCGCTTTGCCAGTCCCCGGCCTGTGACTGAGCGGCGCCGAGGTTTACGAGTGTACCGGCCAGAAAGTGGCGATCACCTGACTTGCGCCAGAGTAAGAGCGCCTGATTCGAGTATTCTATCCATTTGCCAATCTCGCCCAACCGCTCATAAACAATGCCGATTTCGTTCAAGGTTTGCCCTTCGCCACGCAGGTATTTCATCTCGCGAAAGATCGCCAGCGCCTGTTCGTAACATTCCAGCGCTCTTTGCCACGCTCCCAGTATTTCATAGACTTGCCCCATGGGCAGCAGGGTACTTGCCATCGCAAGTTGGTTATTTAATTTTTGCCAGAATGAAACGGCTTGATGGTAAGCCTCCAGCGCTTTTTCATATTCTCCTGAGGCTCTCAGGCTGAGGCCCAGATTGGCGAGGGCCCGCACCTCACCGTAAGCATCCCCTAGCTCTCGCCAGAGCTTCAAGGCCTGTTCAAAGTGGGCAATCGCTTTTCTCTGTTGTTCCAATTCACTCTCATAAATCGCAATATTGGTGACCAGTGTCGCCTCCTCGCGGGTTTCTCCGGCCGTTTGTAATACCTCCTGCGCTTGCAACAGAGTATTTAGTCCTCGCTGCCGGTCGCCAAGGTTGCGATGCCCGGAGGCGATGAAATAGAGCGCATGGGCCGCCATCAAAGGGTCGCCGAGTTCCAGCCAGATTTTCAGGGCTTCCTCGAAGCGTTGAATCGCCTGTCGCTTCGATTCGGCCACCGGTTGAGCGCGCAGTTGACGCCCCTGCGAATAGGCCGTTTGGGCTTTAATCCACAGTTGATCTTCCGGGATGGCATTGCGCAAGAGGGCAACTTTCACTTCATATTGACCCGGCGGGACGGCCCGATCAGAGGAAATAATCTCAACCCGATAATTGCCCGCATGCGCCGCGATTAGGGCAGCGATTTCCGGTCCTTGCGTGCCATTGTGTGAATCCATCCCCACCAGCTCTTGCTGCGCCGGGTCAAAAATTTTCACCTCGATATCTATCCCACGCTGGTCTACCTCAACCCGCAAAAAGTCGCCCGCACTCAGCGAGATTTGATAGACGCGAGTTTGCCCTCCCGTCAATTCTTGCCTGGTGATTTGCCCGAATTGAAGCAGGGTTCCGGATTGCGGGTTCATGTCCTGCCCGTGCGCTGTCACCGAGAGCAGGCAAAAGATTAGAGGTAACCATCGAAGTTTTCCGCTCAGCATATTTTTTCTCCTAATGACTAAGGGGTATTCGAGGTGCAAATCTGTCCACCGCCACAACTATTTTCAGGTCGAGCAAGGCCGAGCGTTTGCCCTGGCTAATGGTGCTCCAATTCGACCAGCGTGACCAAGACTTCGCCGTGCCCGCGCACGTGAGTCTGGCGATTTTGCTGGTCCTGGCGACTTTCAAACTGCGAGGCCGCGTGTTGCTGTAAGAACTCGCTGACGACCCGGATGTGGGCCGGGTCGCTGATCCGCCCCTTAAAGGTCGGGTTGACGAGATTTCGGAAGGCTTCCAAATCGGGTACGGGCTGCGCCGCCCAGACCAACTGTAAGGTTTCGGTGCCGGGCTGGTCGTCGAAGACATACCAGGATGTCTGGAGCCGCTCATTCGCTTCAATATGAGCCGAACCGTTTTTATGCGAAGGCAAAGGAAAAAGCAACATGTAATGGCCGCTCGGCTCCTGGTTGAGCAGGTAGAGAAAGCCTTCTTGGGGGCTCGTCAGGTTGAGCTTGAACTTCCACCCCGGCTCGAAAATCTCGCGCCCGGAAGACTGAAATTCCGATTGATAAGGTTTCCCATCACGATATTTCTGAACCGTCAGGGAATAGCTCAACTGGCGTTCCGGCAAAACCGGCGCGGCGGGCGCTGGCGCTTTGACCAAACCGGGACGCTGACCTTGCCAAACGGCAAGGCCGATGACGGCCGCCAGAATCAAGGCCGCGAGCAACCAGACCGGCTGGCGTCGGGCTAACTCGCGCACCAGGTCAATCGCGGGTCGTTCCAACTGACTGCTCAATGACAACTCACGGCTTGCTTCACGACGATTTTTCCTCTTTTGCTTGCCCTGAAGCTTGGTCGGCACAGCCGAGTTACCCACTTCGTCGTTGTACAAATTGAAGAGGTGAAGGCGGACGCCGTGTTTGACTTCGTGGGTGCCCAGGTCATGGAGCAGCGGCCGCCAATGGGAAATCTCTTCGAGCACCTCGGCGACGCCGCGCGAAACCAGAATATGTCCGGCGTTGCCGCAGTCCATCACGCGTTGCGCCATATTAATCCCGCTGCCTACGACATTGCGATTGGCATTGATGTCGGCCGACAGGTAAACCGGGCCGCTATGAATGCCGATGCGCAGAGTGATTTCCGCATAGGGTTTTAAGGCGCGCACCATATCACAGGCACAACGAATCGGTGCGGTTACATCTTGCAGGAAAGCGAGCGCCAAACCGTCTCCGGCCGGCAGCCGCACTAACTGTCCTTTTTGATCTGCGCGTTGGTAATCGTCCGTTTGCCTGACAATTTGTTGCAGCGTTTGCATGGCTCGGGTTTGCCGATTAATCGGCAACAGGGAATACCCCACGATGTCACAGAAGAGCACGTGCGCGAGGTGTACACTGCGCAACGACGAGTCGGTTTGCGCCACATCGCCAGGATTTGTCATGGTTTCACCTGTCTTCTTTCGGAGTTGCAACCGGCGGCGGCTGCGGTCGTGGTTCCGGGGGTGAAGCCATATTCTCTCTCAGTTGCCGAATCGGATCGAAGGCGATGCTGATCAACGACCGTTTGGCGATGACGATTTCGGCGCGACCTTCCATGCCGGCCTTAAGCGGCGTGGGTTGTCCCAACACCTTGATGCTTTCATCATCCAGGTCAGCCAGAGCGCGAAAGTCCGGCGTCGAGGTCGTCGGACTGATCCAACGCAGATTGGCAAATTTGACGCCGAATTGTTGATAGGGGAAGGCATCGTACAGCAGTTTGACCGCCTGTCCGGTTTTGACGCGACCGGCGCCGGATTGCGGAATTTTCAACTCGGCTTGCAGGCGTTCGTCGCTACAGGCAATCTCGCACAAAATTTCCCCTTCACTCACCATGGCGTTATTGGTTTTGACATGGAGCTTTAAGATGGTGCCGGAACAAGGAGCCGTAGTGATGAATTGGGTGCCCTGATTTTGCTCAACCCACTGGCTGCGCGTGGCGAGCTGAATCTTGATTTTCTCGATGCCTTCCTGTAAAGCGCGTTCGCGTTCGTAGAATTCGTTACGCTGCATCTCTTCATCGCGCCCGGTCTTTTCCAGCGCCGCATGGGTGTCGCGTTGTTCGTTGCGAAATTGTTCGATCTGCCCGGTCAGGCGCGAAACTTCGGTCTGCTTATCTTTGAGGACGGTGGCGCTTGCCAGGCCCTCGCGACGCAATTGCGCATAACTTTCTGCGACTTCGCGGGCCAGCGTGAGTTCGCCGGCTTTCAATTCGATCATGCGCTCGAGATGCTCCAGGCGGCCTTGCAAATGAAGGCGCTCTTCGGCGGCCGCCTGTTGCTGGTTGCGGAATCTTTCACGGGCGAGGCGCAGGCTTTCACCGGCGCCTCGTAGTTCGGTTTCGAGAGTGCGCAAATCGGCGGCCATCTCGCCGGTCTTTTCCGACCGAATGACAAACAACTGATCGCCTTGTTTGACCGCCTGCCCTTCAAGCAGGTTGACCTCTTCGATAATACCGCGCCGCAGGGCCCGCACCGGGTCGGTGCCGAGTCGCGGGGCGAGCACGAAGGGCGCGGATATGGTTTCGGGAACTTTGATCATTACCGCGCCCATGACCAGTGCCGTGAAAATCAACATCAGCAAGTACGATAGGCCGCGCGCCGCCCAATGCGGCGGGGCGCTCGTTAGATATGGGGTCTGACCTTTTGAACGGGTATTCATCGAGTGTATTTCTGACCGAAAAAAAGCCTCGTAAAAACCGCTGCCTGACGCACGGCATGTTTCGCCGGTCGAGGAAGTGTGGCGCACCGCCTGACCGCCTGTTCCCTATCTCTTTTCTCGGTCAACCTCCGGTCATTATGAATTTATTCAAATCCAAGTTGCTGGCTACTCAAGTAGTAATAGATGCCTTTTTGTCGCATGAGTTCATCGTGGAGGCCGTATTCCGCCAGGCGTCCTTTTTCGAGGACAAGGATCATATCGGCTTCCCGAATGGTCTGTAAGCGGTGGGCAATCACAAACCTCGTGCGCCCCTGCATCAGTTTTTCCAGGTTTTCTTTGATGACATTTTCAGATTCGGTATCGAGCGCGCTGGTCGCTTCGTCAAAGATTAAAATCGGCGGCTGGCAATACAACGCGCGAGCAATCGCGATGCGCTGTTTCTGCCCGCCGGAGAGCGTCAATCCGGATTCGCCGACTCGGGTTTCATAGCCCGAAGGCAAGCGTTCGGCGAACTGGTGCACGTTGGCCGAGCGCGCCGCCCAGATGACGCGATCCATATCGGGTTCGTCGTCGCCAAAACCAATATTGCGCGCGATGGTGTCATTAAACAGGTAATTGTCCTGCAACACAAAACCGATCTGGCGGCGCAAGTCGCGGTAATTCAGGGTCTTCAATTCCATGCCGTCGAAAAAGATATTGCCGGAGGTCGGTTCCAGCAATCCGGCCAGGCATTTGATCAGCGTCGTCTTGCCCGAACCGCTGCGCCCAACGACGGCGACCATGATGCCCGCCGGAATTTCAACCGTGATGTCATCCAAAATTTTCGGCGACTCCGCGCCGCCATATTGAAAGCCCACATTCTTCAAACTGACGGCGCCTTCCAGACGTTTGACCGGCACCAGTCGCGCGTGATCGTAGCCTTGTTCCGGTTCCTCGTCGAAGATGTCATTCAACCGATTCAGCAATACCGAAACCGTTTGATAACCGTCCCAGATGCGCAACAATTCTTTGATGGGACCGTTGGCCAGGGCGATCAGAAAATTGAACGCCATCAAAGCGCCAATCGTCATCCGCCCTTCCAGCACCTCGACCGCGCCGACCGCCAGAAACAGCATCAGCGAAACATAAATCGTCGCGCTCACCGCGCCGTCGTAATACATACTCGTCAAATAGGCTTTGAATTGCTGTCGCGAGAGCGCGTGAAATTGATTCAACATCAACGCCCGCAAGGTGCTTTCGGCGCTCAAGGATTTGATGGTTTCGATGCCTTTGATGGCTTCAATCTGATGCGATTGATAGGCGCCCTGCGCATCTTCCAGTTCATTGAAAATCGGCCGCAATCGCCGCTGCGAGATGCGCATCATCAGCATATAAACCGGCACCAGGGCGATAAAAATGAACGCCAGCTTGCTGCTGTAAATAAACATCAAGACGAGCGACGCGGTTAACTGCGTGGCATTTGCCAAACTGCTGGAGACGGATGAGACCAGAAATTCGCGAACCTGTTTCATGCCGAGCAAGCGGCGTTGAATATCGCCCGCCCGGCGCGTGTTGAAGTAGGTCATCGGCAAGGCGAGCAACTTACGCGTGATGTAATCCAGGGTGCTGGCGTCGAAGCGCACGGCAACAAAGGCCAACAGATAGCGCTGCACCGCAATCGCCAGAAGATTGAAGACCAAAACCCCGACCATGGCGATGATGATAAATCGCAGCAGGTCGCGATCCTGCCCAACCAACACGCGATCAACAATGACCTGCGAAAAAATGGGCCGCAACATTTCCATTGCGCTAATGATAATTGCCAGCGCCAGGGCTTTGAGCAGTGAACCGGCGAGCGGGCGAAATAACGGCCACATCCAGCGATAGCCGATTTTGCGGCGCGGCGGTTCAGGCTTCGGCCCGGGCTGGGTGATTTCTTCAATGTAATCGAAGAGGACGGCATAGCCGCTCCACTTGGCTTCAAACTCCCTGCGGCTGAGGCGACGAAGCCCCTGCGACGGGTCGGCGACATTCACCCAGCGGCCCTCGACATCGTACAAAACCAGCCACTGATTTCCCGCCGTATGGACAATTGCCGGCAGCGGCATCGCGGATAAAAATTCAGCCGTGGTCTGCACGGAACGCGCCGCCAGTCCCGCTTCTTCAGCGCCGCGACAAAGGCTGCGCAGGTTGACTCCCTTAGGCCCGGTATGGACGATCTGTCGAATGCGCCCGAGGCTCACATTCAAATCGAAATGGCGGCAAACCATCGCCAGACACGCCGCCCCACTGTCGGTCGGATCAACCTGGAAGACATGGGGAAACTGGCGCAACCGTTTCCCGCTTTTGACAAAGCGTTCATCGGGAGTGGCAAACGGGCTAAGCTGGTCGCGCCGGTCTACCTTTTGATCGGCCTGGCGCGGGCTGACTTCGTCCTCTACGGCGACGCCGGCCGGCAACATCTCTTCGTCAAAATCCTCAGGAACGTTGGCGTGTTGCTTGTAATCATACTGCGCAATGCGAACCGCGATTTGCACTTTGAAATCAGGATAATCCTCAACCAGTTCATGAAAGGTCTCTGGCGTCAGTTTCAGCAACCGACAGTCGGAGACGGCTTCGACGCTGGCCGTGCGCGGTGTGTTTTGGAAAAGCGACACTTCGCCGAAGAAATCGCCTTTACGCAAATCCCGACGATACTGGCGCTGCCCGTCCTTTTCAATAAACGCACGCAAGTGGCCTTCTTCGACAACGTAGAGCGGCCCCGAAGGGTCGCCCTGCCGAATGACCAGCTCGCCGCTTTTGAAGGCGACCGAGTCGAGTTCCTGTAGGAGCAGCGTGAGCGCCGCCACCGGCAGCTTTGCAAATGGCGTATAGAGGCGAAAGAAATCGCTGAGGCTGCGATGTTTGATTTGCAAATCTAAATGCAGTTTGAGTTCGGGGTGCTGGCGAATCAAGGATTGGAACACTCGCCGCTCAAGTTTAAAAAGGTCGAGATCGCTGATGGCGCGCACGGTAGCCTGGCGTTTCGCGGTTTCGATCAAGGCGCGTTTGCCGAAATTGTCGCCCGGGTGCAAAACGTTCAGGACAATCTCTTCGTCCTGCGGCCCACGTTTGATGACCTGGGCGCGCCCGGCGGCAATGATATAAAACGCCAAGGCCTCTTCGCCTTCGGAAACCACATTGCTGCCGAACGACAGGGATTGCGCAACAAAACTATCGGCGACCAGTTGTTTGAGTTCCGGCGACAGCGAGCGGAACATCACCAGATTTGCAAGCGCATCTTGTAGGCTACCGTTCATGTTTCCTCTTGATGAAACGGGAGCGCGTGCGGCGCGTGCGCCTTGCGTGACTGGCAAACTGCTTTGAACAATGCAAATTGGTCAGGCGAGCGGATTTCGACATGACTATCTCCAGTTACCGATTAAAATAAACGGCGCCCAGTAGTAAGGGTGGGCATAGGGCTTCTTCGGGTCAGCCTGATACCCCAACCGACTCGCCGCACCCACCGCCTCGTCTTCGTGCGCTATCTTGCGCTCGGCCGTCGCCAACCTCGCCCCCTCCATCCCGCTTTCGCCGCGTAACAAGCGTAGTTGCGCCTGGCGTAGAGCTTCCCCTTTCGTGGTCTCTCCCTGCGCTTCTCGCAACCGGTAGAAATCCTGCATCAATTCTTTGGTGCTCGTATCAAACACCGGCCACAAACTCGCCACCACGGCTT
>JBIOWC010000705.1:0-2463 GCA_044868105.1 Blastocatellia bacterium
TCTCAAAATCAGCCAGTCTCTCACGAGCGAGAATAAGCACGCGGCGCTTGAAGCTGTGCTGTACAGCCAAACTTTTTCCCGTGCCGACCAGTTGAAATGTTTTTTGAAGTACGTTTGTGAAATGGAAATGGCCGGGCGCGGCCAGGAATTGACCGAGTATGTAATCGGAATCGAAGCTCTAGGTCGGCCAGCCAATTATTCGCCGGGCGATGATTCGGCGGTGCGCACCCGGGCCTTTGCGCTCAGGAAAAAGTTGCAGGAGTTTTACGAGAACGAACAGCCCAACGCCGCGCTGCGCATCGAATTGCTGAAAGGCTCCTACTGTCCGCACTTTGTTGAGAGCCCGCCGCATCAAAAAGCGACTAGCGACGGAACCCCAGCTGAGCCGCTCGCGCCGCAGCTTCTCTCTTCGTCCACGACCCAAGAAGAATTGCTTCCAACTGAAACCACAGGCCAGCATGAGCGAAAAAGAAGTTGGCTGCTCCCCTTCAGCGCCGGAGTCATGTTGACGGCGCTGCTCGCCGGTGGGCTTTACTGGCGGCTGGGAACCAGGCCGGTCTCTAACACGGTTTCACACAACCCGGCGCCGATTCTGGCTGAAGCCTGGGGCCCGCTACTGGCACCTAATGCCGATGTGTTGCTCTGTGTTGCCAATCCGCCCTCTCTTTCGGTGCTTCCGGGCCCTTTCCGCCCTCCTGCACGCCAGACTCAACTCTCCGGTGAGCGACCTTTGCCGCGGAACCTTTATGAGCTGTACGCCACGCGTTATCCGGTGACGCCTAACCTGAGTTTGACCGTCACCACGAACGCCACCTATTGGGGAGATATGCTGGGTGCGTTGACGGCGTCCAAAACCCTGAACACCGCCGGCGTTTCGCCGCAGATGTTCCCCGAAATGGTCACGACTATGCCGACGCTACGGCACCGCAACGTGATCTTATTTGGCGCGCCGGCCTACAGCCCTATCGTTGCCCGCTATCTGGAAAAATGCCCGCTACATGTCAACTACCTGGATGCCATCGTCGGCCCCGCCACAGGGCAGCCAGCGGCGAGTTATGCGCTTAAACGGAATCAACAGGAGCGGCTGACGCAGGTTTATGGCTTGATCACCGTTCTGCCCGGCGAAAGTTCGGCCAATCAGCAGACCCGCATCCTGATCTTTTCGGGAGTGAATTCGGCTGGCGCGCAAGCGGCGGCGGAGTTTTTCAGTTCGCCAGAACACTTGCTCGAATTGAAGCAGGAATTGAAAAAAGCCGGACACGATACTTTCCCGCCGGCCTATCAGGTCGTGGTCAGAGCCGAGACCGATGACAGCATTCTCATCAACTTTAGCTATGAAACCTATTGCATCATCCCGTAATCGGCAGATGATTGAAGACAGTCATTACTTGACCCGCGTGAATTTACAGTACGCCGCCGATCTTCAGACCGATTGCCTTACTACCGGATAACCTATACGGTAGCTTCACGCTCGGGCAAGGCTCGCCTTGTGACCACTCTAACTAGTGATTGGTCGAGGTGGTTCGAGGTGACTGCTTGTTAGAGGCATTACCACATTAGAAAAACGGGTATTTCAAATAATCACTAGAGTAGTAATTATTTCATTCGTCTCATCACGATTTTCAACCAGCTTACAAATATCTTTCTTCAATAATGTTTAAATGGTGCAGAATGTGGCCAATCATAAAGTACCCGATTGCACGAGCCGTCATCGGATGAGTGATGATGTTACAGGGTAACTTACTTTGCGCCTCTGTCATATGCTCAAATAGTTGCTCTGTCGAACTGCGAACCGCCTTAAATTCTGCAAGCATACTTTCTCGTGACCGCTGGGAAACTTCAACATTCCTGGCGTATAGCTCTTCGTCCATTCTGTAAATCAGCGTCTGGTTATCGCCTCTGGCGGCAACCAGTGCGCGATAGGAAAAGACTCTTTCGGTATCAAGGATGTGCATCAGCACTTCTTTTATCGTCCATTTATCTTCGGCATATTTAGAGTCAAGTTTTTCGAGGGGTATTTTTTCAACCCGATTAATCAGTTCGATGGAGTTTTGCCTGAGCAAACTCAAGTAATCACCTTCAGAAACGAAAGCAATATATTTTTGATAATTTGCGTGGTATTCGCCTGGTGCAGGTTTTTGCATAGGGGTTTATTGTAGATGATTTGGAGAAGATTTACCTTCCCTCTCTGTTTAACCTAAACGTTTTTACCATGGTATGAAGGAAAGCCAGAACCGATTTTTACTAGACGAATAGATTGCTATTAGGGATTGACCGATCGGGTGATGCGATTCGAAGTGACCGCTTGATGAGAGGGGTTTAGCAAAGTGCGATGCTGAAAATAAGGAGGGATTTGAATTGTGTGAAATTCGCTTCGCGGCCTCCGCTGGCTGCGTCTCTGTTAAGCGGGAGAGGGGTCGTTATTTCCTATCTCAGGGCGTGTGCAGAATTTTGTGTAAACGA
>JBIOWC010000706.1:0-13773 GCA_044868105.1 Blastocatellia bacterium
CGCCGCCAGACCTTCTACATATCTTTGCTCGGCGCTGCCTTCAGTCGCGGGGTCTGAGGGCGGGCGGGTCGCCGGTTTGAAATCCGGGTTACCATCAACCGGACTATCGGTGTGATAGTCAATGAGTGTCCTTCCTTCTTTGCTCAGAAAGCGGATCGCGAGCGGCCGGTTCGCAAAGCGCGCGGGAATGGGGATAGTGGAAATGAACCCTCCGACGGGCTTGAGATCGACTCGCGATTGATAGACCGTTTCCCGGTTCGCTTCAACGCGCAATTGGGCACCGTCAAAGCGTGAGGTGAAGTTTGCCGCAATCTTCAATTGATCGCCCGCCCTGACAACGCGCAACGCCCCGTCGGCCGTGGCTTCTATAAAACTCCCGCCGAGCTTTTCAACCGGATACCAGAACTCCGTAAAATGTTCGACGCGGTGCGCGGCGATAAATTCGTGTTCCAACTGAGTCTCATGCCGCCCGGCTTGAAATTCCACATACTGGCCATCGGCATCGGTCAGTTTATTGATCCAGACGCTTCCGGCTTCGTCCGTCCCCCAGGTCCAGGTCTTTTTGCCCGCCATCTCGCGATGGTCGGCGACGTGAACAACGCCGTTATCGGCCTTCTCGTAATAAACTCCGAAATAATCCTTTTTTGAGTTGCGGGCAAACAGCGAGAGGTCGTTGGTCACTTCGCGGTAGGTGCTAACATCAACACCATTTTCTTCGGGAAATGAATAGACCGGCCAGAAGGCATGCGGATAGGCTTCGCGCATCGGGTAAGCAAAGCGCATGTCGTTGGTCGCCGGAGCCGCCGCCGTCGACCAGAACCAGTAGCGCGCCGGCGTTTCGGTGCGATTGTTGAGCGTGACTTCGGTTTCGACAACTCGCTTGCCCGGTCGCAAACGAATGGTGATTGCCCACTCGACGCCTTGAACGCGTTCGGTATCGCCGACCGTTACGCAGGCACTGCCGTCAGCCTCCGTGTGCATCACGTAGTCTACTGGCGAGATGGTCGTCAGCGTATGACCGTCGGGAAAGTTCCACTCGATGCCTCCTGAAATCCAGGCGCCACGAATGGCCACCATCGCATATTTGACGACGTGATTGGTGTAGAGGACATCGCGCTTGGCCACCTTATCAAATATCTGATAAAGGTGCCCGCCCAGTTCGGGCAAGACCACGACGCGCAGGTATTCGTTTTCAAGGTAAACGCCCTTGTACGACTTGTCGACGCGCCGATTCGTCAACTCGTCAATCATCGTGTAGGGGTAGACCGGTCGCCATTTGCGCCGACTCCAGTCCAGTAGCGGCGGGTTGGGGTCGGGCGCGCCGAGTTCATAGGTTGGAATCATCAGTGGCGCTTCCCGCACGCTCGCTGCCTGAGACTGCGCCGAAACGATACTTGCGGCAGCCAGAATATAAACCACCAATATCCCCAGGCGTAAGATCTGCCGCTGACCAAATAGCTGTCCTTTAAGATTGCTCATAAGCCCTCATTTATAGGTTGTCTAAAAAGTCCTGAAAGGACGACGTTCTATAGCCTGGGGCCATAGCCCCAGGAATTACCGGCAACCGGTTTGCAAGCCCTGCAAGGGCATAATAAACCTGACTATGGCGCCCATTCAGGGCTGCGGTATTGAGGGTCGCCTCTACCCGGCGCGTTGCACAGGGCTATTGAACCCGCGCCCCTTCGGGGCTTTCAAAGACTTTTCAGACAACCTCTAATGCAAATTTTGCTTGCGTTTCCCAGCGTCGGGTTTTAGTAAACTCAATTGCCAATCGGTATAAACTCCCGCTGCCGGGCAATCGTCCGTCGCCTCACCGCGAAAATAAAATTCATCGCTTGAAGGCCTGGGTTGCGACCCCGTATTGCTCTATTTTGTTGCGCGCCGCCTGAAAGCCCGTTCCGGCGCCGCCCGGCAAATGAATGAACCCCTGGTCGCCAAGTTCAATGGCCGGTTCAACGATGTCATCCACAAACCAACGCGTTGAGGCTTCAATATCCGTCGGATAGGCGAAGCCTTCGAGTGCAGCAAAATGCAGTCCTTGCGCCGAGGCGATGCCGAGTTCGGGCATCGTCCCGACCCAGCAGTCGAGGCCGGCGGCGCGCGCCCGCTTGAGCATCTCGCGCGCCTCACTGAGGCCGCCGACGCGTTGCACTTTGATGTTGATAATGTGCGCGGCCCGCAGTGCAATAATCCGCTCAAGGGCGTCGAGCGATTCGGCCGATTCATCGGCACAGAGCGGCGTGCGCAACTGTCCTTGGAGTTCCGCCGCTTCTTCAAAGGCCTGGCGGGCGAGCGGCTGTTCGATCATCATCAAATCATAATCATCAAGACGACGGAGCACGCTTATATCATCCAGCGTGTAGGCCGCATTGGCGTCAACCATCAGCGGCACCTCTGGGAAACGCGTGCGGATGGCGGCCAGCGGCTCTTCGTCCCAGCCGGGTTGAATCTTGATCTTGACGCGGCGATACCCGTCACCGACGAAGCGCTCGACGCGCGTCAACAGGTCGTCCGTTCTGTCGTAAATCCCAATCGCCACCCCTGAGGGGATCGGTTTTGCGGTGGCCCCAAACAGGCGACAAAGGGGGATGTGTTGCTCGATTGCCAGGGCCTCCCAGAGCGCCCCTTCAAGCCCGGCTTTGGCAAAGGGTTCGCCAGGTATCTGGCGCAGGCGCATGAAAAATTGCGCCACCTCAATCGGCTCGTCGCCAAAGGCCAGGGGAATCAATTTTTCGCAGAGCGCCGCCCAGACGCTTTCCGGGGTATCGGCGGAATAAAAAGCCCCGGCCATCGGCGACGCTTCGCCCCAGCCGGTGACGCCGCTCGTGGTGCGCACCTCAATCACGATGGCATCCTTTACCGCGACCTCGCCGCTGCTAATGCGGAACGGTTCAACCAGTGGCACGCGCACGTGATGAAGGGTGATGCCCTCAAGTACCAGATGCCCGGGTTTCAATTTTGTTGTGAGTATATCCATATAACTTTATGGTTATATTTTAGAGCGTGTTTTGAAATCTCACTTTGCCGCGAAGCAACAAGCAGAAAGTAGCCAGAGGTGCAACCTCTGGAACCCGCGACAACATTCCCTCCGCGTCTTCAACGCGGAAAGAAGTTTGTGGCGCTCCTTCAGAGCGCGAACGACCGGCTATATTCCAGACGTTGCACGTCTGGCTACCTTCTTCCTGCGCCTTCGGCGCAATTTTGAACTTCAAAACCCGCGCTTAGTCTCCCTGAGAGATGCGGTGGAGTATCAAGTCATTCTGTCGAGCATCTCCCGGGTGACCACATTCTCCGGTTTTTCGCCGGCAAAAAAGCGCGCCACCTCCTCGACCGCGATGGCTCCCATCTCGCGTCGCACTTCGACCCCGCCGGCGGCAACATGGGGGGTAAGCAGTACGTTCGGCAGCCGGCGAAGTTCATGGTCTTCGGGCAGCGGCTCAAAGGGGTCAAAGACATCTAGTGCCGCAGTAATTCGGCCGCTGCGCAACTCGGCCAGGAGCGCTTCCATATCGAGCAATCCGCCGCGCGCTATGTTGATCAGATAGGCGCCGTCGGGCAACAGCGAGAGTCGCTGTGCGTCAAGCAGGCCGCGCGATTCGGGCGTCAAGCCCGCGGCGAGAACAACCACTGAACAGTCCCGCAACAGGTCTTCAAGGGCACTTATCGTTGCCTTAAACCGCGCCGCGTCATCGGCTGAAACGTAGGGGTCAGAGATGAACAACTCGACCTCGAAGGGTTGAATCAAGCGGGCGAAAGCCCGGCCGATGCGCCCGAAGCCGATGATACCCACGCGGCGCCCGGACAAGCGTTCGCCGCTGCTCGCCAGGTTACTGTTTACGTTGCCGCCGCTACGCATATCGCTGGCGTATTGTGGCAGCCTGCGCACCAGTGCGAGCGCCAAAGCGAGCGCCATTTCTGCGGCCGGCATCGCCATCGGCCCCGGCGCGTTGGTGACCAGAACGCGGTCGAAAACCACCGCCTCCATCCGCGATTTGACTTCCCCGCCGCTTTGCGCAATCAGGCGCAGTCGCGGCGCCTCATCAATCATCTCGGCGCGCAGGAAGGGCGAATGCCAGGTTGTAATCAGCGCGTCGGCTTGCGCCATCATGTCGCGCAACTGCGGCGAATCCTCGCGCCCGGCGTAGCGCTCCCACCGGGCGA
Organism: Blastocatellia bacterium; assembly: GCA_044868105.1. GTDB lineage: Bacteria > Acidobacteriota > Blastocatellia > UBA7656 > UBA7656 > JBFMDH01. Next base: position 4,162 of record JBIOWC010000706.1, read on the forward strand.
TTTCGCTGAGGCGAGCGAGGGTCGCTTCGGGGAAGAAATAGGGAAAGAGCGCGTCACTGGCCAGGATCAACACCTGCGGACGGTTGTTAACCGTTGGGTTTCCTTCTCTCTTTCTCGCTTCCCGTTTAGCCACGTTTATTTACTCCTGCTATTTTCTCTGCGCCATAATAGGTCTTCACGGCCGCAATAAAATCCGGCAGCGCCACCTCCGGCTCTGCGATTTTCGGATGCCAGTATTTCTCCCATTCAAAGCTCACATACCCTTCATAGTTCATCTCGCGTAGGGTGCCGAGAATTTCCGCAAGCGGGACCTGCCCCTGCCCGGTCAAGGTTGGGAGCCAGTCGCGCCCCTCATCTTGAGGCTTGGCGTCGCGCAGGTGAACGTGTGCCAGGTACGGCGCGACGGCTTGCGCGCTGGCGGCAATGGCCTCATCCGCGGCAAAAGAGTTTGCGGCGTCCCAGATGATGGCGAGATTCGGGTGGTTGACCCTGCGGACAATATCGGCCGTGGCGCGGCCGGCGGCGAAATCTCCGTGGGTCTCCAAACCGACTCGCACGCCCTCAAGGATACGTTCGGCCAGCTCGCTTAATGCATCAACGATGCGGTCGCGGGTCGCTTCTCGACTGGCGCCCGCCGGCACTTCATTCGGAAATACGCGAATGAGCGGCGCGCCGAGCCTCGCGGCAAGTTCGCCGTAACGCACGGCGGTTTCGATATTCTGTCGCCGCCTTGATTCATCCATATCATGGAAGGCGCAAGAGGTATCCACACTACAAATCGCCAGGCCCTGGTCGTTGAAAAAAGACCGCGTCTGCTCGGCCACAGTCGGTTGCAGTTCCGGGCAGTCGAGCAGATTGAGGCTGCCCTCCAGGGCGCGCAGTTCGATACCGCTGTACCCGTAGGTGCGCGCCGCTTCGGCGATTTTTTTCAGCCCCCATTGCGGGCAACCTAATGTTGAAAAAGCCAACTTCATGATTTAATCGTTGCCTTAAGTCAATTGATAGAGATCCGGGCTCTTTTGAGCGCGGTGACCCCGCCGGCAAATTCCAATCCCTTTCTTTATTAGATTGTCTCCATCTTTAGTGAATAGCCTCCAGCTAAAGCAGGAGGCTATTCACTAAAGTCACCGTCCGCGGCTAAAACTCAAAAGCCCCGATATCAATCGTACCATTTATGGGCCGCGCACTCGCCGTGCCCACCGCCAGCAACGTATGGAGCGGCGGGAGGAAGGCCGGCGGGAATAACGGGTTGATAAACGGGTGACCGGCGGGACTCGCCGGCGCCGGGTCGCCCGTGTTAATTAACGGACTCCCCGCAGCAAGCCGCAAATCGAAGGTGCTGATGTTGACGAATCCGGGGTTGCTGCCGAAAAGGGTTGCCGTCCAATCTGGGGGAATCAACGCTGAATTGAGAGGCAACCAGTTGTTTGAGCCGGTGCTGACGCGCCCCGCCACCCAGCGCACGCGGGTCTCTAGGACGACCTTGTCTATCGGCGCACCGCCAACGCGAAAGAAGACATTGTTGTGGACTTCCAGACTCTCGATGCCTTCGAAGACTTCGATGGCCGGACTGGTCTGCCCTTGCCGAAGGATGAAGGTGTTGTTGACGAAGCGGTAGCGCCCATTCGTCTGGCCGGTGCCGTCACTGCCGACGCGCGCCATGCGCGTGCCTTGCGTGGCGATATGCTGAAAGACATTGCCGACCACGTCCGAATCCTCGCGCGCCGTGTTGACAGAGACGTTGCGGTTGCCTTTCGGGTCCGGGCCAATCAGTTCGATCTCGCCGTAGAAACCGCCCGATACCCAGTTGTAATAAATTTCATTGCGCTCGGCGCGGCTCTTGATGTTATTGCCGCCATTCTGGTCATGCAGATAGCAATATTGCATGCGGAAGACCGAGCCCGGATGTTTAAATTCGTCGGTCGCCATATAGACCGGGTGTTGACCCGTGCCGTTGCCACAATGGTAGACCTCGCAGTATTCGAGCGTCAGGGAGCCCGAGTCGGCGTCGGCGCCGAGAATGCCATGCGCCGGACAATCATGAACAACCGTGTCACGGATGGTGATGTCGTGGGCGTGGTGAAAGATGCCGCGGAAAGACCCTGCGGTCACCTCGAAGCCTTCGAATATATAGTGGTCGGAAAGGCGAAATTCAACGGTGTTGGTGCCGCCTGAGATGACCGGCCGCAGGCCGCCCACACGCAAGCCCCGAATGGTGATTTTGTTCGCGGCCGTCCCCGGCGCTGTAAAAATCAAATCACCCGGGTAGGTCGCGTTGCCGTCAACTTCAACGACATCCCCGGGCAGAAGCGAGGGCGCCACGTCCTGGAGTTTTTTGAACTGGCGGCTCGGTCCGACCTGAAAGGTCGCGGCCTGGGTCAGAGCGGCAAAGCAGATGATGATGACCAGTGTGATGATTAATCTCTTCATGCGATGTTCTCCTTTCGTTCCTGATTTCATGTTCTTTATTCGCCGGTACAAAAGACCCGGCGCGATGACCACGATGCGTTCATTTCTTGCCAGCCCGTTGACGGGCGATGGCTTTCGCAAGTTCGTAACGCAGGCGCTCATAATCATCGCCGTGTTCGGCGAAGCCAATGGTATTTTTCGCGTCCGAGAAGACCTGTGGCACGAGCGCCCGGAGCGCGCGGGTGACGATTTCGCTGAGTCCGAGTTGGCGCGCCAGGGTCAGGTACTGATGGTCCTGTAAGCCACGGCGGAAGTTCGCCAGTTGAATGGTCGAGCAAGGTCCGGCAAGGCCCCGGTCCTCTTCTCGATGAATTTTCTCTTCGCCGGGGTACATCAAGACGCCGTCCCCGTTGGCAAAACTCCGGCTGTCGGTAGGCTTGTTCGGCTGCCCGCGATTGTCGAAGGTAATGGGATTGGCCCAGACATTTTGTAAGCGCTCACCCTGCTTTTGGGTGTTATGCCGCCAGTGGTTGCTGTGCCAGTAGAAATAGGTGCCGATACCATGTTTGAAGCAGGCCCAGATGGTGGCGCGCGCGTCGGTCGCCGGGGCGTCAATCACAATGGCTCCGCCGTAAGGTCGCCCGCCGTTATAGACCCAGTAATCGCGCCCTTGTTGACGCTGCTGGCGGGCGCGCTCAATGAAGTAAGCCTGGGGACCCGAACACCAGATATCAATCGCGCCGTCGAGTTCTTTAACATAGCCCTTGGTCACGAAGATGGGCAGGGTGCGCCCGACGCCCGGGTTGGCATGCACGTTATCGGCGAGCTTCCTGATTCGCGCGTACTCCGCTGGCTTCGGCTCGTCCGGCATATAGAGAAAGGTGATGGCGTCGGGGAAATTCTGTTTAATAAACCGCATCCAGGCGTCCGATTTTTGCCAGGCGCTGGCGCGCTCATCGTAGCCGTCGCCGGGCCCGTAAAAGGAAGCTGGAATGAGCCGGTTGCCGACGCCTTCGCCCGGTCCTTCATAACCCTGTGCGCGGGTAAAATCGTCGCCGCGAAAGCGGCCGCGCGCGGCGAGCGCTGAGGCTTCGCTGTACCCATAAACCAGCTCGATGCGCTGGCGATGCGCGAAGCGATGATAGACCGCATCGAGATTGCGCCCCTGGTAGAGTTCCGGCTGCAAACTCTCGTAATAGATCATGGCGTTCATGCTGTTAGCGTCGGGCAGGGTGAAATCGAAGAGTTCCAGTTCAATCGGTATCTCGCGCCTATCGCCGTCGGCCTCGACCCTGACGCGCCCTTGATAGGAGCCTGGCGGCAGCTTTTGCGCCGCGTAGATTTCTATCCATACGGCTTGATTTTGCGAAGGCGCTACGCGCAGCGGAAAGCCGCCTTTGCCGGCGCGGGCGTTTTCCGGAACCAGTTGGACGGGCTTCCAGCCGGTCGGGTTTTTGGGCGCCGATGGCGTGTTGAGTTTGTAAATCCAGCCGGCCTCGGACGGCGCCGTGACCTGCATATAATTTTCCGAAAACAGTTGTATCGGTCGCCCCACATACTGGGTCGGGTCAGAGTTTGGCGGCTGGTAAGCGATTCTGGCATTCCCCCCTTTTTGTTCAAGGTGCGATAGCGTTACCGAAAGTTTATCTATCCCGGCCGGGCTTGATTCAACGATCAATTGAAAGGCGACGATTTCGTTGCGGGCACCGAAGAGTTTAATCTTGTGCCCGTCCCAGGCGGAGTTCGCCGCCTTATAGGGACTCTGCAAATCATCGCGGTCAAGCTTCTCGCTGTCATTTATCGCCCAGATCGCGCCGATGCCCGACCGGGCGCCGCCCAGATCATCAACTGCCGCTTTCTCGACAGCTCGGTCTATTTCAGTCGAGACGCTTAAAGCGCCCTGCGGGTGATTCAGGCAGAGACAGAAAGTGTACTCACTCGCCCTGCCCCTACAATCATCCGCAAACCTCTCCAAGCTATTGTTGATTTGCGGTATCACAGACAAGCAAGGGTAAAGCAAGAGCGCGACGGTGGCGATAAGGCGCCCTAAGCGGTGATCGTTGGCATTGTGGTTTCGGCTCTTCATCATCAAAAAAATCATCACCCTCGGAAGGTGATTTGGCGCTACGCTTCAATGGCCTTGCTCATAACCTTCGACGCCGGCGAGCGGCGTCACATCATCGGCTGTCGTCGCCCGTGGCGCGCGGCCGGCGGCGATGAAGGCGACTCCGGTCAGCGTCGTCACGATCGCGTAAATTAGCGTGATGGCGCGATCCCGCCCCGTGGCCGATGCGAACAGCATCAGGAAGCAGGCCAGCCCGATGCCGACCGTCACCCGGCCGACAATCGCCAGTTGTCCGCGCCCGGACATGCCGCTCTCCCCCAGCTCGGTTGCTGTGTCGATGGGCGTGGCGAGCTTTCGGAAGAAGGCCGTCACCTGCCGGGCGAACTCGCTCTCTGCCTTGATGAGCAGGGCCGGGATGAAGAAGGCTAGAGTCGTAGTGATCGCCGGGATGCCAATCAGGTAGGTCTCATTCAAATTCATCTCCAGGTAGCGGTTCAGGTAAAAATTGATGAACAGCGAAGTCAGCGCCCCGGTTGTGTAGGCGCAGACCGCCGACCACCAGGGGCCGCGCTTGACCAGCATCCCGTACAGGAGCGGCAGCCCCAGCGGGATCAGGAAGATCGATTCGAGGATGAAGAGCAGCGTGAAGATGCCGTTCGCCCCGCGCGAAAAAACCAGCGCCATGACGATCATGAAGGCCCCGACAAAGGACGAGGCGACGCGGCTCGCCACCAGCATGTGGCGGTCCGAAGCCTCCTTTTTGAAATAGCCCTGATAGAGATCCTTGGCGAGGATGCCGGTGACCACATGATTGATCGCCGACAGGCAGGCCATCGAAGAGGCCAGCATCGCCGCCAGCAGCACGCCGACCAGCCCCGGCGGCAGCACCCGCATTCCCATGGCGATGTAGGCCGCTTCCGTCGGCTGTTGCAGCCCGTTCTGTGCCGTCGCCAACTCCGGCATGGCGATGCGCGCCACCAGCGGCGGCAGGTAGAAGACGACCGAGCCGAAGGTGAATAGGATCATGCAGAGGATGGCAATCTTCCTGGCCGATTTCTCGGTGTCGGCACAGAAGTAGCGTTGCGCGTTGCTGAAATTGTTGTAGCCGGCGGTCTGCGACACCGTGTAGGCAAGCAGAAAGAGCCAGCCGTAATCGCCCGCAAACGGGTTGAAGAAACCTGCCGGCGCCTTCTCCATGAAGCCCTGCCAGCCGCCCACATGGGAGAGCGATAAGACCGCCAGCAGACAGGCGACCGGGAAGAGAAACATGAACTGGAACATGTCCGTGAAGCAGACCGCCCAGTAGCCGCCGAGCACCGTGTACACCAGGATGATGACACCGCAGCCGATGATAAGGTAGTGGATCGGTATGCCGGTGGCGACCGACATAAAACCGGAGAGCGCAAACAGCCTGACCGAGCCAAAGAGTAACTGGCTCGGAGCCGTCAGCCAGGAAAAGAGTTGGTGCGTGCCGTCACCAAATCGGCTGCGGATGTACTCGACTACTGTGGTCACACGGGAGCGCCGCCAGCGCTGGGCAAAGACGATGTAGCCGAACAGAAAGGCGGGCACGGCGAGATAGAGAAGGAAGAAGCCGATGACCCCTTGCCGGTAAGCGAACCCGGCGCCGCCCGTGAAGGTCCAGACCGAAAACCCCGACATAAAAGACGCCATCCCCGCGACCCACCACTCGACGCGATTGCCGCCCTTCAAAAAGTCTGTCCCGACCTTCATATACTTCATGAAATAAGCGCCGACACTCGCCATCAGCAGCAGGTAGCAACCAAGCACGATGTAATCAACGGTGTGTACAGATGACCGCATAGAGTCTCCTCACAATCAATCCGCGAAAGATTCGGCTGGGTCCCCTGACGGGGAAACCCCGGGAATTTCACCCGATTTCGGGTCCGGCTATCGCCAGTATCCGAGACGATGTTCCGGCGCTCGCCGCTTGTCCGCTACGCATGCGAATGAGCTCACGTTGCTTGACGAACCTCCGGTCGGCGAGGATCTCGGCGCCGCCGGCAAATGTGGTGTTGAGGTCCAGGTAAACTTCCTGACCGCCAAGTTGAGCGAGTAAGCCATCCAGGAGTAAGGCCGCCGCCTGCGCGTCCACGGCGACCAGGGGACCAAGGTAATAAGCCCGCGTCCCTTCGCGCGCCAACCCGTAGCCGCGCAACCCGCCGTTCGGCGCCAGGACGATGAGTGGCTGAACGCAGGCCTCGGCGATGAGCGCCTGTAACAACTCGGCGCGGTCGGCGCCAAAGGCTTCGGCGTCAAATGACAAAAGGCGAGATACCTCGGCTTCCTGCATCACCTGGCAAGCTGCTTGCAGGCAAGCTGCCTGAGCCTCGGACGGCGCCGTCGCTTGCCACCTTTCAATGAGCGCCTCGCCAATAAATCCTAAGCCTTCATAAACCGTGCGGCCCGCCGGGGTGGCGTCGAGTTTGATGGTTCGGACTTCACATTCCTGCAGGTAACCGAGCGCCCTGCGCATCAACCTCGTGGCAATGCCGAGTCGTCTGTACTGATCGTCAACCAGGACCATGCCAATCCACGCCAGGGTCTTGCCATACGTCGTGGTCGTCGTCGTGGCCACCAGGCGGTCACCTAAACTTGCGGCAAAGCAGCCTTCGGGTTCAGCTTCGAGCAGTCGCCGCCAATCGCGGTTCGATTGATTCCAACCGGCGCGCTCTTTGAGTTGCATCGCCGCGGGAATATCGCCCGGCAAGAGCAATCGAATAGCCATATCTTCCAGGGATTTATTGAACAGCTGGTTCATGATTTACCCAAAGCGCATTAGCCGGATCGGCGCAATAATCGGCGATCTGTTTGATGTTCCAGGCCTCCGGCAGCGCCAGTACACGACGCACATGGAGTAGCCAGGCAATCAGGCCGCGCTGCGGATGAAAATAGAGTTCGTACAACGCGCGCTCCGTCTTACTATTCCCTTGCATGCGGAATTCCTGATTCGGGAGTTGAAAATAGGTGTGCAGTTGAAAGCTACTGGCGCCGCGCAAGAGATATTCAACTGCCCGGCGTCCGGATTCAATATTACCCGTGGCGCTCAAGGGCAGCCGGCAGCGGGCGAGTTGTCCGGTCTGTTCGAGAAAACGAAATTGTGAGAGCACCTTCAAGTTGCGCGAGCTCAAATCCGGCCCGCCATAAGCGACGCCGCGCACCCCGTCAAATACGCGATTGGGGTCAAACAAGCGGTTCGCATAAACCAGGAAATCCGGGCGCTCTTCCCCCTGACAATGCTCATTGACGATGCGCAACATTTCCAGTTGGAAGGCGTCATCAAGCAGCGCATTAAACATCTTCAACCCAATGTTGATGGCTCGGGGAAAGACCGAGCGGCGGATCAAGGCGGTGACCTGCTCCAACCAATGGAATACGGTTTCAACCTGCACAGCGCGGTCAGAGCCCGCCAATGTCGGGCTGAAATCTTTCTCGATGGGCATCGCGCCGGGCTGTTTAAGCTTTTGCCAGACGTCGAGCAATTTGCCGGTCGTGTACTCGTACTCTTTAACCTTCCACTCGCTCCCCTTATTTGCCGGCAGGTGATACTTGCAGGAGGGAGCAATCACCATCCCGACTTCGCCGCCGGCCGTGAGAGCTTCTTCGTAAAATCTGAGATAGACCTCGAAGCTGTCGTACCAGCCGCGCCCTTTCCAGGTTACCGTCCAGCCGCTCTCGCCGTCCTTGCCAGTGATCGGTTCGACAACCATGCGGGTCTCCGGAATCGCCCATTCAATCATTGATTGCGCGCCCTCGGCGTCCTGGGCAATGAAGGTTTTGAGAACCACGAAGCCAAGGCCGGCCTGCGCGTCCTGGCGGATTTGTGAAATGTTCAGCGACAACTGCCCCGACCCCTTGCCGAAGGGGTTTTTAATCGGCCGGCCGCCGTATTCGCTACTGAGGTCCAGGCCGTAACGCTCGCGCACATAGGCTTCAAGCGCCTCGGGAAGCCCGCTCGCGAATTTGTCATAGTCCTCCATAATCGCCGCGGACTCTTGCGCGTTCAGTTTCAACCCTTGTAGTAACTGCGTCAGTTGCATTAGAAGCTTTCTTTCAAGGTCACAAGCGTGCGCCCGATTTTAGAAAATTCCGCTTCGCCGAGTTGGGGCCCCCAGGGGTCATTCGCCGCTTCCAGCGGAATGACGCTCAGATGGACAAGGGCCCAGAGCAGGCGTTTGATATAGCCCTCCATCGGGTTGATGAAGAGGCATTCGGCGAGTTGATCGGCGCAATCAGAAAGCCCCAGGAAACGCTCGGCCTGGCCCTCAAGGTGCGCCTGAATCAGCTGGGCTTGCATTGAGCAGCAGACCGCTCCCATGCCGATGAGCGCGGCGCGCGCGCCGCGCCGCAGGCTGTAACCGAGAAAGCGATCTTCTCCGGTAATCAGCAGTTTGTCCGAAAAGCGCGACACCAAGAGGTGCGCCACATCTTGATAGGTCATCACGCTATCGAGGGTCGCCAGTTTAATCCCGGCCACCAAGGGGTGCGCCAGTAACTCTTCCAACACCGCCGGGCTATAGGCCATCCCGCCGGCCGCTTCATAAAGATAAAAGAGAATGAGCGGCAGCCCGACAGACGCGAGCGCCTGGTGGTGTTCGACGATGGCTTTTTCCATCTGCGGGTGATCGCGTAACCAGGTTGGCGCATAAACGAGTAGCGCGTCGGCGCCCGCTTTGGCGGCGCGCTCGGCCATAGCGAGCGTGCGGGCGGTCGCGCGCTCAGGGGTTTCGGCCTGGCGAGAGCCTGCCCCCGCAATGATCACTTTGTCGGCGAGCGCCGCGCGCCAGTCCTTGAGCACGACCAGCGCCGTCGTTTCATCCACCAGCAGACCGCGCCCGGTGTGCGCCCAAACCGCCACCCCGGCGACGGGCTGTTCGCTCATATAGCGTAAATAAGCCGCCTGGGCGCCAGCGTGTAAACGACCCTCGCTATCAAAAGGAATGGGCACAGCGGGAAATAAGCCGCCATCGAGTCGCGCCCGCAGTTTGTTAACCACGTCAGCCATCTTCGTCAACCGATTTGAAAAAGCCTTAGGGAATTCTTTCTGGTGAAGACGCGTTGGTACTGCTACGGAAAGAGGCGTAGCGGTTCATCCCACTGCCGGAACTGAGAGCAAT
>JBIOWC010000707.1:0-7261 GCA_044868105.1 Blastocatellia bacterium
GGTTGGGCGCGGTCTCCGATGCCGAGTAGAAAAGCCGCCACCGGAAGTTTTGCCAGGTCGGCCGCCGAGTTAATCTTGGTCGGCAAGCCGAGCAGCGGGAAAGCGGCAAGCGGAACGCCAACGCCGAGGAGAAATTCCGGTGACAGGAGATAAGCTCTACCCGGTCCAAAAAATCCCCAGTAACCGGTGCCGCGGTTGAATTCCCAATCGCCGCCGAGTTTGATGCGGTGACTGCCTTTTTGCCAGCTGATGTTATCCGAAACCGGATAGCGCCGCAGATCGCGTCCTTGCGGTGAATTGAAATTGTTACCTAAAGCGAAGTTGACCGAATTGAGATAGAAAACTTCCGGTCCGCCGGCGCCGATACAATTTCCATTTAAGTCGCCATTGCAGGGAGCCGGGATGTTGCGGTTCTGCCAATAGCCATACGAGAAGCGGAAATCGTTCACGATGTTGGGCGTAAACGAACTGGTGATACCGAGAATGCTTTGATCAGACCAGTTCTTGTTGGAAACAAAATTCGAAGGAGGCACCGGAATGCCGAAAGGCCCGCTATTGCTATTGCCATCATGCGAATAGCGAATAAAGCCTGAGTGCTTATCATTGAGGCGATAATCGACTCGGCCGCTGAATTGTTTGCCTCGATACGGGGCGGTCGCGATGGTGCTGAATCCGGCCACCGATGGGAGGTCAGGAACCACAATATAAACACCCGATTGATTGGTGTTTTCAAAATTGAAAAAGAAGAATGACTTATCCTTTTTAATCGGACCGCCGACCCAGAAACCGCCTTGGCGTCTGGCAAAGAACGGATCATCAGTAAGCGGATTGCGGTTCAAGCTTGGATAAGCGGAAATGTTATGGTCGCGAAAATAAAAGTATCCCGCGCCGTGAAAATCATTGCCGCCGGAGCGCGTCACAATATTGACCGCGCCATAAGCGGTGATACCGGTTGACAGGTCAAAGTTGGTGCTCGAAAGCTGAAACTCTTGAACCACTTCCTGGGATAAATTCTGTCCTGTCCCGCCTTCTACAGGGTTTCGAATATTACCGCCGTCTACGGTTATCGCCGTATGCGAGGCCGGCCCGCCGAGAATCGAAACGCTGAATTGAGCGTTGAATTGCGCCGGGTTTGCCGGTGTCACCATAACCCCGGGTTCCAGTTGAGCGAGGTTTAAGAAATTACGACCATTGAGCGGCAGGTTTTCAATCTGTTGTCGGCCCACCACACCCGATACGGTGTGCGATTCAAGGTCAATATTGGCTGCCGCGCCTTGAATATCTACAACTTCAGATTTGGCGCCGACCTTCAAGGCGATATTGATGGTCGTCGTCAGCCCGGTGGCTACATCGGCCGTGGTCGCACTGGTAGAGAATCCGGTCGCGTCAATCTTGACTTCATAACTGCCAGCCGGGAGCGAAGCGACAGAATAAATTCCATCATTGCCGGTGTTGACCACACGAGTTAACCCGGTCATTTTATTGGTTACGGTTACCGTTGCATTCGCTACGACAGCCCCTTGCGGGTCGGTCACCGTACCGGCAATCGTTCCGGTTGATACTTGCGCGACCAGCGGAGCCGAGAGCGAAAAAATGAGCTGGAATGAGAGAATAATTTTAGACATGGTACCTCCTTGCGAGTAGTTTGAACCTCCCCCAAACCAGATTATAAGGTGAACATTGCTCGCACAGCGGCAACATAATCACCCGAAGTAAGCAAAAGTATCTTCCTTGTCTTACTCCTGAGCAACGGGCAATGCTAACCCTACATTAGCTTACTCGACGCTTATGACCATTGAGGGAGTGCAGAAAATATATGCTTATGGGTAGAAGCCGTCAAGCCGGTTTTCTACCGACCGGTAAGAAGGTTTTTATAGAACAAATCAAAAGATTGATGGTTAAAAGCGAGACAAAATTCTTTCGGCATTCACTGCATCCAAGCTCGTCAAAGGGCGCTTCAATAAATCCATTAGGCGGCTGCAGCCTGTTTGCAAACTCAAAATTGGACTTTCAAAACCACGACCTCCTGGAGTTTATCGGCCTGCGTGAATTGGCCGTTATCGTCTATCAAATCCCATTGGCTGTTGGCGATAAAATAGAACTGGTCTTTACGGAAGACCCCCAGCGTCGGCTCGGCAAATTTCGGATTATTGGCTTCAATCAACTCGACTTTTTCAACGGCGTTTAACTCCCGATTCAAGCCAATGCGAATGAGACGATGCGGATTTAAGCCGTTTTGCACAGCAATCAAACTCCCTTTGTGAAAATATAATCCGTCAATGCCAATCAGGGTTGCCCCCGCCGGCGGCGCGAGTTTTGTGCAGCCTTTGGTCGTTAGTTCAAAATCGTAAATCCCTTTTGAATACTCGGCAATAAACAGATGTTTTTCATCCTCGGAAAAAGCCAAACCTTGCGGGGAAATAAACGGCTCGCCTTCCATCAATAATTCAAGCTTGTCGCTCCCAGCGCGAATCGCATAAACGGCAGGCGAGACGCTATCGGTTGCAAAAACTTCGCCGCGTGAATTGATGACCAAATCGCCCAGCCAATGTTTTTTGGTGCGGTCGGCAATGACATAGCGTTTGATGAGCTTGCCGGTCTGTAAATCGAATTTCAAAATGCCGGAAAGCCCCTCATCCTCTTTTTTGCAATTGACCATCTGCGCGACCGCCGCCGTCACCGCCCACAAATGCCTGCGCCTGGCGTCCACCTTCATTCCCAGGACCGCCCAAAGCCCTTGCGTTTCATCGGCAAAATTTTTGGCTTCGCCTTTTTTGTTGATGCTGAAAATTTTTCTTTGATGAACGCTGCTTAAATAAAAGGTTTCCGTTAGCGGGTCATAAGCCAAGCCTTCGGGGATTAAGGCTTTTTCGGCAACCGTGAAGGCCACCTCACTCTTCACGACCGGCGCGCGATTATCCGCAAAGCGTTTGATTATCGCTTTGAACGCGTCGCTATCTTTGAGGGCGTCAAAGTCAGGGTCTTTGGCGGCCGGATAATTCACCCCCATTTGCGCCACCAGGGCGAGCGTTTTCAAAGCCGACTCGGGTTTTCCCAGAAGCGTGTAGGCAATTGCAAGGTTGTAGAGAATCGTTGGATGGTCTGGAATAAGGCGCTGGGCTTTTTCCAAATTTTCGGCAAATCCGGCGTAGTCTTTTGCTTTATAGGCAGCCATTGCCTGTTGCCGATAATACCGGGCATCTTTCAGCTCGCCGTCCGATTTGACGGGGTGAAGTTGTCCGGCAATTAATAATGCCGTAAGGCAGAAAATAATGAGCCAATGATTTTTACGCGCCATCCCCGCTCTCACCTTTCCGTGTGTGGGTTTATTTATCCGGTACATCAATGCCGAATGAACGGCTGGATATTAAAGCGTTTAATTTTTTCGTTCAGGGTGGTGGCGCGAAGCCCGAGCAGTTCAGCGGCGCGCGCCTGATTGCCGCTCGTCAACCACAGCGCCCGTTGAATCAAATGTTTTTCATAATCGCGCATTTCATCCTGAATATTAATGCCGGAATTCAAATCAACAATTTTCACGCTGCCTAAGGCTTCGACTTCGGCAACAATGTTCATCGCCATCTTCCGCAAATCGTCAATCTTGTCGCGCAAGGTTTGGACCTCCTGCGCACACTCCATGTTAGAATCTTCCACCTGATTCAGATTATCAACATTCATAATCGGTAACCATCCTCTTATTTTCTTTATCTCGGCTGGAGTTTTTTTTGGGCTGAGTTTTGCTTATTGTAAAAAGAATTTAATTTATCGCAAATGGTTTGGTTGCTCCCTAAGACGATAAGCAAACAATCTAACGAGTCGGTTTCCTAACCTGTTCCATTATTGTAGAAAAATCTCCTCAATCATTTATAGAACTAAAACTCAAAGAGCAAGGTGATTCTTCGACGACTGGAAGTTTTGCACGGTGGGCTGACCCGGGAGGTTTATTTTGAGCCCTTAGGCTGGAGGCGCTCAACCAGGCCATCATCCAGTTGGGTAGCCCTTAGTTTAGAAAAGCCGTTACCTTAAAGTCCTTTAGCTGGAACTATAAAAAGCTTAAATTTTCTTTGTATCAAAGGCAGAGTGAGCTTGGCAGAGGGTATTTAACCAAAGCTATGTAAAAAATTGTTAAAGTTGTAAACGCAGACCGGTAGTATCAGCAAACTCTTTTGTCACAGGCCGCCTATCTGTTAGACTAGCCGCACAGCCCGATTTGCTCACTACGTTTTATGGTGGAAGAAATTCTTGCACTGCAAGCCTACTATAGAGATGGCTATCAAGTCCTGTAGGTAGTGGTTGATTTTTCTTTTGTTTTCTTAGGACTCGCCTATGATTCAGGAACAAATTTCATTTTATGAATTTGGCGTCTATCGTCTGGATGTTGTCAAACGCCTGCTGCTTTGTGAAGGAGTGCCGGTTGACCTGCCGCCCAAAGCCTTCGATACCTTATTGATGCTGGTCGAAAATTACGGAACTATTCTCGAAAAAGAGGTCATCATTAAAAGAATTTGGCCCGACACCTTTGTCGAAGAAGGCAACCTGACTTATTACATTTCGCTGGTCCGGAAAGCGCTCGGTGAAAGTCCCGGTGAACACAAATTTATCGTTACCATTCCCAAGCGCGGTTATAGTTTTGTCGCAGATGTAAGCAAGATAGTCGAAAATCCCATTGCGCTAAATGGCAAGGAACCCGCCTTGCCGGAAGTGATATCAGAAACCGCTCCCGGCAAAGCGGAGACCCTCGAAGAACCGCTAACCCCAACTTTGATTCCTGAAGCGCAAGCCTCCATCATTAACCCCAGCCATACGCCCGGCGAACCGCTGGTTGTTGAACGCAACCCCCTATGGAACGCCAAAGCGATTGCGGCAATGATCATCTCCGGTTTGCTGATTGTTACGGCCTTGGTGTGGGTTATCAAAAAATCCGTTCCCTCCAGTCCGCCAGTGAAAGCCATCGCGGTGTTGCCCTTCAAACTCTTGAATGCAAATTCCGATTGTGATGGCTGTCTGGAATTGGGGATGGCCGACGCGTTAATTGCCAAACTGAGTAAACTCGAAAATCTTTCGGTGCGCCCGACGAGCGCTATTTTAAATTATAATGAGCGCCAGTTTGACCCCGTCACAGCCGGTCGCGAATTACACGTTGATGCGGTGATGGAAGGCACCATCCAACGCATCGGTGACAGCGTTCGCGTCCGCGTGCAACTTATTAATGTTGCCGACGGAAAACATTTGTGGGGCGAGCAGTTTGATGAAGCGGTTGGCAACATTTTCAAAGTTCAGGATTCCATCTCCGAACAGGTGGCTCAGGAACTGGCGCTTAAAATCGGCAACGATGACCAACAGCAATTGGCTAAAACTTATACCGAAAACCCGGAGGCCTATAAATCCTATATCCGCGGAGTCTATTTTTGGACGCGCCGGGGACAGGGCGGAATCGAAAAAAGTATTGAGCTTTTTGAAAAAGCGATTGAGCTTGACCCCAATTATGCCAAAGCCTATGCCATGCTTGGTGATGCTTACGCGCTTTTGGCCAACTGGCAGGATGAGGAAGCAAAAAAACCCGAGTATTTGGAAAAAGCCCACGTTGCCATCAGCAAAGCCTTAGCGCTAGATGACCGCCTCGCCGAAGCCCACACGGCAAAAGCCCTCATCCTGATTATGCGGGATAAGGATTTTAAGGGCGCGGAGAAAGCATACAAACGGGCCTTGGATTTGAATCCCAATTATTCAACTGCGCATGTGCGTTACGGTTGGTTTTTGATGCGTCAAGAACAACTGACGCTGGCGTTAAATGAAATGCAAAAAGCGGCAGAGCTTGATCCGGTTGCGGTCATTAATAATACCGCCTATGCCAATATGCTTTTCTATGCGGGACAGTACGACCAGGCGCTCGATCAATGTAATAAGGTGCTTGAACTTGACCCGAGCTATACCGCTATTCGTTTGACGCTCGGGCATATTTACGAGCAAAAGGGGATGTATGATAAAGCCCTCGAAGAACTGCAAAAATATGACGCGGCAAATAAGAACAATATTTATTCCCTGGAATCCCTCGGTCATCTTTATGCGGTGATGGGCAATGCCAATGAAGTTGAAAAGCGGCTCGTCGAGTTAAAAAAACTCTCGCATGAATTTAAGCCGGCAATCTTTGGTATCGCGATTGTCAAATGCGGACTGGGCAATAAGGAAGAAGCCGCCGAGTGGGTGAAAAAGACCATGGAGGCCAGAGCCTTGGACAAATCCGATATTCGCTATGACCCCAGAATCAAACCGCTGCTCGAAGATCAGAATTATCAAGAGATTCATCATCTCCTGGCCGCTTATTCGATAGACCAAAATTAATGCACAAAAAAAATTCTCATTGTTCTTACTGCGGCGCGTTATTTAGCGACGACCTGTCCTATCCGCGCCAATGCCCAAGCTGTGAAAACGTAACCTATGTGAATCCCTTGCCGGTCGCCGTCTTGCTCTTACCGGTGGATGATCAACTGCTCTTCATTCGCCGCAATATCGAGCCGCAAAAAGGCAAACTGGCGCTGCCGGGCGGTTACATTAACGCCGGTGAAACCTGGCAACGGGCCGCTGCGCGGGAACTCTTTGAAGAGACCGGCATTACTATTTCGCCCGATGAAATCGAACTCTTCCAGGTGTTGAGCGCACCCGATAATACCTTGCTGATTTTCGGATTGGCAAAAAAACGGTCGGCAAGCGAGCTCACCCAATTTATCCTTTCCGAAGAGACTTCAGAATGTGTGATAGCAAACCGCTTGGAAGATGTCGCTTTTGCTCTGCACGCCCAAGTCATCACCGAGTTTCTCCAGCAGAACACTAAGAAAAACTAGATACAAACGCTTTCGAGCGGTTTGCGAATTATTGTAGGGAAATTGTAGGGGCCGGGCGAGTGAGTCCACTTGCTAGCGTGAGTCCACTTGCTAGCGTGAGTCCACTTACTGTCGTGAGTCCACTTAATGTCCTTGCCCGGATTTTGCTTTTCAAAAGCAGGAGGCCTGCAAATAGTTTAGTGAGTTTTTCATTATATTTTTTGCTTCTTGGTTACCAGCGATGAATATATTCGTCGAATTCGGGCTGCCCGATAATTGAATCAAAATAGTTGCCGACTTCCAACACTACCGAGTCGCCGGCCGTTGAATCGGTAAAGATGTAGAAGCCTGACCAGTTGTCCCAACCGAGCAACAGGTTCACCTCGCCTTTTGCGCAATCGGTGATCAGGTGGTCGAAACCATCCAGGGGGGGGTGGGCTTTT
>JBIOWC010000708.1:0-4161 GCA_044868105.1 Blastocatellia bacterium
CAGACCGACGCCTTTTATGGCAATCCCCTGAATGGCTTCACAATTCATTGATCAACGGGAAGCGATGGAAAACGGCGGAGGGAAAGCGATGTCAAATATACAATATCGGGCTGATGTAACCATCAATGAAAACCCACAAAATGGTCAGCAGAATGGCTCTTTGGTGGCGGTGCCGAACCTGCCTGTACGGTCTTTTTCAGTCGTCGGCGGCACCAGTAGAAGCATTGATCTTGACTCGGCCGATGAGATCAGCATTGGCAATGAATTCGAACAAATCCGAACTTACCGGAATGTTACCCTTTTTATCCCGCCCAGCAAGGATTTTACGGCTGTAAAACTGGTGACCCTGAGAAGTTCAGGTTTAAAATTTTTCACCCTGGCCTTCACAGTGGATATTTACGCTGATGGAAAAAGAACCCAAACGCTCACCTTTGCATCCAGCAAAGCCTGGCTTGCAAAAAATCCGATTCCGGTTGGCAATAAAGAGGCTTTGTTGATGATGGAAGTTCATTTTGATTCGGGCGCCATGCTCCACGGCAAACTGAATAAGAGAACCGGGGAATTTGTTCATAAACAAATTTGAACCCGCTTGAGTTTGCAGGCTGAGTTAGACGGCGGCGCGACTGGCTGGGCTCTGCTTGAGTTATGAATTCGAGCGTTCGGCTTTATCAATCCCGGTGGCGCAAGCCCCAAAAAGGTAAATCAGGAGGAACTCAAATATGAAAACAACGGTGTTACTTTTAGTTTTGACTTCTTGTTTGTTATCCGTCGGCTGCCGCGGGCCTGTTGAAGAAGTTAAGTCTTTTCTCAATGAAAAAGACGACGTGCTCTTGCAAATCGCTAAAAGGCTCGAAGCAAACCCGTCGGAGGCGGGCGTTGATGAGGCCCGGCGAATATTCGAGGCGAGGAAGAACGATTTGCAAGCTAAATCGCAGGCCTTACGCCAGAAACATCTAGAGAAGTATGGCGACCTGACATCAATGATGCTAGGAAGTGCAAGTAACGACAACAAATTTTTCTTTGACATTAGCGTAAAATTCGCAGTCGCCTGTATGAATGGTCATTCGTCCGCCCAATGCGAAACGGCAAAAAAGAAATTATCGGCTTTAGAAAATGATTTCAAAGATGCGGTCAAGTGACGAGTTTTCTGAGTAGTGGGTCAGGAAGGAATAGGTTGGTATTCGATGGGCGCTAAACAAGTATAGTCTCGCCCAACGACCAGTAAACAGTGATCTCTGGACAAGTAAAAAGTTATCTTCGGATTAGACGGAAAAAGCGGATAAAGCGCCATCGGCTGGGGCGGATAAATCGCCATCCGTCTTTTCTGCCCCATCAGAAGATGACCTTGTCACTGACAACAGACTGTCGTTCTTTTAACGGTATATAATTTCATTCCCCTATTTTCAATCTGACCCATTACGGTTTTCTGCTCCGCGTTTTGTCGCGGATTGCGCCGCCCCGAACAAGCCAATGTACCCGACGCCCACACGACCTCGCCCATGCACG
Organism: Blastocatellia bacterium; assembly: GCA_044868105.1. Taxonomy (GTDB): domain Bacteria; phylum Acidobacteriota; class Blastocatellia; order UBA7656; family UBA7656; genus JBFMDH01. The sequence continues at coordinate 1,507 of JBIOWC010000708.1, forward strand.
TTACGTAGGGTGGCTTTCAGTATTCGGCGCGGCTCCGGCCAACCGGGCGCTCATTTGTCGTCAAAAAAAAGAACGACAAATTTGCAGAGGAGAAATTTCAATGTACAAAAAAGTTATCCTGAGCATAGCACTGGGCGCTATGTTGATTTCGGGTTGCGGCGTCAATTCGGTGACCCCACAGCAGCTTGAACAGGTGAAGGCCGGCGATGGACGGGTCGCAAGGTTTTTTGAATGGGGCGCCTCACTTCCAGCGACCATAAAAAAAGGAGAACGGCTGAGAGATTAGGTTTACAAATCATCGAGAAAAGAGGCAATCATTTCAAAATATACATTTCGACGCCGAGCGTCGGAACCAAGCTTAGGCAACTGGCCAGGCCTGTAGCCGGGAGTTGGAAAGCCAAAGCAGAAAAATTGTAGACCTTTCTGATAGCAAAAAATTTGCTTTTCGGTTTAGCTTTATTATCCCTCCGATTTTTTCACCACGGTTATTGAAGCGGCGCAAGCGCCGGTAGCCTACAGACGCGAAGCCCGTATTATTGCGCTCAACGGGTATCGGCTGGAACTTCAGGAAGCGGTTGATGGCCTGGCTGTACAAACCGTGTACGCGTGTTTTCAATAAAACCATTCCCTTTCAAGAGACTTTCCCGAAGGTATCGAATCCGAATTGAGTCAGCAATTTTATTTGCTGAAATTTGCCTGGTCTGGAAATAATGAAATAATTTTTCAAATATGTCTTATAGAGTTGAAGCGTTTGTATGTTTAAAAGTGAGGTGTAGGATTTCTGAGTGATGGCCGCAATTCGCCGGTGGCCAGCCTCTACCCTTAATGATAGAAAAAATTTCAGCGATAAACCCATAGAGAAATTTTCCCGACATGGATTACCGCTTTTGTCAGGAGTGGGTAGAAGGCATTTTTTCTTAAGCCTATTTGACATCAATTATTTAAACAGCAAACGAGATGGGAAGCATCCTCACAGAAAGGGGACGAAGAGTTGCTGATTTTACGTTGCACTCATCCCCTAGTATCTGCAAAGGAGGAGAACGCCATGCAACAACAAATACCTATTTGTCCGAGAATCTGCACCTTCTGGCGCTCGCCTGTGCCTTAATTGTATGAGGGCTGGGCCGCGACCTATTAACTACGCAGCCCACCGTTTCCCAAATATTACAGGCAGAAAAGCCGAGGGTAATTATCCCTGTATCAGAACAGCTGCCGATTGGCGCGGTTCAACTGCGGGCGCCCAGGGGACAGTCACTAGCGACGCAATCATAAATTTTAACGTCAGCGCCGACGGCAAATTTGTCGCCCCGGCTTACCCCAATCGGATATTTCCGCTGTATCACCACCTCATTCTGCCGGTGAACATCATCGGCGTCACTGTAGACGGGATGGATTGGCAAACCAATGCAGTTTACGACAATTTATTAAGCCAGTTCATCCTTCAACCCCTGCCGTCTCCCGATGCAGACGACAGATATAAATCGCAATTACTTAAAATGCCGGATGGTGACCAACCCGGCTAATTTGAAAAGGAGAAATTTACGATGGCTAATTTGGCCGTTCGAGTAAGCGTCGTCGGACATGCGAGCCCGCGATGGCGAGGCGCATCAAGTGCTGCCCAGGCGGCGCGCCTCAATCAAGCGCTTTCAGAAGTGCGGGCAACCAATGTCAGAAACGCGGTTGAACAAATTATCAAGCGAGAACTTCCGGGTCTGCCCATTCAAGTTCCTGCAAAAGGGGTAGGCAGTTCCCAATTATTCCCGACCGCCTCTGAAAATAATGCCGCGGTTGATCGCAGCGTCGTCTTAATGGTTGATTTAGTAACCACAGATCAAAGCTACACCACAAAGCCTAAGCCGCCGAGAAGAGTTTATACGCCCAGTAAAGTCTGGACCTTTCGTGTAGTGTCAATGGCGAGGATGGCGGGGATTGGTTACGTGCAGATTCACGTCCGCATATCTTTACAAAATCCGTTTAGCGGCAAGACCGCAAAATTTTCGGGATGGTTATTTGGCGGCGGTCCGGCCGTGAGCGTCAAGGATTCATTCAAAATATCAAAATCCAAACCCTCTATAGACCCTATTGGCAAGGAGGTGGTTTTTTCTGTGAAAGAAGCCATGGACTTTGAAGACTGGAGCCATGGCGGACCCGGTCAAGCCCAATCAACCGGATTAATGGCAAGAATGGGAAAACTCGAAGTCAAATTTGGTCTCAAAACCATGATGGCCTATATGGTGTTTCCCGAACTGGACACGCATCCGGATATGTTAATCTTTGATAGCACGAGTATCGGGTTAGGCTGGATTGGAGCCGACGGTTATGTGGTAGCGGGAAAGCTCCATATGGAAGGCAATCCGGGCGACTATTTAGAATTGCCCAGTCCTGCTGACCTGGTTCCAATTACCCGTGAGCATTCAAATAACGAGGGCATCTTGCTCAGTTTCCCCACGGGAAAAGCCGGTTTGAATGATTTGACTGAGGCCGATCGTAAGCGACTCAAAGAATTTGTGACCAACAAAGCGCTCGCCATCCGTGCCTTTTCCAGCTCGGGGTATCAGGTTAAATCGGCTCCTTAACGAAAGGGAGCGAAACTAGGCAAGTCGTTGTTCGACCCTGTAACATTCGCGTCGCCGCCTTGCGCCCCTCAATGACGCA
>JBIOWC010000709.1:0-16322 GCA_044868105.1 Blastocatellia bacterium
GATTGACGGAAAGGTTCTCAAGGCCGCGCCCGTCTGACAATCGCGAATCGTTACTTGCCCATCCCATACCCCTTCCAGTCTTTTTTCGTTCTGTCGGGCGGGCGAATCTTCCTGGGCTTGTACTTTGCTTTGTTCGTCCTGAGCCGGGTCCTGTGCAAATGCCGAGATAGGCGAAAGCGTCATTAATATGACAAACATTAATGTCGCGCTATGGTTGGTTTTCAATAATCGGTTATTCATTTTTCCCTCTTCCTTTTTTGCGGTTAATTTCTGAAAAGCCGAAGACACAAGCGAGCCTGCTTGCGCCCACGGTCTTCGGTTAGGCCTCTTGGTCAGCAGCGAAAATTCGCCTGCCTGATTTTCGCCTTCATCCATTAACGCGACGCGAAGCCGAAAAAGGGCTAGATATATTTTTCGGGCAAGATTGTGGGTTAGCCGGTAATGGGTCAGATTGAAATTAGGGGTATGAAATTATTTATCGTTAAAAGAACGGCGGTCTGTTGTCAGGGACAAGGTTACCTTCTGATGGGGCGGAAAAGACGGATGGCGATTTATCCGCCCCAGCCGATGGCGCTTTATCCGCTTTTTCCGTCTAATCAGAAGATAACTTTTTACTTGTCCAGAGATCACTGTTTATTTGTCGTTGGGCGGGACTTTCCTTGTTTAGCGCCCATCGAATGCCAACCTCTTTCATAATGACCCACTACTGGTTAGCCGAATTGATTGACTTAGCCGAATAAAGGGGCATATTGTTGTATCCCCAAAAGCGTGGCAATTTATGGAGCAATCTCAACAAACATCACCAGAGATAACTGAGATGCTGCGCCGATGGAGCGCCGGAAAGCCGGAAGCTCTGGATTCACTTCTTCCCCTGGTCTATGACGAATTACACCGCCAGGCGGCGCGTTTTTTGCGCCGTGAACGTGCCGGGCATACCTTGCAGACGACCGCGCTGATACACGAAGCCTATCTGAAATTGATTGATCAACGGGCCGTCAACTGGCAAAATCGCGCCCATTTTTTCGGGATTGCGGCGCAGGCAATGCGCCGGATTCTGGTTGATTATGCGAAAGCCCGGCATCGTGAAAAGCGCGGCGGAATTGGCGAAAATTTACCGCTCGAGGCCCTTACCCTTGCGGTTTCGGGTGAAAAAAGTATCGATTTAGAGGTCTTGGATGAAGCCTTAACGCGTCTTGCCAGGATGGACGAACGGCAGGCGCGAATTGTCGAGTTGCGCTATTTTAGCGGGTTGAGCATTGAAGAGACCGCCGAAGTTCTCCACCTTTCTCCGGCAACCGTCAAAAGCGACTGGCGGACGGCAAAGGCCTGGCTGTATCAAGAAATTACCAGATGAATTCTCAGCGTTGGCAAAAGGTTAAAGGCTTATTCGATGAGGTCGTCGAACTCGAACCCGAGAAACGCAAACGTTTTCTCGACCACTCGTGCGGCGCCGATGAAGAGTTGCGCCGCGAGGTCGAAAATCTGCTGGCGGCATCTGACGAGGCAGAAAGTTTTATGGAACAGCCCGCGGTGCGCGAAGTCGCCAGCCTGATTATCGAATCGCGTGAAACGCTGACGAGCGGCAAACCCTTTGCCCATTACGAAATTATTAAACAACTCGGCGCTGGCGGTATGGGCGAAGTTTATCTGGCACACGATAAAAAACTCGACCGCCGGGTCGCCATCAAAATTCTCAATCATCAATTCAGTCAACACCAAGCCAATCTTCAACGCTTCACTCAGGAAGCCAAATCCGCTTCGAGTTTGAACCACCCACACATTTTAGTCATTTACGAAATCGGCACAGATGGCGAGGTCCATTACATCGCCAGCGAATTTATCGAAGGCAAAACCCTGCGCGAGATGATGGCTAAATCCCCGATGAAATTATTGGAGGTATTGGATAGTTCGATTCAAATCGCCCAGGGTCTGACCGCTGCGCACGGAGCCTCTATCGTTCACCGCGACATCAAGCCCGAAAATATCATGGTTCGCCCTGACGGTTATGTGAAGATTCTGGATTTCGGTTTGGCGAAACTCGTCGAACAAAAAGTTATCGGATTGGAAGACAGCACCCTTATGCAAAATCAGACCTCGAAAGGCCTGATTTTGGGAACTGTGAATTATATGTCGCCCGAACAGGCCAAGGGCGAACGGGTTGACGCACGAACCGATATTTTCAGTTTCGGGGTGGTGATTTATGAAATGATTGCCGGCCGAACGCCGTTTGCGAGCGATTCATTGTCGGAAACTTTTGCGAATCTGATCAACACCGAGCCGCAACCCCTGTCACGTTTTGCCGCAAATGTGCCGGAAGAATTGCAACGTATTGTTGCCAAGTTGCTCAAGAAAAACCGTGACGAGCGCTATCAAACGATGCAAGACCTGCTCACCGATTTGAAGGATTTGCGGGACACTCTCGCCTATGATGAGAGAAGAGAAAAATCGCCTTCGCCAGTCAAGATAGAGGCCGGCGCAATTTTGCCGGCAACCACAGGTAACCGGCATCCCCGGACAGCTGAAACACATAATCATTTCACAGGGCAAATCAACCGCCACAAATCGCTTGCCGCGTTTGTATTGGCGGTGCTGCTGGTTGGAGCAATCGGACTTGGCTATTATTTTTTTGCTGCAAAAAAATCGGTTTCGAATGCAAATGTCAAAAAATCGCTGGCGGTCTTGCCGTTCGTTAATGCCAGCCAGGACTCAACCGCCGACTTTATTTCGGATGGAATTACCGAAAGCATCATTAACAATCTGTCGCAGCTTGGAGGCTTGCGGGTGATGTCGCGGAATTCGGCATTTCGTTTTAAGAATAATCAAACCGACACGAAAAATATCGCTTCACAACTTGCCGTTGAATCGCTGGTAACCGGCGACATCAAACAAATCGGTGATAAATATGTCATCAATGTTCGTCTGATTAACGCCAGCGACGACTCGCAAATCTGGGGCAATCAATATGTCAGACCTTCCACAGACATCCTCGCCGCGCAAAACGAAATCGCCCAGGCGGTCGCCCAAAACCTGCGTGTAAAATTATCCGATTCCGAACAACAGCGACTCAGGAAAAACTATACGGCGAACGTCGAAGCCTATCAGCTTTATCTCCGAGGACGTTTTCACGTCTTCAAATTAACCCCGCCGGAAGTTTACAAAGGGATTTCATTTCTCCAACAGGCGATTGCCATTGACCCGAACTATGCGCTGGCTTATTCCGGAATCTCTGACGCCTATCGCTCGCTGGCGCTCGGCAGCGAGTTGCGGCCTACCGAAGTTCTGCCAAAATCGAAAGCTGCGGCATACCAGGCCATCGAGATTGACGACGGGCTCTCTGAAGGTCACGCCGCACTGGGTATGACCATATTTTGGGGCGACTGGGATTGGACTGGCGCCGAAGATCAATTCAAACGAGCCTTAGAGCTTAATCCGAACGATGTGAACGTTCACCTGTTTTACGCCCATTCACTTTCCAATCTGGGGCGGCACGCAGAAGCCCTCGCCGAGATCAAACTTGCCAGAGAGCTCGACCCGCTTTTTCCGTTGTGCAACGCCCTCGAAGGGCAATTTCTGCTCCACGCCGGGCGAGTTGAAGAAGCCCTGGAGAGATTGCGGATAACCTTTGAATTGGCGCCGAATTTTTGGATGCCGCATGTCTTTGCTTCGAGTGTCTACACGGAAAAAAGAATGTATATGGAAGCCATTGCCGAAGCTCGCCAAGCACGCGAACTTTCACCTTATCAAACGGCTTCGGTGGCCTACGAAGGCTACGCATTGGCGAAAGCCGGAAGGCGCGACGAAGCGCGAGCCGTGCTCAACGAATTGCTGAAGCTTTCCACCGAGCGTTTCATTCCGCCTGCTCACATCGCCTTAATCTATAACGGGCTGGGCGACCGCGACAAAACCTTCGAATGGTTGGAAAAAGGTTATGAAGAGCGCGACCCGAAAATGACCTTTCTGAAAGTCGAACCGAAATGGAAGAATTTGCGTGACGACCCGCAATTCAAAGACTTACTGCGAAGGATGAGCTTTCCAAACTAGTGCCGCTTGCTAATGAGTTTATTAAACCCGGTGAGAAAAAATCTTGGCGAATGCTTAGCGGCTTGGCGTGAAACCAAGCCGCTTGTCAGCTAGGCTTCAAAAATGAACGCCAGGATTACATAACCGTCGAGGTGCTTAATTTTTAGTCATCTCACTGGCAAACCGCGTTAAATAACCTGGGTGTGGTTAATCAGCTTTCCAGAATTTACCTCATTCGTTTCTAATCTGAACAATCATCAAAATACTCTATAACAGGCCTAACTTGATTGGCCTTGAATAAGGCTTTAAGCCCCACTTGAACGCCAAACCATTGCCACTTCTCTCAAGGAACCTGCACGCGGATAATCCGCCCGGTGAAAATCTCAGTCACGAACAAATTGCCGCTTCTCTAGCAGCGGCCCAGAACTGCGACACGCTATTGAGTTCAGCCCTAGCCTAACAGAAGGCCACCGAATCTCAGGAGTTTCTCAAGGCGATGTGGATTGCCATGATTTATGCCTCGTTGAACGAGAAAGAATTATCCATCGGGTGGCTGGAACGGGGGCTGTAGGCCGGATCAATCATTATCTTTTTCAAAGACGCGGCGGTCTGGGACACTATTGGCAGCGACCCGCGATTTATAGAGCTACTGAGGCGAATGGGCATTCCAGACTGAAAGACTAAATAGACGCCAAGCTATAGTCAAAGTCTGCTTCACCATATCGGGTTCAAACCGGAAACCTATTAAACGGAATTTCAAAAAATCCTTTAGTCCGAAACCTTTTTCCAGTTAAACGATTCCACCTCATTTCTGAAACCCCGATAAATCATTTGCTTTTTCGGCCTATCGTTTTTATGCTTCGCGCCTGCACAAATCAAAATCAGGAGCGAAAACTTGTCAACCGAAACTGTCTCAACCGAACAGCAACCTGGCATTGAAGCGCAATCCGGACTTGAAAACTGGAAGAAAGATGAACTGCCGGCGCCGCCGCCGACCGCAGGCTTGAAAATATTAGGCATCATCGGCCCCGGCGCTATCATTCTCGGCGCCTCCATCGGCAGCGGCGAATGGCTCCTTGGACCTGCGGCTTTCGTCAAATACGGACTGGCGCTGCTGTGGGTCACCGGGGTTGCCGTCGTCTTGCAAACCATCTTCAACACCGAAGTCATGCGTTATGCGCTCTACACGGGCGAGCCGGTCATTACTGGCTTCATGCGGACGCGACCGAGTTCAACCTTCTGGGCCTGGTTTTATGCGATCTTGTCGTTCTGCCAAGTCGGTTGGCCGGCCTGGGCGGGCTCGGCCGCTGGCGCCATCTTTTTTCTCTTTGCGGGGCGAATGGCGGAAGCTCAGGATTCCAATACGGTCTATTTCATCAGCGTCGGCGCCTTTCTAGTCTGCGTGGCAATTTTAGTTTTCAGCGGCAAACGCATTGAACGGACGCTCGAAATTCTCAACTGGACATTGATTGTCTGCATTCTGGGAACGCTCATTGTCTTATGCATTCTGTTCGGCAATTCGGGCAAATGGTTAGGTGCGCTGACCGGCTTTTTTGCCTTCGATTTGGAGAATAAACGGTTCACCCTCTTTCCGGCCGGCGCCGATTGGTTTTTGATTGGCGCCTTCGCTGCCTATTCAGGGATGGGCGGCGTCGGCAATCTCATGCTGTCGAATTATGCGCGCGACAAAGGGTATGGCATGGGGAAAATTGTCGGCTTCATTCCGGCGGCGGTCGGCGGCCAACAAGTGAAACTGGCGCACACCGGTTCAATCTTTGAGGTCAACGAAGAGAGTATGAAACGCTGGCGCGGCTGGTGGCGCATCATCAGCATAGACCAATGGGCGGTCTTTTTCATCGGCGCCCTGTTAGGCATGGGGCTGCCGGCCATTCTCTACACCTCGGCGATTACCTCAGGCAAAGAGATTCGCGGGCTGGCGGTCGCCGCAGAACTCGCTTATGCGATGTCGGCGCGCGGCGGCGCGGCGCTTACCATTATTTTAGCCGTCATGAGCGTCTGGGTGTTGTTCAAAACTCAGCTCGATTTAATCGAAGGCATGTCGCGGTCGGTCACCGATATTCTGTGGAGCGGCAATGAACGCATACGCAACTGGCGCGGCGGCGATGTGCGGGTGATTTATTATACGGTCTTAACGATTGTGGTCATCTGGGGATTGATTGCCTTACGCGTCACCCAACCGATTATCTTGCTGCAACTCGGCGCCAATATGGCGGGATTGATTTTTGTGTTCAGCGCCATTCATCTGCTTTACATCAACACAAAATTTCTGCCGAAAGCCTTGCGTCCGCCGATGTGGCGCCGCGCCGCCTTAGTCTTTATGTCGGTCTTTTACGGCTTTTTTGTTTATTTGTGGTTGATGGGCGGCCTCGTGCCCGACAGAGAAAAAGGGTTTTTATTTACCTTCACAAAATATTTGTAATAGTTGTTCGTGGTCGAAAGGCCACAAGAAATCGCCTACGCTGAGGCTACCGATTACTCTTGCGCTATCATTAGGCGTCGCTGGTTTCAAGATGCGCTTTTAATTCATCGAGCGCCTGAATTATTTGCTGATGCAGGTAATCGTGGGTTCGCGCTGCCATTGGTAAATAATATTTCTCGGTGGAGTAAACGTAGCGATATTTCTTTTCGCGTTTCGGCGAATGCGAAATGAATCGCAAATTATCCAAGCGGTCGCAGAGTTTTACCATTGGCGCGCCGGTTTCACCCGCCTCTTCAATCGCCGCCAGGTAATCCGCCAGACTGACTTCTTCAAATTTCGTCAATAACCACACAATATGCGCAATGCGCTCGCCGAACATCGCCGCTAATTCGGCGCGTGTTGTCGGGCTATCTTCGATGACATCATGCAACAAGGCCGAGCAGATCAGTTCAGGCGAATGAATCTTGAGTTCATCAACCAGGGAAACAGCGACGCGAATCGGATGGACGATATACGAGGTGCCTTCATCGCGCATCTGTCCGCTGTGGGCACGCGCCGCAACCTCATAGGCCCGTTGCACGGTTGCGAGATGAGTCTCGTTGAGGAAAGGGATTAATCTCTCTTCGAGGTATGCAAAATCTCTTGTGTAAACCATAGATATTTAATTTGCCAGCGGGTGTTCAGTTTAACAATTTTCAAAAGCATCCGCCTCAAGGCACGCTAAACACCCGTTTTCGTCTTTTTCTTTTTAGCGGGTTGAGGCTTGGCGGTGATTGCCGGTTTAACCAGTTCGGCAATCGGCTTCCCTTCAATCGTTTCAAAAGTCAGTCCGAGAAAAGCCGCTGCCGTCGGCGCAATATCAATCATACGGGCGAGCGCCACTTTCGCTCCAACGCGCACATTCGCGCCGTACAAAATCAACGAAGCATACATTTCCGGGCGTGAAGGCAAATACCCGTGGGTTCCTTTATATTTGTCGCCTGAGCTTCGCACTTCATCGCCGGTCAAATCTTCATCGAAAGAGAAACCCGATGAGGCTTCGAGAATCACCGTCGCCTCAGGCGTTGCGCCCAGGCGCGTAAATTCTGCTGAGGTTATCACGCGACTGATGGGACTGTTGTTGCGGGCGGCGATTTTCGTAAATATTTCCGCGACCTTTTTGGCGGTCGCCTGGTCATTCCCGTCGCGCAAGACAATCGGGCAAGCGCCACCCGCGGGCCAAGCTGCGGCTTGCCAATCGGTAACCACGCCCTGGTCATTGACCGTGATGAGCTTCTCTTTTGCCAGTCGCACATTGGGGAAAAATTTCTTGTCTACTTTGGCAAAGCCGTGGTCGGAGACAATCAGAAAGGTAGTCTTCTCGAAAATTCCTGCCGCTTTCGTCGCTTCAATAATTCGTCCGAGGTAAGCGTCTTCACTTTCGATAACGGCATTGGCTTCCGGCGACCGCGGGCCGAATGAATGTTGGGCGCTATCAGCATTGATTAAATGAACCAGCAGCAAATTCGGCTTATAGGTTTTGATGATGTACTCGCTCACTATCGTCCGTCGCCCGTCCGTGCTGGTGTCCGGGCTTTGGCTGGCGGCGACGGCCGCTTGCAATAAACCGGGCGTTGAATATTGCAGGGTACGTTTTCCGGTTGGCGGATTTTCTTTGGGGTCAAAAATTTCCGGCACCAGATAATCAATCGGCGCGTTGACGGTAACCGGCCAACCGACGGCAGCCGTCTTTAATCCGGCTTGCTTTGCCATGGTCCACAAAGTCGGCTTTTTTATGGCTTCGGCAAACCAATACCACTCTTTGGTCTGCTCGACGATGGGCGCCTCAAAGATGCGGTTTTGCACAATGCCGTGGGTTGCCGGACGAACGCCGGTCACCAGCGTTGTATGTGAAGGATAGGTGATTGACGGATACACCCCTTCAACTCCCTCGGCATAAGCGCCATTTAATTTCATTTGCGAGAGGTTCGGCAGACGAACGCCAAGCGGCCCCGGCGACAGATAATAATCGGGCATCAATCCATCAACGGAAATGATAATGACGTGTGCGTCACTCGCCGTTGCTGTCTGTACCGTCGCCGATGAAGTTGGCGGTGCAGGAGAAAGCAGCGTGAGTAATAAAAGCAAGATGACAGCCAGAAAAGCTATTCGTCTTTTGATATTCAAGAAAATCTCCCTCACCTTCTCGCTCCGACTTTGCTTGCGTATAGGTTGCTTGAATCGTGCTTCAACAACAAGGTGGATATTAATGAAGAAGAAGCCGCCTGGTGAGGAACTCCACCAGAACTTAAACCTCATTGATGAAACCTGACTGATGCTCGAATCACGCGAATTTCAATTCAAGCCTAACATGTCTGTTGGATGACGCAAAGCGGGATGACAGCCGAAACAACGGGAGGTGGAATTTTCAAAAATAATTTACTTTCTATGCAAAACGAAGACACCTTTGCTGAGTGTCTTCGTTAAATATTTAACAAAAACTGCTATTTTTGCTTACATTTTCTGTCACTTCAACAAGGGTTATCGAGGGATAGGCGGACTGGTCACATCAGCCGCAGAGCCTTTATTAAACCGGATTACCCCGGATTCATCCACAAAGAAATAATCGGATTGTGAAGAAAAAGCCAACGGTTCTGCGGTAACAGTATAGGCTTTTCCGGTTGGTCCAACGAGCAGTTCAAAACGGTAATCGCTCTTCACGCCGGTAGTCAGTGCCGGGTCTAATATATTCTCGCTCGACAGTTGCGCGAAGGTTCCATAAACGGTGTATTTTCTTTCGTATAACAGTTGCCCGCTACCGATTACTTTTAACGATTGCACCGCCGAAGCCGCCTGTGCACGTTGTCGCGCCCGGTGTAAAACCGGAAAAGCAATGACCGAGATAATCGAAATAATCGTGACCACCATCAGCAACTCTAACATCGAAAAACCGCTTTCGCGTTTTGCTCTCATAATGACTCTATCTCCACAAATGATTTTGCCTTTTACAGCTTTGACCAAGGATGACCGCGAGTTTATTCGGCAAACCTTGTGCCAGAATCGGGCAGGCTTAACCTCCCGCCAGCCCGGTTAAGACAACCAGTGCCGGAAAGCCTTGACGCGTGAGGCGTCATCTCTTTTCTCACCCATGTAGTCAAACTTGCAATGACTGATTAGAATGGCTATGACTCAAGATTGAGACGATAACTCGAAAGGCCTGTTAGCCAATGGCAGACACCACAAACAATCCTATTTTGCTCTATGATGGCGTGTGCGGCTTTTGTAATAAAAGTGTGCAAACCATCCTTGCGCATGACAAGCGCGGCACCTTGAAATTTGCTCCCTTGCAGAGCGCATTAGGCAAAGGCATTCTCGCGCGTCACAATTTGAAAAATATTGATTCGTTGATTTTCGTTGACCAGTCAACCGCACCTGAACGGGCTTACGTTCGTTCGAGCGGCGCCTTAAAGGTCGCCGAATATTTAGGCGGCTGGTGGAAACTCTTATTAATCTTCAGGCTCGTTCCGCGCCCCCTTCGGGATTTTTTTTACGACCTCTTTGCCAGGTATCGCTATAAATTATTCGGCAAGTACGAAAGCTGTATGTTGCCTGCGCCCGATGTCCGCGCCCGGTTTTTGGATATGGCTTAAAAATCCTTAGGTCACAATAATCACGAACTAATTGAACCTCATGAGTACACCTCAAGCGAAAATCTTCCTCACCGCCGAATGGAAATATTTAGCGATGCTCAATTTTGAAATTGAGCCGCAAATCTTAATGCCCTTTGTTCCGGCGGGAACCGAATTGGATAGTTGGAACGGTAAAACCTTTGTCAGCGTCGTGGGGTTTCTCTTCTTAAACACCAAAGTGCTCGGCCTCCCGATTCCTTTTCATCGCAATTTTGAAGAAGTGAATTTGCGATTTTATGTGCGCTACAAATCAAGCGAGGGTTGGCGGCGCGGCGTGGTTTTCATCAAAGAGATGGTGCCGCGCTTTGCCATTGCCACCGTCGCCCGCGTCATCTATAACGAAAATTATGTCGCCCTGCCCATGCGTCACGCGCTTGAAAGAGAGCGGGAGACCTTGAAAAACGCGAGCCTCGTTGAATACGGATGGCGACACGCAGGCGAGTGGAATTATCTGCGCGTAAAAATTCAAGACGATGCACAACCGTTAATTACGGGGTCAGAAGAAGAGTTCATCACTGAACATTACTGGGGTTATGCGGCGCAGAAAAAGGGCGGCTGCGTGGAATATCAAGTCGAGCACCCTTCGTGGACGGTCTGGCAAGTCAGCGAAAGCCATTTGCATTGCAACGTCAAAGCAATTTACGGCGAAAAGTTTGTCGAAGCATTAAGCGCCCAACCGAGTTCGGCATTTTTAGCCACCGGCTCGGAGGTTATCGTTAGAAAAGGCGTGAGGCTTTAGCGCAAGATTGATTTAACAAGTACGATTGAAGTTTTGAAATGCGATGACCTGTCCTCGCTTTGATTTTGTAAGCGCTACAACAAATCAGGGTTGCCTCTTTAAATCGCAGGCGGCGACAAGTCGCCGCCCTCCAAATTTAATCCTTGTCACCCTGATTCGTCTCAAACTCCAGTGCCAACTCCTTATCCTTTACATCAACCAAGACCCTGCCGCCGGTTTGCAGTTTGCCGAACAGCATCTCTTCGGCGAGCGGTTCTTTAATCTTCGATTGAATCAAGCGCCCCATGGGACGCGCGCCCATCAATTTGTCGTAGCCGTTTTCGGCCAGCCAGTTGCGCGCCACTTCGGTCAGTTCAATCTGGACATTCTTCTCATAAATCTGGGCGCGCACCTCTTTGATGAATTTATCCACCACGTGTTTGATGTCTTCAACCGCTAAGGAATTAAACGCTACCCAGGCATCCAGGCGATTGCGAAATTCGGGGCTGAAGGTTCGCTCAATTACGCCTTTCCCTTTACTGCCCGTCGCGCCTTTGTGAAAGCCAATCGCGTCATTGCTGATTTCTCGCCCGCCGGCATTGGTCGTCATAATCAAAATCACGTTGCGAAAATCGGCGCGCTTGCCGTTGTTGTCAGTAAGCGTCGCGTGATCCATCACCTGCAATAAAATATTGAAAACATCGGGGTGCGCTTTTTCGATTTCATCGAGCACCAGCACCGAATAAGGTGTCCGGTTGATGGCATCGGTCAATAATCCCCCTTGATCAAAACCGACATAACCCGGAGGCGCGCCGATGAGCCGCGACACTGTATGTTTTTCCATATACTCGCTCATATCGAACCGTAAAAATTCAATACCGAGCGTTTTAGCAATCTGTTTGGCGAGTTCGGTTTTGCCCACGCCGGTCGGCCCCGAAAAGAGAAATGAGCCGATGGGTTTTTCCGGTTGCCCCAGGCCTGAGCGCGAAATTTTGATGGTCTTAACAATCTGTTCAATGGCGTGGTCTTGCCCGTAAATCACCGCTTTCAATTCACCCTCAAGATTTTTCAAACGATCTTTATCGGAAACCGATACGGTTTTCGGCGGAATCTTCGCCATGCGCGCCACCACTATTTCAATGTCGTGCGGGTGCAGGGTCTTCGGGCGCTTACGACGCGGCAACAACTTCATCGCCGCGCCCGCTTCGTCAATCACATCAATCGCTTTATCGGGCAAAAAGCGGTCGTTGATATATTTAGCCGAAAGCTCGGCGGCGGCCTCCAAGGCTTCATTGCTGTAGCGAACTTCGTGATGGTCTTCGTAATATTTCTTCAAGCCTTTAAGAATTTTGACGGTATCGGCTACGGTCGTTTCACCGACTTCGATTTTTTGAAACCGTCGGGCCAGCGCCCGGTCGCGCTCGAACGAGGCTTTATATTCCGGGTAGGTTGTCGAACCAATACAACGAAGTTCACCGGTTGCCAGCGCCGGTTTTAGAATGTTTGAGGCATCCATCGAACCATTGTTTACGGCGCCCGCGCCAACAATAGTATGAATTTCATCAATGAACAGAATCGCGCCTTTGCGTTTTTTGAGTTCGCCGATGACCGCTTTGAGCCGTTGCTCAAAATCGCCGCGATACTTGGTTCCGGCGAGCATACCGCCTAAATCGAGAGCAAAGACTTCCACGCCTTTTAACACTTCGGGCACTTCGCCGCGTTGAATCTTGAGCGCCAGCCCTTCGGCAATAGCGGTTTTACCAACCCCCGGGTCACCGACATAAATCGGATTGTTTTTGCGCCGGCGACAGAGCACCTGAACCGTGCGCTCGACCTCTTTGAGGCGACCAATGAGCGGGTCAATGCCACCTTTGGCGGCGCGTTCAATCAAATTTGAAGTGAAAGCGCCCAGCGGGTCGCGCACCGGCTCTTCTTCCATCTCCTCGCCTTCGTGGCTATCGCCCGGCGAAGGATTGCCTGGTTGATTCACCTTTGAAATACCGTGCGAAACGAAGTTAAGAATATCCAGGCGATTGATGCCCTGTTTTTCCAAAAGAAATTTTGCTGTCGAACGCGATTCCAGAAAGAGCGAAGCCAGAATATCGCCGCCATTGATTTGATTTTGTCCTGCCGATTGCGCGTGCATCACGGCGCGTTGGATAACCCGTTGAAAGGCCTGCGTCTGTTCGGGGACATATTCGCCCTCGGCGTTATAGGTTTCGAAGTTTTCTTTGAGATACTTTTCAATCTCGCGTTTGAGTTCGTCAACATTGCCGCCGCAGTTGCGAATGACATTGCTGCCGGTTTTTTCGTGTAATAAAGCGAAGAGCAGATGTTCAAGTGTGATATATTCGTGTCGCCGGTTGATGGCATCATCCACGGCGCGATTCAGGGTGAGTTGTAATTCTTTCGTAATCATATATGAATCCCCAAAAATTATTCCTCTTCGACGGTACATAAAAGAGGATACTCATTTTGACGAGCGAGAGCCATGACCTTTTCGGCTTTGGTCTCGGCAATTTCATAAGGGTAAATGCCAGCGATGCCGAGGCCTTCGTTATGAACTTTAAGCATAATCACAAAGGCATCTTCTTCGGCTTTATTGAATACGCTGATGAGAACGAAAACCACGAATTCCATCGTCGTATAGTCGTCATTATGGAGAAGCACTTTATAAAGCGGCGGTTTTTCAAGCCGTTCCTTGCTTTTGGTTATGGTCTGCTCTTCGTTTTGGAAATCCGGTTTCGCCATCGCTCACTATTTTGCATTGACTCCCCACAGTTTTCCACGCTAATTGTACAGAGTTTGAAATTGGGAAGATAAAGGGGAGACAGGGAGAAGGGGTGAAGGGGAGGTCCGGAGATGGCCCGGCGCGCTCATACTTCGTTGGGTCATCATATAAATTGTCCATCTCCGGATTACATTTATTCGGAAATTTTTCAGTCTCCCCTTCACCCCTTCTTATAGGGTAGGATTAGCGAATGATCATAGGCATACTCGGTGGCGGGCAATTAGGGCGAATGCTGGCAATGGCCGGTTATCCGCTGGGGCTGCGGTTTCGCACCCTCGACCCTTCGGCATCTGCGCCCGCCGGTCATCTCACCGACCATCAGGTTGACGATTACACAGACCTCGAAGCGTTGTCGCGATTTGTCATCGGCCTGGACCTGGTCTCTTATGAATTTGAGAATGTGCCGGTTGAATCGGCGCGCTTTCTCAGTCGTCGGGTTCCGGTTTATCCGCCGCCCGAAGCTTTGGAAAAAGCCCAGGACCGCTTAGTGGAAAAGAGTTTCTTTCAGGATTTGGGAATCCCTACGCCGCCATTTGTTCGTGTAGATACCTGGGCCGAATTGGAACAGGCGATTGAGCAGATTGGTTTACCGGCGCTGCTTAAAACTCGCCGCTTTGGGTACGACGGCAAAGGTCAATACACGCTTTCCAAAGCCGAAGACGCCGTGCTCGCCTGGCAAACGCTTGGCGGTGTGCCATTGATTTTCGAGACCAAGATTGAGTTCGAGCGAGAGCTTTCGATTCTTGCGGTGCGAAGCACCACCGGCGAAACGAAATTTTATCCTCTGGTTGAAAATCATCACCGGAAAGGCATGCTGAGACTTTCGCTCGCGCCGGCGCCGAATTTGACAGATGACTTGCAGGCTTTAGCTGAAGATTATGCCGAGCGCGTGATCAGTGCGCTCGGTTACGTCGGCGTCCTGGCAATTGAATTTTTTCAACTTCAAGGCAAACTCTATGCAAACGAAATGGCGCCGCGCGTGCATAATTCCGGGCATTGGACAATCGAAGGCGCCGCCACCAGCCAGTTTGAAAACCATTTGCGGGCGATTACCGGAATGCCGCTCGGGTCAACGGATAGGTTGGGCTATTCAGCGATGGTCAACCTGATTGGCGCGCTTCCTGACCGCCGCGCCATCCTTGCGCTGCCCGACGCGCATCTTCATTTGTATGGAAAATCGGCGCGCCCGAATCGCAAACTTGGACACGTCACGTTGCGCTGTGATACGCAAGCCACGCTTCAAGAACAGCTCATTAAAATACAGGCGCTGGTTGACCAGGAGGTTTGAGAGGTAATCTCAGGCATCCCAAACCGATAGGAAAGGAATGGTTTCCTCTTCGGCTTCCTTGACCTTTTTCTTATCGCCGCCCTGATAGGCTTCCAAGCCATCTTTAAATGCATTTTTGATGATGTCCTGAGTTATCGGCTTATCTTTATCCAGGCTGTTATGCAATTCAAGCTGATGAATCATCCGATGAGCGCACCAGTTCCCCAACTTGCGATAGCTCTCAAATTGGGCTTCGTCATACCACTGGTCACTGGTGCTTTGTTGCGGAAAATCACTGTTCTGCCGCCGGTACTGGTGTAAATCCACGCTCTCTTTTTCAATCAACGATGGCTTAATAATAATAATCACGCCGGTTCGCTGCTCTTCATCTTCACAATCCGTCCAGCCGAGTTCCCCGACATGAGCTTTGGAATAGAGAATGGTGCCGACGATAAAATTTCGATTGGAAAAAAAGTCGCCGCTCAAATCATCTTTTTTCGTAAAGAGCGGGGAGACGTCCAGGTTAATCTCGGCCTGGAAGTCAATGCGACAGCGACGAATGGCTTCACCCAAATCTTCAAAGCGGTTGTCTTTATCTGCGCCATTATCCGAAACGATAATAAACCGGCAGCCGCGTTCAACCAGCGAATAGAGCCCGGTGTTATCGAAATGTCCGCCGTCGGTCAGGTAACAGTAACTTGACAGGTCATTGGTTTGCGAAAGAAATTCTTTTACCATATAAAAGGGCCATAAACCGGCTTGCGCCGAACGCCACAACCGACGGTTGGGGGTGGGCGCCCAAAACCCCAGGCGGACATTCAACAAGGTGAGCAGCATGGCAACCGCAGAGGTTTGCGTCTTGGCTCCCATATTCGGGCTGACCGCCGCGCCCGATACGGCCACCGCCGTACCCAGCGTCATCTGCCCCTGCATATATTGTTCTTGCAAATTTCTACGGTATCCGGTGCGCGAAGACCCGGAAAAGAGTTTTGACAAGACGAAATAATCCGATGAGCGTTGCGCCGTGATGAGGTCTTTTCCGCCGACCAGATTTAAGGTGGTATTGATCAGATGAAAGGGCGCGCCCTTCTGACAGTTTTTCAATTCTCTCAGCAACAAATCATCGCCGGTTGCCGATTCGGTAATTTCCTGCGATTTGCGGTTCGGATTGGATGCGCCAAGATAGGCGCGCATCAATCTTGATTTATAAAACATATGCAGGGAAAGCAGATTGGGGTCGGACATCCACCCTAAGGCGACCGAAAGCGTCAGGCAAATATACAGCATCCCCAGGGCTAAATAGCCAATGGTCATACTGGTGTGATTGTTCTTATCGGCAAAAAAGGTGAAGACCAGAAAACAGCTTAAAACAAAGAAGGTGAAAGACAGCAGCAGGATTGAGCGTTTCGTATTGCCAT
>JBIOWC010000710.1:0-10512 GCA_044868105.1 Blastocatellia bacterium
ACAGCCCTTTGAAGCAGCCGCACAAACCGCTTTCCGAAACTCGCAGAGCAACCCCGCCAACGCCACACCGGAAATAGCCAATTTCCAGGTGAGGGGCGGACTTGAGTTTGCTACCGAAGCCGACCGCGGGCTATACAGCACGCCAAAGAAGAACTTCATGCCGCGCATTGGTTTGGCCTTTCAACTCAATGACAAGACGGTGATTCGTAGCGGCTATGGGATTTTCTATGGCTTCCTTGGTCAACGTCGCGGCGACGTGATTCAGGCCGGGTTCAGCCAGAATACGCCGCTCAATGTCTCTCTCGATAATGGTTTGCACTTTCTCGAAACCTTGTCGAATCCCTTTGCGGGCGGCATTATCAAGCCCGTAGGCAATGCGGCGGGCACGCAGACCTTCCTCGGTCAAGCCGTCTCGTTCTTCAACCCGCATCCTGATACGCCTTATATGCAGCGCTGGGAATTGACCATTCAAAGGCAACTCGGCGGATTTGTTGCCGAAGCCGCTTATGTTGGCAATCGCGGAACCCACCTTGAAGTCACGCGCAACATCAACGCCACGCCGAATAAGTATCTGAGCACCAGCCCAACCCGTGATCAGGCGCGCAATGATTACTTATCAAAGCCTGTCCCGAATCCGTTTGTCGGACTGATGCCGGCGACGGCAAGCTCGACTTTCAGATCTTCAACGATTGCCCGTGAAAGATTGCTGCGCCCGTTCCCGCAATTCGATACCGTGACCACGACAACCAATGAAGGATACTCCTGGTATCACTCACTTCAAATGCGGCTCGATAAGCGGTTTTCAAACGGCTACACCATGGGGTTAAGTTACACCTACTCGAAATTCATGGAAGCGACGGAACTGCTAAACGCCGGCGACCCGTTCCCCTCCGAAGTCATCTCTACCGATGACCGTCCACACCGAGTGGCCATCAGCGGTATTTATGAACTGCCGTTCGGGCAGGGACGTAGAATCCTTGCCGATACCAATCCGGTCGTCTCAAGGATTATTAGCGGCTGGCAAATCAACGGCATTTACACTTACCAAAGTGGACCGCCTATCGGCAACTGGGGCAATGTGATTTACAACGGCTTACTCGGCGATGTGCCTTTGCCGCGTTCTTCACAAACCGTGCAGCGTTGGTTTAACACGGGCGGTTTTGAGAAAGAAAGCGGAAAACAACTCGTCAGTAATGTCCGAACGTTCCCCTTGCGATTCGGTTTCCTGCGCGCCGATTACATCAACAATTTCGATTTGGGGCTCTTCAAGAATACCCGCATCACGGAAAAGACCAACTTACAATTCCGCGCCGAATTCTTGAATGCCTTCAATACGCCGTTGTTGTTTACTTCACAAATTAACCTGAATCCGACGACCACTGCTTTTGGCAGTCTCACGGCGACGACTCAGGAAAACTATGCCCGACGATTACAGTTCTCCTTGAAACTGTTGTTCTAGGCGCTTAGACTGTGCACGCACAGCGGGGCCGGCCCTCAAGGCGGGCCCCGCAACTCTACTTCAATAGCACGGACAAGCTTTTCAACTTCTATGCTACAGAGGCGACAATTCCTGAAGTTCTCTCCAAGCCGTCCTCCGACTCTTGAAAATCATTGGCTACATATCAGTCGTTCTATCATGGCTTGCCGGTTTGAAGTGACCCTGCCGAGTTCGGAACTCTCAGGCCTGGCCATTGCCAATCAGGCGCTCGATGAAGCAGACCGCCTCGAACAGCAATTATCAATATTCAAAGAAGCCAGCGAAGTCAGTTTCATCAACCGCCGGGCCGCCTCAGAGGCGATACCGGTCTCACCGGCGCTCTTTCACCTTTTGCAATTATGTCAATCCCTTTACCGGGAAACCGCGGGCGCCTTTGATATGACATCGAGCCCCTTGAGTCAGTGTTGGGGTTTTTTAAAAAGGCAAGGTCGCCTTCCTGAACCTCAAGAAATCGAACAAGCAAAAGCTCTGGTTGGAAGCGACAAAATTCTTTTAGACAGTCAAAGTCTAACCATTCGTTTTGCGCAACCCGGTGTGCAAATCAATCTCGGCAGCATCGGCAAAGGCTACGCACTGGATTGTTTGAAATTAAAGTTGCGCGGCAAAACCCGCTCTGCCTTACTCAGCGCCGGTTCAAGTAGCCTGCTTGGTATCGGGAGCGGCGAGGGCAATGGTTGGGTGGTCGGCCTTCGGCATCCGCGATATAAAGACAGGCGAATGGCGGTGGTTCGATTGCGCGATACGGCGATGGCCACAAGCGGCGATGAAGAACAATTCTTCGAGCACGCAGGCAAGCGTTACGGACACATCATTGACCCGCGTTCGGGTTGGCCTGCTGAAGAGATGGCAAGCGTCACGGTCATCACCCGGGCGGCGGCACTCGCCGATGCCCTGGCGACGGCTTTTTATGTTGGCGGGATGGCGCTCGTTCAACGCTACTGCTCAACGCACCCCGACACGCTGGTTATTCTGCTTCCGGCCGGCGCCGATGAACCGTTGATTTTCGGCAATAATCAACAATGCGAAGTGGAGATTATTCATGAACAGAGAGCACCTTAATCACCTCACTTCCAAACAGCAGACCGTCTTAATTATTTTGCGGACCTTAATCGGTTGGCATTTTCTTTATGAAGGCTATTACAAACTGATGTTGCCAGGGTGGAGCGCCGACGGCACGCCGTTAAAGCCCTGGACCTCGGCGGGCTATCTCAAAGCGGCGACGGGACCGCTGGCGCTGCTGTTTCAATGGATGATTGATAAAGGCTGGATTGGTTGGATAGATACGACGGTTAAAGTGAGTTTGCTGTTGATTGGCCTGTCGCTCACGCTCGGCCTTTTCACACGAGCCGGTTGCTGGGGGGCGCTCTTTTTTCTCACGCTCTTTTATCTGCTTGCCGTGCCGCTTGCCGGAACGCTGCAACCGGGTAACGAAGGAGCCTATTTGATTGTCAATAAAACCTTGATCGAAGGCGTAGCCGTCGGCGTTCTGCTCTGTTTCAATACCGGGAGCCTTGCCGGTTTAGATTTGCTGCTGGCGAAATGGCAAAAGCCGCGTGTTGAAAACCAGGAGCAATCGGGCGAAGCGGCCGACCTGGTTGCGGCTGCTGTGGAAAAGGTTGAAGTTTCTACGGCCGGCGGTGTCGAATCACCTAAAGAATAACTCGGTCAGTAAAGATAAAGGAGAAGCGATGAATCTCACAGAAGAGATGAAAGATAAAGGGCGGCGAAATTTTTTGAAGGCCATGGCGGGCGCTCCGGCGCTTGCTGCCTTGGGGGTTGCGGCCGTGACGCGCGGCCCCGTCAAAGGCGGCGCGGTCAAAGCGGCGCTCATTGGCACAGGCGACATGGGAAGCGGGCATCTCAGACAAATGCAGAAGGATTACATTGACCTGAAAGCCTTGTGCGACATCAATCCTAAACGCCGCGCCACGGCCTCTGAGAATATGGTTAAAGCCGGATGGACGAAGCCCGCAGAGTATGACGACTGGCGCGAGATGCTTCAGAAAGAAGACCTCGAAGCTGTCCTCATCGCCACCCCGCTTTGGACGCACGCAGACATTGCCGTCGGTTGCCTCGATGCCGGAAAGCATGTCTTATGCGAAAAAATGATGGCCAAAAGCGCCGCCGATTGTCTGCGCATGCTGGATGCGTCGCGCCGCAATAAGCGCTTGCTCGAAATCGGTTATCAGCGCTATTACAATCCAACCTATCAGGCCGCTTATCAAAACATCATCAAGCAAGGACTTCTGGGCGAGGTCTATTATGCCCGCCTCACCTGGCATCGCAACGGGACGTGGCGCAAACAGCAAGACCCGCCATCGCCCGATTTTGACCCCAGCCGCTATGGCTACCCCGATTGGGAACATCTGTTGAACTGGCGGATGTACAAACAATACTCCGAAGGCTTGATGGCCGAACTCGGCAGTCATCAACTCACCGCCACCAGTTGGTTTTTTGATAGCGCGCCGGAAGCGGTTTATACATCGGGGACGATTGCGCGCTATAAAGATGGGCGCGAAGTCAACGACCATATCTATGCGACCTTTGAATATCCGGGCGGCCGCACGGCAACCTTCACGTCAATCCAATCGAATGCCTTTGAAGAGGCTTATGAAATGTTCATGGGAACGAAAGGCACGCTCGTTTTAAAAAATGAAACCGATGCCTACTTGTTTACCGAAGGCGAAGCGCCAGCCTCAAAGGTCGAAGTCTCGAAGCAGACCGCCAACCCGATACTGGATGCTTCGGCGAGTCGGCCGCCGGATGCAGCGGGTCGCGCAGTCAATGCGCCCAACACAGGGCAAAATGAAAAAGCCAGCGCCTATCAAAATGAACAGGCGGAATTTTGCGCCGCTATCAGAACCGGCAAGCCCGTGCGTTGCGGCCCTGAAAAAGCCATGCGTTCGGCCATCGCCTGTCTGACGGCAAATCGTTCCGCCGAAGAGAAGACTCGTTTAGTGATTGGCGGCGAATGATACAGATACAAGACAACGGTTTTTAGTAAACATTGCCTTGCGGGAGGAGAATACCGAAGCAAGGGATACAATTGAAAAGACGAAACTCCGGAAACCGCTTTTTGCATATTTCAGTATGGGCTCTTTATTTCTGGGCTTTTTCTGCCTTTTCGTGGCAATTATTCGTCAATCTTTTTCTGTGAGGACTCATTATGAATGATTCACAAAATCTATCGCGTAGGGAATTCGTCAAAACCGCCAGTACGGCAGTGGCAGCGGCGTCCTTGCTTTCCATCAATCCGCAACTGGCTAAATCCGAAACCGCTCGTCGTCGCTACGCCATCGTCGGTACGGGTGATCGCGGTTCAACGATGTGGGGGCGTCCGCTGGCTGAACGCTACAATGATGTTTTGGAATTCGTTGGCCTGTGTGACATCAACGCCAAACGCGTCGCGGCGGCCAAAGAGGTGATGGGCGTCAGTTGTCCGACGTTTACGAATTTTGATGAGATGTGCGATAAAGCGAAGCCTGAGCTTTTGATGGTCACGACCGTTGACGCTTTTCACAGTCAGTACATCATCAAGGCGCTCGATCGCGGCATTGATGTGATGACCGAAAAACCGATGGTCATTGATGAAAAGCAATGTCAGGCGGTTTTGGATGCCGAAAAGCGCAACAATCGGAAAATCATTGTGACCTTCAATTATCGCTATGCGCCCAAGCATCAAAAGATCAAAGAGGTTTTACTGTCGGGCGAAATCGGTCGTGTGCTGTCAGTTGATTTCAGTTGGTATTTGGATGTCAATCATGGCGCGGATTATTTCCGGCGCTGGCATCGGTTGAAATCAAGAAGCGGCAGCCTCTGGGTTCACAAGGCGACGCATCATTTCGACCTGATTAACTGGTGGCTGGGGGCTGACCCGGTTGAAGTCTCTGCGAATGCCGCGCTCAATGTTTATGGGAAAAATGGCGCGCTTCGCTCAACCAACTGTCGCGCTTGTCCGCACAAATCGAACTGCGCTTTTTATTACGATATGTCCACCAACCCCTTGCGCATGAAACTCTACGCCGGTTGTGAAGATGTTGATAACTATTACCGCGACGGTTGTGTTTTCCGCGAAGACATAGACATCTATGACACGATGTCGGCAACCGTGAAATACTCAAGCGGCGCGATGATGAGTTACTCCGTGAATGCAGCGATGCCGATTGAAGGGTATCGGCTGGCTTTTAATGGCGAGAAAGGTCGTCTGGAAGTGCGCGATTATGAGCGCCAACCTTGGAAGGTTGAAGAAGAGACGGAAATTCACCTCATTAAAAATTTCGGCAAACGCGAACCGGTTGCCTTACCGAAGATTGAAGGCGGACATGGCGGCGGCGATGACCGGCTTCGCGATTTAATCTTCCGCAAGTTGAAGATGCCGGACTATATGCAGCTTCCCGATTCACGTGCCGGGGCGATGAGTTGCCTGACGGGAATTGCGGCGCGGACGAGCGTTGAACAAAAACGCCCGGTGAAGCTTGCCGAGCTGGTTCGCATATAAATAAAAAGGAAGAAGACCTGTGAAACGAATGGCTCATTGCATCAGCGCTTTTTGTTTGGCTCTCTCTCTTATATTGCCCGCTTGTTTGATAGAAACCGAGGCGGCGCAAAAGCCTGTTTATGTGACGGTCGCTGCCGGAGGGCTCGACCGGCATGATTCGATTGCCTCGTTTGCATTGCCAAAAAATTTTAACGCCAAGTTTTACGGGTTGCGCGATGACAAAGGCAGCCGGCTGCCGTTACAAGTCTCTGCCCAAGGGCACGCCACTTTTGTGTTGCCTGAACTGAAAGCCGGAGAGACGAAACGCTTCCGTCTTGAAGCGCTGAAAAATGACGCGCAAGCCAAAGCGCAAGGCGTGCAGCTGGTTAAAGAGGGAGACCGCCTCAGCATCACTTCAGCCGGTCGCAAAGTGCTCGGCTATCAAACTCAACCAGGCGATGTGCCAAGCCCCGACATCAAACCGATATTCAGGCGCGGCGGATATATTCATCCGGTGTTTACGCCATCCGGTCGCGCCATCACCGA
The DNA here is from genome assembly GCA_044868105.1 of Blastocatellia bacterium. Classification (GTDB taxonomy): domain Bacteria; phylum Acidobacteriota; class Blastocatellia; order UBA7656; family UBA7656; genus JBFMDH01. The sequence goes on from JBIOWC010000710.1 coordinate 6,522, forward strand.
CGACTACCCGGCCGACCACCGGCATCATCACGGTATTTGGTTCGCCTGGACGAAGACCGAATTTGAAGGCCGCCACCCGGATTTCTGGAACATGGGCGACGGCACAGGCACCGTCGAATTTGTCGCGCTTGACGCAACCTGGAGCGGCGCGGTTTTCGCCGGATTCAAATCCCGCCTGCGTTCGGTTGATCTAAGTGCCCCGAAACCGAAACCGGTATTGAATGAAGAATGGGAAGTCAATGTGTATCGTGTGGGGCAAGGGCAAACGGCTTACTCGATGTTTGATGTCGTGGTGACGCAAACCGGCGCAACAACCAGTCCGCTGCTGTTGCCGGAATATCGTTATGGCGGCATCGGGTTTCGCGGTCACAGCGAATGGCTCGATAAAAGCAACTGTTTCTTTTTAACTTCCGAGGGCAAAGACCGCGCCAATGGGAACGGGACGCGGGCGCGCTGGTGTCATATCGGCGGGCGCATCGGCGGTAAATTTGCAGGCATTGCCATCTTAGACCATCCAACAAATTTTCGCGCTCCGCAACCGACGCGCTTGAATCCCGACCAACCGTTTTTCTGCTATGCGCCGTCGGTGCTGGGCGATTGGGAGATAGGTCGCGGTCAAGAGTATGTCTCACGTTATCGCTTTGTGGTTTACGATGGCGAACCGGATGTCGCCGCGCTCAATCGTTTCTGGGATGATTACGCAAACCCCGTACAGGTCACGGTGAAATGACATGAACGAACGCCCACGCGCCGCCCAATTTCAAGTCGCCGCCACAGGCTTTCTGGCGCTCTTTGCCATTGTCGGACTGGCGCTTTACGGACTACCGCTCTATTACGATTTCATGGTCAAAGAATTCGGTTGGACGCGCGCCCAGGTCACCTCAGGCAATGCGCTCAGCAAACTGCTTGTCGGGCCGGTGTTCGGGTTCATTGCCGGTTGGGTGGTTGATAAATTCGGCCCGCGCCGGTTGATGCTGAGCGGCATCTTGATGGCGGGCGGCGCTCTCATCGGATTGAGCTGGATGTCTGCGCTGTGGATGTTCTATCTCTTTTATCTCTTCAATGCGCTGGGCTATGTGTGCGGCGGGCCGCTGCCGAATCAAGTCTTGTTGTCGCGATGGTTCGACAAATCGCGCGGCAAGGCAATGGGCTTTGCTTATCTGGGGATAGGCGCGGGCGGCGCGCTCGTGCCTTACTTATCCTACTGGTTAACCGGGACAGTTGGTTGGCGCGGCTCATTGCGGGCGCTTGGCATCCTGATGATTGTGATTGCGCTGCCGATGGCTTACTTCGTAAAAGAATCGCCAGAAGGACAAGAGAAAAAAGAGGTGGTGGCGCTTGCGCCGTTAAACCAGGTGCTTCGCAGTCCGGCGTTTTATTTACTCGCGCTAGGCAGCATGTGTTCAATCGGCGCCGTCGGGGGAACGAATCAACATCTGAAATTATTTTTGAGCCTCGACCAGGCTTACGAGCAATCAGAAGCCGCGAAAATTATTTCTTTGGTTTTAACCTTCAGCATCATCGGGCGTTTGTTGATGGGATGGCTCGCCGACCACATCGAGAAAAAGTATGTGATGCTGATTATCTATTTTCTCATTGTCGTTTCAATTCCGCTGCTGTTTTTCGCCGCCTCGCCAGGGGTGATGTATCTATTTGCCGCAATTTTTGGTTTAGGTTTGGGCGGCGTATATTTGATTATTCCGCTGATGGCGGCCGAGCTATTCGGCGTGAAAGTATTGGGGCGATTGATGGGTATAGTGCTGACCGCCGATGGCGTTGCCGAAGCCGTGTCGCCAATGTTTGTTGGTTATTTGCGCGACCAGACCGGGAATTATCGAACCGGTTTCACCGTTTTGATTGGCATTGCTTTGCTCGGAGCGATTGCCGTTGCCTTACTTCCACGAAAACGAATCGAAACGGGTGAAACGCCGAATCCTGCGGCTGCGCTGGTTGGCCACGCTAGCGCCAGCGATCTGTAATCTAAAGGCGGTACCGGATTTTCTATTCATCTCGGTGTCTTGGTGGTTTTCTTTTTCACCACCAAAACACCGAGGTTTTTCTAAGCGCTTTATACAGATGGTCACTGGTAGAGAAATTAAATCTATAAACACTTCCTGAAATATTATGAGCCTGAGCGAACGTCACTTTTTACATATTGGCAGTGTGCACGATGTTGAGACCTTTAAGCGCCATTTGCGTGATAACGAAATCACCATTCCTTGTGATGATGAACTCCTATCCGGCAGCGATTCGCCGCTCGCTCAACCCTTACAAATCGGCAACATCCGCTTAGGAAATCGCTTTGCGATTCATCCGATGGAAGGTTGGGACGGCACGGCCGATGGCCGGCCGAGCGAACTGACGATTCGCCGCTGGCAGAATTTCGGGCGCAGCGGCGCCAAGCTTATTTGGGGCGGAGAAGCCGTTGCCGTGCGCCAGGACGGACGCGCCAACCCGAATCAATTGTTGCTGACCCGAGAGACACAAACCGAACTGGCTCGTCTGCGCGACCTGTTGATTGCTGAACACCGGCAAGCAACGGGTTCTATGGATGGCTTGCTCATCGGGTTGCAACTCACTCACTCAGGTCGTTACAGTCGTCCCAATGCGAAAGTGAAAGCTGAACCTCGCATCCTCTATCATCATCCGCTTCTCGACAAACGATTGGGACTCACAAATGATTATCCCCTGTTGACCGATGGGGATATTCGTCGCTTGATTGAAGACTTTCACGAGGCGGCAAGTAGCGCTGATGCGATGGGCTTTGATTTCGTGGACATCAAACATTGTCACGGTTATCTGGGGCATGAATTTTTGAGCGCCCATACACGCGAAGGCGATTATGGCGGCAGCTTTGAAAACCGCACGCGCTTCTTGCGTGAAGTTGTTGAAGGCCTCCGCGCCGTAGCGCCGCGCCTTGAAATCGGTGTGCGGCTTTCAGCCTTCGACCTGATTCCTTTTCATCCTGACCCGGTGAGTTCAGAGCCCGGTCGTCCGGGTGTCGGGGTGCCTGAACTGAGCAAGGAATTGTTGCCCTATCGTTGGGGCTTTGGGGTGAACGCGGAAAATCCGACGGAGCCGGATTTGACTGAGCCGATTCGTTTCCTGAAACTGCTCAGCGATTTGCATATTCGTCTGGTCAACCTCACCGCCGGTTCGCCTTATTACAATCCGCATGTTCAACGACCGGCGCTCTTTCCGCCTTCGGACGGTTATCTGCCGCCGGAAGACCCGCTCGTCGGCGTCGCCCGTCAAATCGAAATGACCCGCCGATTGAAAGAACAGTTCGCGGAGTTGGTGATTGTCGGCACCGGTTATACCTATTTGCAGGATTTTTTACCCAATGTTGCACAAGCCGCCGTGCGTGAAGGTTGGGTGGATTCCGTAGGACTGGGGCGCATGGTGTTGTCTTACCCTGAACTGCCGATGGATGTCATCCGCGGTCGGCCGCTTGCGCGTAAACGGTTATGTCGCACCTTCAGCGATTGCACAACAGCGCCGCGCAACGGCCTACCATCGGGTTGTTATCCGCTCGATGGTTTTTACAAAGAGACGGACGCGGCATCTGAGTTGAAACAGCTTAAAAAAGCAAATCGGAGAACGACTCAATGACCAGACCCGTTGCTTTTATCACTGGCGCAAGTCGCGGCATTGGGCGTGGCATTGCGATTGAACTCGCAAAGCAGGGCTATGATTTAGCGGGCAACTCAAGAAGCGTTGACGAGCAGAACAGAGCCAGCGGAATCTTTGAGGTCAAAGAGCGAGTAGAAGCTCTGGGCGCAAATTTTTTCCCCCTGCAAGGTGATGTGGCTTTGCTCGATGACCACGAGCGCATGCTGGGCCTGATTCTTGAACGATACGGACGCCTTGATTTGCTGGTGAACAATGCCGGCGTTGCTCCTGAACAGCGACTGGATGTTTTGGAAACCACCACCGCAAGTTTTGACCGCGTGTTAGGCATTAATTTGCGCGGCGCTTTTTTTCTCACGCA
>JBIOWC010000711.1:0-13238 GCA_044868105.1 Blastocatellia bacterium
AGAAGAGATTGATAGAGCGACAACTCATTATCAAACTTTAGCGCTTGGGCAATCCGCCTCTTATGAAGAAGTGGTCACGGCCTATAAGGCTCTGGTCAGCCTGCTTTATCCGGCGGGCGATTTGCGAAATGGGTTGCCGGCTAACTCATCAAGCGAGGTCGAGAAAGCCTTTCGCAAAATCTCCTCGGCTTTTTCAACTTTGGTGGAACGGGAAAAACGCGCCGCATATGATAGTCTGCTCTTATCCATGTATATGGCTTCGGCGGCTCTCGATCAGACTGAGCCTACGGCAGATGGACCGACAACGGGGCCGCTCTTTCGCCAACCGGCCTCGGTTATGCAAGCCTTAACCTCTGAAAATGCGCCCAGTCAAAGCAGGGTGACGACGGGCAATCTGACCCCTTTATTGCCAACCCGGGACCTGGCTTTTTCGGTCACCAGCAGTAATCGTCGCCGAAATCAACGGGTGAGTTCTTCTCTTCCGGTGAAAGTCGGCGGGGTGGGGAGAAATTTTGAGAAGTGGGTGGAACAGACAGAGAGCCTGGATGTCAGCAAAACCGGCGTGAGCTTTGCCCTGAAAAGACGGGTTCGCAGCGGCAATGTTCTGAAAGTTTCACTGCCGTTGCCGGAAAAATTTCGTCCCCAAGGAAACAGCAAAGCCAACTTCATCAGTTACGCTCTGGTGCGCCGGGTTGACCCGCCAACAAAAGGCGTGAGAACGATTGCCGTGGAGTTTATCGGCACCCAACCGCCGCCGGGGTACGAAGAGCGACCCTGGGCGGTCTTTAAACCAAAGAGTTGGTCGGGACAGGAACGCCGCCGCGTAAAGCGCGAAGAACGCCGTGAGAAAGTGCGTCTGGAATATTACAATACGGCCTTCAATCTCATAATGAAAGAAGATACCCTGACCGAAAACGTCAGCCCGGCCGGAATGCGGGTGATCGCCAGATTTGTTCCCGATGAATTTGAGTTCGTGAAAGTGATCTGCCTTGAACGCCCATTTGAAAACCTCGCCATTGTTCGCAGTCGGTTTCTAACCAAAGACGGCATGGAACGACTTTCACTGCAGTTCTTAAACCGGGAAAAATCCCGTTTGTGAAAATTGGTATGAGAGCGGGCGAGAGACCAGAGCGGTTCAGCGTTTGCCAAAAATTCTCTCTTTGAACTTTTTCGACAACGAGTAGATGGCTTCGCCGAGCGGCAAATCGCCTTTGAACGAGGTCTTTTGCGTGTGTTTGAGTGTCGCAAAGAGCGGGATGGTAAACTCTGTCTCTATTTCATAACGCAGGGTAAATGATTCGCTAATCATATCCCAGGTGACGCCGGGCAGACTCGTCAAATCAAGGGTGAAGGGCAAGTTGATTTCGCTTTCGCCGCTTGCCGGAATGGCGATTTCCTTTTCGTATTTGCCTTCCGCGACCGGATTATCATTGAGCTTGAGTTTGTAATTGACCTCTTGGAGTTTGAGCGCAACCCCCTGACTTTTTATTTCGACAACCGCAATGACCTCCACCGTCTTTTTCCACAAATCGAACTTATCAAAATTAATGGTCTTCAAAACCACTTGTGGCTGACGGGCTTCAGCCGGATTCGCTTCCTGCGCAAAAGCCAGGGGGCTGCTGAATAAAAGCAGGAAGAGCAAGAATAAAGTTTGTCTGGCGTGTATCAGCATAAACCCTATATGAACACGGCTTTTGTGCTTTTTGTTTAAGCGTCAAAATATAATTGAAACTCCATCGGGGTCGGACGCATCCTGACGGTATCAATCTCTTTCTGGCGTTTGTAGGCAATCCATCTTTCGATAAGCGTTTCGGTAAATACATCGCCTTTCAGCAAAAAGCCGTGGTCAGCTTCAAGCGCGTCAAGGGCGCGGTCTAAAGAGCCTGGAAGCGTCGGCACGCCCTGCAATTCTTCAGGCGACAAATCGTAAATGTCTTTATCGAGCGGGGCGCCCGGATCAATTTGATTTTGAATGCCGTCAAGTCCCGCCAGGGTCATTGCCGCAAAAGCCAGATAGGGGTTGCACGACGGGTCAGGGAAGCGAACTTCCAAACGCTTGGCGCCTGGCGATTGGGAGTACATGGGAATGCGAATCGCTGCCGAGCGATTGCGCCGCGAATAGGCGAGATTGACGGGCGCTTCATAACCCGGCACCAGGCGTTTATAACTGTTGGTCGTTGGCGCCGCAAAAGCCGCGATGGCCGCTGCGTGTTTTAAAATTCCGCCCGCATAATAGAGCGCCATCTGTGAGAGTCCCGCATACCCATCACCGGCAAATAAGGCCTGGTCGCCTTTCCACAAACTCTGGTGACAATGCATGCCGCTGCCGTTATCGCCAAACATGGGCTTAGGCATGAAGGTGGCGGCTTTGCCATAATAAAACGCCGTATTTTTAACAATGTATTTAAAGAGCATCACATTGTCTGCGGTGCCCAAAAGGGTTGAAAAGCGGAAATCAATTTCGCATTGCCCGCCGCTTGCCACCTCGTGATGATGCATCTCCGGTTCGATACCGACAGCTTGCAGATTCTGCACAATATCCGAGCGCAAATCGTGCAGCGAATCGAGCGGCGGCACCGGCACATAACCTTCTTTGTGACGAATGCGGTAACCGAGATTCTCTTCGCGCCGACCGGCATTCCAAATGCCCTCGGAAGATTCAAAGTGATAGCCCGCGCTATTGGTTTCATTATGAAAACTGACATTATCAAAGATGAAGAATTCAGCTTCCGGTCCAAAGTAACAATAGTCTGCGATACCGGTTTGACGTAAATAATTTTCGGCGCGTATGGCCAGCGCGCGCGGGTCCATCTCATAAGCTTGTTTGGTGAGCGGGTCAACCACATTGGCAAACATACAAACCGTCGGTTCTTCAAAAAACGGATCGAGCCAGAATCGGTCAGGGCTCGGCAGCAGCAGCATGTCCGATTCATTAATCGACGCCCAACCGCGCAAGCTCGACGCATCAAACCCAATCCCTGATTCAAAAGTCTCCTCTTTAAATTGATTGATCGGTATCGTCAGGTGGTGCCAGGCGCCGACTAAGTCGGTAAAGCGCAGGTCAACAAATTTCACCTGTTCATCAACCACAAATCGCAAAACTGTTTTGGGGTCCATCCTTGAAATTCTCCTCTAACGTAGCAATGATTTATTATGAAGAAATGGCAGCGTTTCTTTTTAGTGATTCAGCATAAAGCCCCGTTACAAGGGGTGTCAAGAAAAGCCGGTTTTCACGGCGCGAATTAAATGATTGCGAGAGCCGATAGCGGTGTGTAAAATAAGGCTTCCGTGGTTTGAAAAGCTTGAACCGGCGATAAAAGGTCAAAGCTATTTGCCGCTATAGTGTAACCGGTTAACACGCCGCCCTCTCAAGGCGGAGAGTACGGGTTCGAGCCCCGTTAGCGGTACTGATTAGGTAGAATTGCTGAGCCAAGCGATTCTACCTTCTTTGTTTTTAAACATAAAAAATGGGGCGGTTTAAGGACCGCCCCGGAAGTGAACCTGAAAAGAGCTTCTCGATTAACGCGTCACCACTGTGTAATTTGTCTGCGGAGTGATGGTCGTTTGTCTGACCAGGTCAGTTATTTTGACCTTGATGGTATAGGAACCCGGTTCGGCAAGTTGATCTTTGAGCGGGATGGCGCGCATTACGGTAAGCTGCTGTCCCTTCATATCTATCTTGCCCAATTGCGTTTTACCATCTTCAACGACATTGGCAATCTCTTTGCCATCTTTGAAAATGGCATACTCCACCTTGATGGCCGGTTGTAAGGTTGCTTGATCCATTTCGGCATCATAGACCTGCATAAAGATGGCGAGATTTTGACCCGGTTTGTAGATGCCGCTCACAAAGGGTTTAACTTTGTAGCGACCAATAATGAAGATCCCATTGTTTTCAAGCAGTTTCTTGCCGTCAACCGGTTCAATCGAAGAAGCCAGCACCACGGTGCTGGTCGCCAGTTGATTCTCCTGATAACGAGGCACTTCAAACGAATGATGCAGTAAACCGGTCTTGCCGCTGACGATGTCACGCGCCACGACGTCAATTTTGTAACGACCCGGCGGCAACACGACATTCTTTTGATAAACGGAACGCAAGGTTTGACCGACGGACAATTGATCTTCCGTGTAGCGTCCGGTCGTCATGTTGTCTTCAAATTGTCCTGCGGTCTTGCCCGCCAAGGCTCTAATCTTCGCATAAATATTTATCGAAGAGGTGTACACTCCGCCTTGATTCTTAAAGGATAAATCGGCGTGCTCGAATTGAATGGTAAACGAGGTCGCCACGCTTTCGGTATTCAAACGCCAGAAATCCGTGCGCACACTGAAGGGCAAAATATCGGTGGCGATTTCCGGCAAGTCGGCTTTGACCTGCAGGTCTGGATATTTGATTTGCGGTGGTTTCTGCAAATCCGCCCACAGTTGCAGGCGCTCGAAAGGCTGGTCTTTGGCACGGGTTCCAAATAATTGTCCGCGACCGCTGCCGTTAAACCCGCCGCCGCTGATACGGTCTGCTTTATCTGACATGCCTAATTGCTCGGAAAGCGTGAGCCCCGCATTCGGCACATAGAGCAACGCGTCTTTTTCATCTGGACTTCGCGCAATACGATATTCGCCGGAACCTGATGGGTCAACAAATTCAATCTCTATATCCGAGCCGATGCCTTCGATATAACGATACCACCAGATTTCAAACGGATAGGTTGATGTAGAACCGCCGCCTTCATATGAGGGTCTGTCATAAGAACCGCCCGACGGGTGCGATTCGGTTTGGTCGGGTTTGCCGAACATAATGTAGATGCGGCCTCGGTCGGTTTTCCAGCCCGGAATACCCGAGGCATAATGCTCATTGGCATATTGAATGCGCTCGTGATACTGGTCTTTGTATTCATTTTCGGGGGTGTCCGGGTCGGGGTCGCGGCGCAACCAGAATTGTTCAATGAACTGGTCGCGTTCTTCGTCGGTCTTGAGCGCTTTGAAGGCTTTGCGCTCTTCATCGGTAATGATGTAAGCCACATCATTTTCAATCCAATTCTTATAGACGCTCTTGAGCTCTTCCTTCTTCTTTCTCTCGTTTGGGTCTTTTTTCTGTTTGTCATCCTGAGCAAGAATGAATGGGGCGCTGCCCGTGGTGATGACCAGAATCATCGTCAGGCAGAAGATTTTTTTGAAGAGATTGACATCACTCCTCATATGTTAAACTCCTTTCAAGGTAAGCAATCCATACTTTGAGGATACAGATTGCGTGAGCGGTTCTGATTTTGAAAATTAAGTTTACGTTGATTACTTTCAAGCGGTCAATCTTAGAACGCACCGTGTGCGAGCGGCTTGCGCTTTAATTTGATGGCCTTACTCTTCGATTTTGCGGTCTTTATGAAAGATCCAGGCGATGCCGACGCTGATGAAATAGAGCAACAACATCGGCGCGGCAAAAACCAACAGATTCGGCACATCGGTCGTTGGCGACAAAACCGCCGCTATAATGAAAATAACAATGACGGCGGCTCGCCACACTTTCAGTAGCAATTTATGACTAACCAGCCCTAAGCGCGCCAGGAAAAAGGTCACAGCGGGAATTTCAAAAACCACGCCAAGCCCCAGCATAATGGTCATAATCAATTCAAAGTAATCATCAGCCGTAACCAACGGCCTGAGATCGCCTGCTGCCGCTACGCCCAATAAAAAATTCGCCGCGCGCGGGAAAGCGATGTAATAAGCAAAGGCACAACCCAATATGAAACACACCGAAGCCATGAGAATGAGTGGCATCGCGTATCTCTTCTCATGCGGATAGAGACCGGGCGCGATAAACCCCCAGGCTTGAACCAAAATCATGGGTACAGCGAAAAAAAGTGCCGCAAAAAACGCGACTTTAATATACAGGTTAAATGCTCCCTGAACCGTTCCGACCACCAGTTGCCCATCACGCCCGAGGGAAATATTGGAAGCATCGTAGAGATCACGCGGAATGACGTAGCCTTCTTTCAAGACCGTATTCGCATTGATGATGGCGGGCTTTGTGGTCACCAGTTGAACCAGCCCGTTGTCGTCGCGCTGAACTTTAACCAGCACACTGGTTCCGGGGAGGGTTAGGATTTTGCCAATACGAAATTCTTTGGGCAATGGAAATAGCAGTTCTGCTTCATCCGGTACATCGGCAAGCGATTCGACAGGCGCATCCTTAAGCGTAGGAGTATATTCAGCTTTGGCTTCACCCATTGCCTGAAGAACAGGAATTTGTAAAAAACCATAGATGCGGTCAGAGAAAATCCAGCTCACAATAAAGGCAATCATCACAAAGGCGGCAATGCGAATCAAACGCTTGCGAAGCTCATCGAGATGTTCCAGAAAGGACATACTCGACTCTTCTTCCAGTAACTCTTTCTCTTCTTCTGTGTAAGCTGTAGCCATCTTTTCAGGATTTAGGATTTAGGATTTTGGGTTTTGGGTTATTCAACAGCCACATCTGAAATCCAAAATGTGCTCATATCCAATCGCGTTTTGTCTGTCTGGGCACGGCCTGCTGCTCAGGCGTTATGGTTGGAACAGATTGCGCGGTCTCGACATTCTCTTCAATGGTCGAAGCGGTTGGCGATGGTTCAGGCGTGCTTTCCCCGGACCAGGGTTGCGAACTCTCGTCCTGCGCAACCGGGCTTGACGGTTCATCACTATATGAACTGCTATAGTCAGGCGTGCTTGAATCTGTATAAGAAGATTTATAGGGTTCATCGAGAGATTTGAAAGGCGCTTCTAACTTGCGCTTTTCGGTTTCAACCTCTTCTTCCCAGGTGCGTTTGAAATCTTCGCTGGCGCGGCGAAATTGCGCCAGTGCGTTGCCCAACGTCTTTCCTAATTCCGGCAATTTGCGCGGTCCGAAAATAATCAGCGCAATAACAAGAATTATTAAAATCTCAGGCCAGCCTAAGTTTCCCATTCACTATTTCCTCGCTTATTTTGAGGGAGATGATTTATTAACAAACCGTTTCAATACTAGGTTAGCTACTGAATTCAAGTCAAACAAATCGTAGATTGATTGCGGTATTCAAAGGTTGAACACTTCCAGTGATTTGAGGCCCATAAAAAATTAAAGCCGCTGATGATTTATCATCAGCGGCTTTTGCAGTCAGAACGAAGAGCCATGCCCCCTTATGCCTCTTGGTCCTGAACTTTTTCTGTCTGTCGCTTCTCAGTGTTGCTTCGTCGTTTTATGAGCGTTCTGCTCGCACTCATAAGATGGCGTTGAATGGAAAGCAGGGCCCCCATCCTCCTTTCCATTCTCAACCCTTAGTTCTGCATCCCGCAGTTACTCTGAGCAGAAGAGGTTTCTTTTATTTTCAAACTGTCGAACTGCTAGAACCACGTCTACCAATGGCAACGCTCGTGCCACTCGTTACCACAAAACTATTCGAATTATTCCATCGGCTTTTTTGCGGTTAGTTAAACCAAAACACTTAAAAATTCACTTTAACTATTTGTGTCAGTTTATAGAAGGTGGAGTGACATATTTCGGCACTATTGAGTGCCAAATCGCGTCAATGTCTTATTTTTGTCATACCCCAAAGCAAGGAGTGATTTATAAATAGCAAAAAAATCGAAATTTCAGTTAAAGAGTTGGCGGGTTTCTCGACGCAATTTGCTACCTGCTTGATAACAATTGTTGTTCGAGGATTGCGTTTTGTGCCATTTCCCATTTTTTGTTTGCTCGACTGCGCCAAAATGCGGCTACAGGGTTCAGGGAATAAAAGTCTTCATCTTTTAAGCCCGCTTAAAGTTTAGCTAAAAAGTTAACCAGGTGTTTGGGAATCATTCAAACAACAACTAGCAAGCCATAACTGATAACTGCTAATATGCAAATCCTTCATCGTCAAAAAAACTAGGAGAATATTATGAGTTGCCCGGAAATTGATGCCTTTATCCTCAGATGGAATTACAACCATAAAAAAACCGCGCGGGCCTTGCGCACCGCCCCTAAAGATAAATTTGATTGGCAACCGCAAGATAATTTGTTTACGCTTGGCAAAATGGTTCGCCACTTTCCTGAAGCTGAATATGTTCTAACGAAAACCGCGATAACGGGCGTGATGGAAAGACCGGATTGGGATTTTTCAAATAGCACGGCCGATGAGATTGCTGATACCTTCGATCAATCCCATGAAAAACTGGTCGCCGAAGTCGCGGCGCTCAAGCCGGAGCAGTTAAATGACAAAGTTGACTTTGCCGGTCATATTGTCAGCCGCATTGATTTACTCCATGCCATGCATGAACACGAAATCCATCATCGCGGGCAGTTGTATACGTATCTTCATCTGGTCGGTGTTGAACCACCGCCGCTTCATTGATAAACCGTCTTGAACAATGGCAAAGTCTCCAACGAAAAAAAACGAACAAAAAATTAAGCCTGTGGGCAGGAAAAAACCGCTTGCTTCTGCGCAGAAAAAATCTGCACAAGGGTTCGAGCAAGTCTTTGAGAAGATTTATCGGCTAGTACTGAAAATTCCTCCCGGTCGGGTGATGACTTATGGGCAAATCGCGCGACTTCTTGAAGAGCGCTACAGTCCACGCCTGGTGGGGTGGGCAATGCATGCCACGCCGCAAGACGGGCGCCATATTCCCTGGCATCGAGTCATCAATTCGCGCGGCAGCATATCAACCGGAAAAATTACTGTGCACGAACCCGATTTGCAGCGCTTATTGCTCGAAGCTGAAAACATCGTCTTCGATGAAAAAGGACATTGCGATTTGAGTGTTTATCAATGGTCGCCGGTTAAAAGGAAAATAGCGGTTCAAGCAAAAACCACCAAAAGTTCCACCCCTAAAAAGAGAAAGAAAGCTTGATGCAAATATCACCCGAAAAAGTACAGGCCATCCGCGAAAGATTCTCCTTGAATCATTTCCCTCATTGGATGGGAATCGAAATTGATTTAATTGAGGAAGGGCGCGCCAAACTCTCTCTCGAAGTCACAGAAAAGCACCTTCAGCTTGCCGGCGTCATGCATGGCGGGGCGATTGCAACGATTATTGATACCGCCGTAGCGATGGCCATTGTCGGGGCCTCCGAACCCGGGGCAAAATTTACGACCATTGAGATGAAAGTCAATTACCTCTCATCTATTGTTGAAGGACGTATCGTGGCTGATGCGAAACTTATTCGCGACGGTCGCCGTATCATTGTCGCAGATTGCGAGGTGTTTGATGCGCGCGGCCGATTAGCTGCAAAGGGGTTGCTCACCTATATGCGACTTGAGTAATAAAACCTGACTCATTTTGCTTGTTAGCTGCGCCCCGAATTTGAGCGCGAGAGAAGTTATCGCTAAACTTACAAAAATGACTCCATTCAAAAAACTGGTCAGTTATTTCGCGCCATATAAAGGCAAAGTGGCGTTTGGCATTGCTTGCGTTTTTATGACCAACCTGCTGAAACTCAATGCGCCGGTCGTATTGCGCAATGCGGTTGACACGCTTACGGCAACCACGACGCAGGCGAAACTGTACGAATACGCCGGGTTGATTATTTTGATTGCTATCGTTCAGGGCGTTTTTCTATTTACCCAACGCCGCGTACTCATCAATATGTCGCGCGACATCGAATATGATTTACGCAACGATTTTTACGCACATCTGCAAAAATTGCCCTTTGAGTTTTATCAGAAAAACCGCACCGGCGATTTGATGGCCAGGGCGACGAATGATTTAGGCGCCGTGCGCATGATTGTCGGCCCGGCGCTGATGTACACAGCCAACACCATTTTCTCTTTTGTGTTGATGGTGCCGATTATGTTTGGCATCAGTTGGCAACTCACCTTAATGGCCTTTTGTTCAGTTCCCCTGGTCGCTTTTGCCACCCACTTTTTCTCTAAGCGCATACACGACCGCTTTCAGGAAGTTCAGGAATATTTCGGCACGGTGTCGAACCGCGCTCAGGAGTCGCTCGCCGGGGTGCGGGTCATTCGCGCGTACGCACAAGAACGCGCCGAGATGGAACAATTCCGGCAGGTCAATCGCGAATATGTCAATCGCAATCTCAGCTTGATTAAGCTGTCGGCCATCTTCCATCCGATGTTGCAGGTCTGCATCGGACTGGGCTTCATCGCCGTTTTATGGTTTGGCGGCAGACTCGTCATTCAAAACCGCATTACTGTCGGACAATTCTTTCAATTCAATCTGTACCTGGGTTACTTGATATGGCCTATGATTGCACTCGGTTGGGTCATCAATATCTTTCAGCGCGGCATGGCTTCGATGGAACGGATGTACAAAATCATGAGCATCGCGCCGGCCATACGCGATACGGAAATCACCAAACCGATAGCCGAAATCAAAGGCGAAATCGAATTCCGCAATCTCACCTTTTATTACGAAGGCACCAAAGAACCGGCGCTACGTGACATCAACCTGCACATTCCTGCGGGGCAAACCGTCGCTTTTGTTGGCGCGGTTGGCTCCGGCAAATCAACGCTCACCAATTTAGTGCCGCGGCTGCTGGACGGGGAACCCGGACAGGTTCTGATTGACGGGCAGCCGATTCAAGAGATTCCTTTGCGCGTTCTTCGTTCTTCGATTGGTTATGTGCCGCAAGAGACCTTTTTGTTCAGCGAAAACCTCGCGGAAAACATGGCCTTCGGGGTTGAGCAAGCCTCACGCGAAGAAGTCGAGCAATCGGCCGAAGAGGCCGGCATTGCCGCAGACATACGGGAATTTCCAAAAGGCTTCGAGACCATTGTCGGCGAACGCGGCATCACGCTTTCCGGCGGGCAGAAACAACGCACAGCGATTGCCCGCGCCTTGATTCGCCGCCCCAAGATATTGATTTTGGATGATTCCCTATCGGCGGTTGATACCTACACCGAAGAAAGAATTCTCCATCACCTGCGCCAAATTATGGTCGGACGCACCAGTTTGATTGTTTCGCATCGCGTTTCGACAGTAAAAGACGCGGATTTGATTGTCGTCCTCGAAGCGGGACGCATCGTCGAACGGGGCACCCATGACGAACTGGTCGAGCACGGCGGCTTGTACGCCGAGTTATACGAGAAACAATTGCTCGAAGAAGAACTTGCAGCAACCAGCTAAGCAAGCGGTCAGCGGTCAGTGAGAAAACACCAGACCGCTGACCGCTGACATCTAAAACTATGGCAGAAGGACAATCGCATCACGAAGAAGAGGTTTTAGGCAAAGCATATGACGCGCGGTTGATGCGCCGTATGATGAAATATCTTTTGCCTTACAAATGGTTTGCTATCACTTCGCTGGTGTTGATTATTTTGAGTGCGCCGCTTTCGCTTGCCGGTGCACCGCTGATGAAAGCGGCGATTGATGTCTTCTTAAAGCCCGACCCGAACAATCCACCGACAGGTTTTGCGCTGCTGCTGAAACACGCGGCTGAGTTTTTTGGCTTTGGCGGCAACGCCATGGCTGGCGTTTCATTTATTGCGCTTGTCTTCTTCTGCGCCAACCTCCTCTCTTTTACGGTTAGCTATTTCCAATCCGTCATTATGCAGAAGATGGGGCAGTACATTATGTACGACCTGCGCAAAGATGTTTTCGCCAAGCTGCAACAACTCGACGTGCAGTATTATGACCGTAACCCGGTCGGACGCCTCATGACCCGCCTGACCTCCGACGTTGATTCGCTGAATGAAATGTTCACCGCCGGCGTGATTGTTATCTTTGGCGATATCGCCATGATTGGTTACATCATCGTCTGGATGTTTCAATCAAACTGGCGATTGGCGCTGGTTTCATTTGCTATTGTGCCGCTGCTCTTTGCTTTGACCACCTGGTTTCGTCGCGGCGCCAGAAACTCTTTCCGCGAAGTCCGCACCCGCATTGCCCGCATCAACGCTTTCTTGCAGGAACACATCACGGGCATGCCGGTCGTGCAACTTTTTAACCGGGAAGCGAAAGAGATGGACCAGTTCAAAGCCATCAACGAAGCGCATCGCAAAGCCAATATTGATACGATTTTTTATTACGCGGTCTTTTACCCGGCGGTTGAAATTATCGGCGCCCTCGGCATTGCCTTAATCATCTGGTACGGCGGTGGACAGGTGATTCAAGGCATCGCCACCATCGGCACCCTGGTCGCTTTTATTCAACTGGCGCGAAGCTTTTATGAGCCGATTTCTGACATCAGTGAAAAATACAATATTCTGCAAGCCGCCATGGCGGCCTCCGAACGCATCGTCAAAATGCTCGACGAACCGGTGAAGATTCAGTCACCTGAGCAGCCGAAGCCGTTAGACCACGTTCTTGGGCGCATCGAATTTCGCAACGTCTGGTTCGCTTACAAAGGTGAAGATTGGATTTTGAAAGATGTTTCATTCATCGCTGAACCGGGCGAAAAAATCGCTTTCGTCGGTCATACGGGCGCTGGCAAAACCACCATCACCAATCTGCTGTTGAGGTTTTACGACATTCAGCGCGGACAGATTTTTCTCGACAATGTGGATATTCGCGAGCTGGACTTACAAGCCTTGCGCGCCAATTTCAGTATTGTTTTACAAGATGTTTTTCTATTTTCCGGCGACCTTGCCAGTAACATTCGCCTGGGATCAACGCAGATTAGCGAAGCGCAATTGCAATCCGCTTCCAAAGAGGTTCGCGCCGACGAGTTCATCAGAAATCTCCCCGAAGGCTACCAGAGCGAAGTGCGCGAACGGGGCGCAGGATTGTCCGTCGGTCAAAAACAATTGATCAGTTTTGCGCGCGCCCTGGCGCACGATCCGCGCGTGTTGATATTGGATGAAGCGACCAGTTCGATTGACACGGAAACCGAAATCTTAATCAAAGAGGCGGTTGAACGTTTGATGGAGGGACGCACCTCTCTGGTCGTCGCGCATCGCCTGTCCACTATTCAATCGGTAGATAAAATCATCGTCATGCACAAAGGCGAAATCCGCGAGATGGGCAGTCATCAGGAGTTGCTCAATGAGCGCGGCTTGTATTGGCGTTTATATCAATTGCAATTCTACCAGGATTTCAAACGTTCGTTTGCCGAAAGCGTCGCCGATGATTAAGCGGGCTGTAGGTTAATTGCAATCACAACCGCAACAATCACAATTATCACAGCAACAATCACAACCGCAGTCACAACCACCCTCACAACAGCCGGCGCCACAATCACTCAAACAATCACAACAACCTCCGCTGTCTTGCGGACTGCGTTGACGACGTTTGGCGGCGAACTGATTTGCGGCTTCGTTGAGGTCAACACCAGACTGTTCATCGAACCGGTTCGG
>JBIOWC010000712.1:0-5831 GCA_044868105.1 Blastocatellia bacterium
CAACAATCATTTGCAAACGGCTCTAATGAGGCTGAACTCCTATTTATTTTCATCAGCCCACTTGAAGCGCGGGTTTTGAACTTGGCTTTAGCTGCCTCGCGGCTAAAGCCAAGTAACCAGAGGTGAACCCTCTGGAACCCGCAAATTCCTGCCTTGAAGACGCAGCCGGAAGATTCCGGCGCTCCCACAGAACGCAAAATCGTTTTGCTGGCGACCGGACTTGCTACCAGACGTTGGCCGTTTGGCTACCGTCTGATTGCATATTTGAATTTCAAAACCCGCGCTAAGCAAACTAGCTCAACGATAATTCATTCCGCCCGTATCGGTATGGCAAATTTAAACAATCAGTGTTTGCCCGGCGTGATAGCTACACCTTTGCGTTGCGAAAGAATGTAAGCTTCCAGGGCGCGCATCTTCGGGTCATCGGCCGCCAGGCGCGGACCTCGCGCCGGGTTTTCAATGCACCAGTTAATCATATCGCGCAACAGGGCCACTCTCTTGAGTTGAATTTGAAACTTCGGATAGGTTTCGGGATGAGTGTTTGAGCCATTCGGATGACACATGGCGCAGGCAATGCCGTTGGTGCTCCCAATCAACTGGTCACTGTGAAATATTTGATTGCCATATTCGATTTCACGCGCCAGTTCTTTATCCCAAACCATTTTGTCGCGATTGCTGAAATCCACGACCTGTTCTTTGAACGATTGCTGTACCTCGCCGCCTTTGAGCGTGCCGGGTTTCTTGCCCTTGGTTGCCGGAGGCGTTGGCGCCTGAGTCGCTTCGCGCATCCAGGCTTCAGCCGTCGCTTTATCTTTCGTCGTCATCCATATGGACATCAATTTATCCGATACCGTTTGCGCCTGTTCAGGCGTCATCCGCCCGTTGGCGTCAACGCCCGGAACCGAGAGAAATGTTTTGCCATCGCATAACTGCACGACCAGATTTTTTCCGTCGCCTGGCACCGGCGGATGTTTCGGCTCTTGCGCCTGTGCCACCCGGTAAAACATCGCGCCGCCAATCACCAAACCCATCAGCGTTATCATCTTCAACCCATTTCTTTTCATTCGTCGTCGTTCCTTTCTAGTAGGATTCCAGCGTGGTCTTCGCGGGTCTGTCTTGTGCGCCGCTTGACGCGAGATATTTTTCGGAAATAACCATCGGATTGCGATTCCACAAATCATAACGCATATCTACATAGCCGCTCGGATTCACCCGGACCAGCCCATCACCCATGCCTTCGGTTTGATTGAAGGGGTCAGGGCGATTCATCTGCACAGTGAGTTTCGGCAGCCCGGTTGGCGCGTAGGGCCAGGGCCAGGCGGTCGACAGCATCCCGTGAAAATGAATGTTCCCCAGGCGATTCGATAACACTTGATGAGTGTGTCCGTGAATGACGGTCACCGATTTGTAGGGTCTCAGCAGGGCCTGCACCGGTTCGGCATCTTCGGTCCAGAAATTCCAATCGCGATAGTATTTGTAAAGCGGCGAATGCGAAAAGACGACAATCGGCGTGGTCTTGGGAACTTTCGCAAGGTCGCGTTGCAACCATTCGCGCCCCGCTTCGCCGACTTCAAAACGGCTTTGTCGGCCGTCATCCAGCCCGGCGACGATTTGCATACGCTGCATGGGAGTTAAACCTTTCGCCGTCCAGAAATCTTTTTCATTGACGCTCATCAAAGTGATGAAGTGCACCCCCTTGTGGTCGAATGAATAATTGGGCTCTCCGAAAAGCTCTTTCCACAAATCGCCCATATCTAAAAACCAGTCGTGCTCGCCGACCATCATCTTGAGCGGCGCTTTTACCTGTTTGAGAATCTGGGCGCCCAATTTCAATTCGCCCGCTTGACCGAGTTGCGCGAGGTCGCCGCCGTACAAAACAAAATCCGGCTGCGGGTCGAGAGCATTTATGTCAGCAACCGCGCGTTCAAGTTGCCGCACGAACCTTTCATTGAGCGTCTTTTCGTACAGGTGCGAATCCGAAATGTAAGCGAAATTAAAAGGTTTGACCGGGTTTTGCGCGGCGGCGGCCGGGCTGACCAAATCAACCATCTGAAATGACTCGGGCACGAAACTGGCTCCTACAGCCGCTCCTGCCGCCATTGCTGCCATCTTCATGAATTTGCGGCGACCCCGCTCGACTTGCCCCGCGTTCATGAGTTCCTTGAACCAATTGTCACGCTCGCGAAGGTATTCTTTCCGGCGTTTCGTCCATTTCAAAGTGATCATCAGTTCTCTCCTTTACCTTTAGAGTCCCGCCTTCAGGCCAAATGATTGGCATTTTCAGGCTGCCACTCTAAACAGACAAAAAACTTCAAGAGGTCTATTCTGAAAACGGCGCACGGGTTTGTGCCTTGGCGTTTTTGGCGCGTTCGCGCACCGCGTCGCTCGTAAGTGTCTTCATAAATTCTACGAGGTCAGCCTTCTCGGCGTCTGTGAGTTTGAGCGGGCGCATGCCGCCATCCAGATTCGGATTCGCTTCGCCCCCCTTGTCATAAAAATTCACCACATCCAAGAGAGTCTTTTCCGAACCGTTGTGCATATAGGGCGCGGTGAGTTCAATATCGCGCAACATCGAAGTTTTAAACGCGCCGATATCTTTCGGTTGTTTGGTAACCAGGTATCGGCCAAGTTCCGAAAAACCTTGTTGCAAAGCCAATTCGTCAATGGCTTTTTGAGCGTCGCCAACTTGACGGGCGCGCCGCGCCAATTGCGAGAAATTTACGTCTTTTGCGGCGACGCCGATGTTGTGGAATTTGAAGTCCGAGAAAAATGGCGACGATGGATTAAAAGCGTGACAGGATATACAACGGGCCTTGTGGTTGAACAAATCCCACCCGCGTTTTGCGGATTCGGAAATGGCCGTTTGGTCGCCGGCCATAAACCGGTCAAAAGGCGAATCGCCCGATAACTGGGTTCGCTCAAACGAAGCAAGGGCTTTGGCAATGGTGTTGATATTGATGCCTTCGCCAGGGAAAGCGGCGGCAAAGAGCGGCGCGTACTCTTTTGCCTCGCGCACCCGTTGAACGACCACGGTGTGGTCTTTCATACCCATTTCAATCGGGTTGATGATGGGAAGTTTCGATTGTTCTTCCAGCGATGGCGCGCGCCCGTCCCAAAACTGCGCTTCGTTAAACATCGCATTCAAAATCGTCGGCGAATTGCGCGCCCCTTTTTTCATCTCAATGCCAATGCCGACCATATTGCTTTCGGCAAAGGCGGTTGCCGGGTCGTGACAGGTCGCGCAGCTAATCGTCTTGTCAACCGAAAGCCGTTTATCGAAAAAGAGCTTTTCGCCGAGCACCACTTTTTGGGCGGTCATCGGGTTATCTTTGGGGATCAGTTGTTCGTACAAATCAGCAGGAAGGCCCTTGGGCACTTTCGCTTGAAACGCAGGCGCTTGCGAAGCCGCGACTCGGGGTTGGCTGATACTCGCGTTGCCAATAAGGAGCGTCGCTGTAATGGCAAATAAACTTAAGATGAGCACTTTGATTTTTGCTTTGATTCTCATAAGCCGTCTCTTTCCGGTCTACACAGCGCAGACCGCTTTTCTAGTCTTTGACCCTGAGTCTATGGATAAAAGAGCGCGATAAAACAACCGTGGAGATCTTGCCTCGCCGGCTGCGCGGATTAGAATATGTCTAAATTGATACCACGTCAAGTCTGGGATTTCCTCGCAAGCCTTTTGCGAAAAAAAAAATCTTGCTAGTATTTTCGCTGGTTTTATAAAGCAAAAAGTTATGGCAGCAAATCATCGGGCACACATTGAAGGACGCATGCGCGACGGCGGGCTCAAGGTCACGCCGCAACGTTTTGCGGTATTGGAACACTTAGCGCACAGTCACGACCACCCAACGGCGGATGAAATCTTCAAAGCCATCAACGAGCAATTTCCGCGCGCCTCGCGGGCGACCGTCTATAACGCCGTCACCGCGCTTGCCGAAGCCGGAATGATTGGCGTGATTTGTCTCGACGATGGCATCACGCGCTACGATGCGAACCTGGCGCCGCATCATCATTTTGTCTGTCGCACCTGTTATAAAATTTTCGATGTCCCCAGCGAAGAAGTGCGCGGTAAGTTAACCATGCTCACAGCCCACGAGGTCGAGTCGTACGAAGTTATCCTGCGCGGGCTTTGTCAAACCTGTCAGGGCAAGCAAAACAAGAAGTCAAAGTAGTCGAGTGGACGGCAAATCTTTGAATGGCAATTTCTTTAAACCTCCGGTAATGTCATAGAACAACTTTCAATCACCAGCCGTAATGCTTTCAGACAAATTTTCTGAGGAGAATAAAACAAAGTGAAATCAAAAATCATATTTGCGCTTATCCTTTCCATTCTGTTTTTGAATGTCCCAATTTACGCGCAAACATCAAAGGCCTCTATTCGCGGCATTGCAACGGACATACAAGGAAGTCCGGTAGCTAAAGTTCAAATCAAGCTTATTAACACAGAAACGAACGAAACGAGGGAGGTAGTAACGAACGGTGACGGTGAATATATCCTTTCTCAATTGCCACCTGGCACCTATCAACTTGAAGCCAAAGCCACCGGATTTCAAAAATACGTTCGCCTGCAATTTCAACTCTTAGTCAATCAAGAGCTTCGTCTTGATCTGCCTTTAGAAGTTGCGACTCCTGAAGAAACCATACGGGTTTCTTCACCAGTTTCTGAAATAAAAAGAGACTCCGCTTCGCTGGGCACGGTGATTGAAAACCGGCAGGTGACAAATTTGCCGCTTGATGGACGCAATTTCTTAGAGCTTTCTTTACTGGTTCCGGGCGCGGCTCCGGCCGCACCGGGCTCGGCCGGCTCGGTGCGCGGCGATTTCGCTTTCTCGATTAACGGTTCACGCGAAGATTCAAACTATTTCCTACTCGACGGGGCCTTCAACGTTGACCCGAAACTTAACACCGTTGCCGTCAAACCTGCGGTTGACGCGATTCGCGAGTTTGAAGTTTTGACCAACAGCTACGATGCGTCATTTGGTCGCAACGTCGGCGGGCAAATCAACGTCGTCACCAAATCCGGCGGAAATAGTTTTCACGGGTCGGCGTATGAATTCTTCCGTAACGGGGCGCTCGATGCCCGCAACTTTTTTGCGCCGCGCAATGAGCCTGCGCCCGAATACAACCGCAATCAATTTGGCGGTTCATTCGGCGGCCCCATTCGTAAAGACAAAACCTTTTTCTTTGTTGACTATGAAGGGACGCGCATTCGCGAGGGGATAACTCGCGTCACCAACGTGCCGACGCTGGCCGAACGCAGCGGCGATTTTTCGCAGTCGCTTTTCAACAAACCGATTAATCCGTTCACCCAACAACCCTTTCCCGGCAATCAAATTCCGAGTTTCTTCATTCATCCGGTCGGGCAAGCCATCGCCAATCTCTTTCCCGAACCGAATCGCAATACGCCGTTTGCGAATTTCGTTGCCTCGCCAATCGCCCGCGACCGCAATCATCAATTCGATGCTCGCTTAGACCATCGCTTTTCAGACGCTTCAACTTTAGCTTTCCGTTACAGTTTCGTTGACCGTGATTTTCTTGAACCCTTCGCGGGCACGCCTTTTTCCGGTTTTTCATCGCTGCCCGGTTATGGCAACGACGTCGCGCGACGCGGGCAAAATCTAATGCTGAGCGAAACCCATATCTTTTCACCGAAACTGATTAACGAAGCGCGCTTTACCTTCAATCGCATTAAGTCAAGCGTCTTTCAGGAAAACGCCGGCACCAGCGTCAACCGGCAAGTCGGCATTCCCGACCTGTCAACCAAAGAGCGCGATTTGGGTTTATCGCTCATTCGCGTTGCCGGGTTTTCGCCGCTCGGACACGAACTC
>JBIOWC010000713.1:0-2107 GCA_044868105.1 Blastocatellia bacterium
CCTTGCCATTCGGGTTGAGCGGCAGCGCGGCAAGCGGAAAGATAAAAGCCGGAATCATATAATCGGGCAATTTTTCTTCGAGGTAAGCGCGCAGTCGGCAGACTTCCAAGCCTTCCGCTTCGCCGACGACAAAGGCGACGAGTTGTTTGTCGGCGGTCGCCAACTCGCGCGTTATAACCAGGGCTTCGCGAATTTGCGGATGATTAGAGAGCGCCACTTCAATCTCTTCGAGTTCGATACGAAAGCCACGAATCTTCACCTGGTTGTCGGCGCGCCCTAAAAATTCAACCGTGCCATCCGCGAGAAAACGCGCCAGGTCTCCGGTTTTATAAAGCCGCGCCGAAGAGATTTCAGGAAACGGGCTGGCAATGAACTTCTCGCTCGTCAAGGCCTCGCGATTGAGATAACCGCGCGCCAGTCCATCGCCGCCGATATAAAGCTCGCCAATTTCTCCGCGCCCGACCGGATAAAGATTGGCGTCCAGTATATACACCTGGGTGTTGGCGATGGGTTTGCCAATAGGAACGGAATGGCCCAGCGTTTGGTCGCGCGGTACGGCATAACAGCAGGTGAAGGTCGTATTTTCGGTTGGCCCATAACCGTTGATGAGCGTGCAATCGAGTGTGCTGAGCACTTTTTGAACATGCGTGACAGAGAGCACATCGCCGCCGGCGAGCAACTGCCGAAGCGGGCGCAGGTCTTCGATTCGTTCGTCAACCATCAGGTGAAAGAGCCCGGCCGTAAGCCACAAGGTTGTCACCTGGTACGCTCGTATGGCGCGCCCCAGCTCTTCCAGGGAAGGCACGCCGTCGGGCATAATCGCCAGACACCCGCCATTGAGTAGCGCTCCCCAGATTTCAAAGGTCGAGGCATCAAAGGTGATGGGGGCAAACTGCAGGAAGACATTATCGGCGCTGAAATCCGCATAATCGGTTTCTTTAACCAAGCGCACGATGGCGCGATGCTCAACCATAACGCCTTTGGGGCGGCCGGTTGACCCGGAAGTGAACATCACATAAGCGAGGTTGGCGGCGGTGTTTTCGCAGAGCGGATTTTCAAAAGGGCTTTCGGGTATCGCTTCCCCATCAATACAGATAATCCTGGCTTGCTGGGTCGGCAGTCGGTCGAGCAAGGCCGATTCGGTGATGAGCACAGGCGCTTGAGCATCTTCGAGCATCAGCGCCAGTCGGTCGTTCGGATATTCCGGGTCGAGCGGCAGGTAAGCGCCTCCGGCTTTGAGTATGGCGAGCATCGCAACGATCAAGTCGAGCGAACGGCGCATCGCCAGACCGACGAGCCTTTCTTTACCCACCCCGAGTGAGCGAAGATGGTGCGCCAGACGATTGGCCTGGCGATTGAGCTCCTGGTAGGTCAACTGCCGCTCACGGTAAACCAGCGCGACCCGATGCGGCGTTTGTTGCGCCTGCCGTTCAAATAGGGTGTGCACACAGTGGTCAGCCGGATAGGCGGTCTTGGTCTTGTTGAATTCCACAAGCACACGCTGCCGCTCGTCGTTGAAAGACTTCAAAGCCTCGGTCATAGAGCTGGATAAGGGGGAGACGGTCTGCATACGGTATTTTTGATATTCACCCTCTCAGGTAAGAAGAAAATGTTTATAGAGCGAAGAAATCCTGAACCGCTTGGGCCGCTTATTTTGCTGACCGCCCAAGCACCTTTCCGGCAACCCCGAAAAGGCTGTCGAGTCGTTGGACATTTTGTCTGAGCAGCTCATATTTATTGGCGGCCGGCGCTTTTCCAATATTGCTCAAGGACAGGATTTTGAGTTTATCTTTGAGCGCCGATTGGCCTGGCGCCGAGGGCTGAAAATTCATTCTTCTGAGGTAATGATTGAATTGATAGATGCGCGCCTTGAGGTCGAGTTCCCGCATACAAAAATTGATCGAGAAAGAGACCGAAAATTCGTCGCCGTTGCGTACCCAGTGCGGTCCCTTTGACGGAATGTGAACCCCTTTGCCCGGCGCCAGCGGAAAGACATGGGCTTTTTGCTGGCTAATTTCTTTATAGACTGCCGCGCTTAATTCTCCCATGTAATATCGTTCAAGTTCTTCTTCGGTCAGCACCGCGCGGTCAGCCGGATCACAGACAT
>JBIOWC010000714.1:0-17292 GCA_044868105.1 Blastocatellia bacterium
GGCCGTCATTGAATCAAGAATTGACGAAAAGAAAATAAATTCTGCGGGGGTTGTCCATCCCGGTCTTCGGAGAATCAATATCAGCTTTTTAAAGTCATCTTTGCTGCCGAGTTTCGCCAGCGCGTCACTTAAATCCGTCACTTTTTTCTCTAATCGTTTGATATCTATTTTATGTCCGGTTGGCATAAGCGATCTCTCCTTTACGCCGCGACAAGCAATTCACCGCCGTGAAAGCGGCATCGTTTGCTACGGCAAATCGTAGCCTCATCCACTCAAGGAGTTTGGCTATACAACAATTTATCGCAGCCGCAAAGCGCAGCTACGCGACCAGCGATGAAAAGATTTTCATCTCCATACAAAGACGGAAACCGGCAAAAAACCAATGCAAAACCGAGAGATTTTTTATCAAGAATTTATTTGTGCGGCGGGAAAAAATTCGCGGGAAATAACGGCAACAATTTTTGCTCAAAGTCAGCTCAACAGCTTAAGCGCGGGGGCGGTCATCTCACATCTCAAACAGCAACCCCTGGGGGTCTTCCCGGTCGCCGTTTTTTGCAGACGGCGCTTGGGCTAGCGTATCGGCGGTCTCTTTCAAACCGACGACGCTGAAAAATAGTTTCGCGCTTTTGATATGTTTGCCTCGGACGTGCGGGCGCTTGCTGATTTCATCACAGGCCAGCTTGACGGCAGTCGCCCAGTTGCCGGTTTCAACTTTGACCTCTTGTTCGGCGTGAGCCGCGGCCAAATCCGGTAAGGTGACGGTTACTCTGTATATTTTACTTGTCATCAGATGAACACTCTTTTTATGATTATCTTCGAGCTCGCTGTCAGTGTCAGCCAACACTACTATCGCCGGTTGCCAGAGTCAACTCCGCAATTGAGGGGATATCGCTCAAGCAATTCTTTTTGACAATCCGAACTCTGCAATCTCTGCCGATTAAAAAATTTTTTATAAATAGCGGAAGATTTTTTTCTCATCGGTGTCTAACTATATAGGGTGCATTATCGAAACCCATTTATGACTATCCAAAACGCGCAATTGAATAGGTCGGAGCGTGAGCTCATTCTGGATGCTCAGCGTGGAGACCGCTCGGCGCAACGTTCAATTTACCGGCTGTATAACGAACGGGTCTTCAATATTGTCTATTATTCAATTGGCGACGCGGTTTTTGCGGAAGATTTAACCCAGACCATCTTTCTGAAAATCTTTCGCGCGCTCAGCGGCTTTCGTTTCGAGTCAACGCTTTCGACCTGGATTTATCGCATCGCCGTCAATGAATGTATGAATCACTCGCGCGGCAGTGGGGCTCAATACGTGCCGCTTGATGCGATACTGGGGAGCGGCGAAGAGATGGATATGAATTTAACCCCCGACGTCGAGCACGAGCGCAATCAGCGACAGGAAATCATTCAACAGGCGGTAATGGAACTGTCGCCCAAGCTGCGCGCCGTCGTGGTTTTGAAATACATTGAAGGGTTTTCTTACGAAGAGATTTCCGCCGTTCTCGATTGTTCGCCGGGAACCGTCGCGTCGCGCTTAAATCGCGCCCTGACTAGTTTGGAATCACGGCTTAGACCTCTGAGAAAGATTTTATAGAGGCGATTTTGCCGTCGCCGCGACCACCGCGGCGCAGGAGGTAAACACATGAGGTGCCTACGATTCGATTTATGGAAAAATTTTTCAGCTTATTTAGACAATGAGTTGGGCGCATCAAAGGTCGGTCAACTCGAAGACCATTTGCTCGATTGCAACGATTGTCGGGCGCGGCTCGCGCACCTGCGTGACGGGCAACGATTTGCCGTCCAGCTTGAGCGTCGCAAACCGCTGGGCGATCACTGGGAAACGCTTGCCGCGGCTTTAGATAAATCGCCAGTTCCAGCGCGGCGGCGCATTATCCAGTGGCGAAGTTACCGGCTCTCACCCTGGTTTGCGGTCGGCGCCTTAGGGATTGCGGTCATCGTTTTGAGCGCCGTTTTGGTCAGTAAAGAACCCAGAGAATTTATTGCGACACACGTGTCTGGCGTCGTTGACAAAGAGGAGTTTCATCCCGTCAGTATTTCCGACATCGAAAATAACACGCGCCCGCACATTGTTGCCGAAGGCTATGTCAGCGAAGTCAAACTCAGCGATGAAGAGGATGGAGATTTGAAATTCAAATTGGTCGAAGACATCGAGCGCCCATCGCCGTTTATTGTTTGCGAAATTATCAGCCCGATTAAAATTGATCCGCCAGTCGTCGGTTCCCGCGTGCGCGTTTACGGAGTCAGTCGTTATGATGCCGAAGCCGGTCGCGAGTGGTATGAGGTGCATCCCGTATTAAACATTGAGGCCGTGAATACGACGAAACGAAATTTTTGAACCTGTTTTAACTTCGTCCTCCACTATTTTTTGCCGTATTCAACGCTACGGCAGTTGGCTTTGAATACGGCAGATTTTTTTACTGCAATAAACCCAGTACTGCACCACCATCTAATTCATCGGGAATGCAAACGAACGCCGAAACATTGCTCACCGTTCAAGGGATATCGAAACGCTTTCGCCCGAATTGGGTTTTACGGGATGTGAGTTTTGCCGTCCGACAGGGCGAGGTGCTCGGACTCATCGGTCCGAATGGGGCTGGCAAAACGACTTTGCTTGAGGCGCTTGCGGGACTCTTGCCAACCGATAGCGGACGGGTGAGCTTTCACAATCGAGAGCTACGCGCGTTTCGTCGCAAAGAGGCGCTCTTTTATTTACCTGATAGTATTGTGCCCTGGGCCGAGCAGAGTCTCGGTTGGGCGCTGCAGTTCTTTGAAAAAATTTATCAACGCGAAGACACCAAAGCCGATGAACTGGCCGAGGCCTTGAAATTAAAACCGCTGCTCAAAGCGCGCATTCATTCGCTGTCAAAAGGCGAACGCAAACGCACATTGCTGGCGCTCGGCTTGCTCACGCGCCAGCCGCTCTTACTGCTTGATGAACCGTTTGACGGACTGGATTTGCGACAGACCCGCGATGTGATGACCTTGCTTAAAGTGCACGCGGCGCGCGGTCGCACCTTGATGCTGTCGATTCATCAACTGACGGATGCCGCGCGGGTTTGCGATAGGTTGGTACTGCTGGCCGGCGGCCAAGTCGTCGGCGAAGGCAATATCGGCGAACTCCGCGCCCAGGCGAATTTGCCAGAAGGAGAACTCGAAGAGATTTTTCTGGCCTTGACCTAACTTATGCTCCGGTTATTTGCAAAAGAGTTACGCGAACTGTTGGCCTCACGCGCTTACTGGTTGATGCTCATCTTTATCAGCTTGCTGGTTGGCCAAGGCTTCATCACCGCCGTCAACCTCTACGCCGAAGCCAGCGGCATAGGCGGCGGCGCGGCGGCGCTCGCGCAAGGACTGAGTCCTTTGGACGGCCTCCTGGTGCCGACTTTCGGCGCCTATGATTTAGCGGCGACCTTGCTCTTTCCCTTCGTAGCGATTCGTTTAATCGCCGCGGAAAGAGAAAACGGCGCCTTGAAACTCCTGCTGCAATTTCCTCAAAGTCTCGGCGCCATGCTGGCGATTAAAGCGCTGGTTTTAATCATCTCGTGGGTGATTGCCTGGACGCCGGGCCTGGTGGCGCTCCTGTTATGGAAAAGTTACGGCGGGCATCTCTATGCGCCTGAAACCTTGAACCTGCTGCTCGGTCATCTGTTGCGGGTGATGATTAGCGGCGGCGTGGCGGTGGCGGCGGCGGCAATGGCCGAAAGCGCCGCCAGTGCCGCCATCGTGACCCTCGGATTCACGCTCGGCACCTGGGCGCTCGATTTTCTTGCCGCCGGTCGCGGCGGCTGGTGGCAGACCTTTGCGGCCTATACGCCGACCGCCGCTCTGCGCGTTTTTGAACAAGGACAACTGCGACTCGCAACCCTAATGGTGATGCTCGCGCTGAGCGCCGGCGGCGTGGCGCTCGCAGCCGTTTGGTTACATACGGGGCGCAGCTTGACAATTAAACTTTGCGGTACGCTCGTTGTCGCTCTGCTTCTGTTTATGGCTTTGTGGGTTGGTTCAACGACGCGCGCCAGTTGGGATTTCAGCGAAGACCGGCGCAATTCGTTTCCGCGCGCCGACGAAGCGGCGCTCAAGCAGATTCATGAACCGTTGCGAGTGACGGTTTACCTGGCATCGGAAGACCCGCGCTTTACTGATTTGGAACGCAGCATTCTCAATAAATTGAAGCGCGTGTTGCCGCGCGTTGATGTTGAATACGCCGCCGGAAGTCGCACAGGATTATTTGAAGGCGCCGAAGACCACTACGGCGAAGTCTGGTACGAGCTCGCCGGTGAGCGCGCCTTGATTCAATCCACCACGGAACCCATCGTTTTAGAAGAGCTTTATAAACTGGCGCATATCACGCCGCCTGAACCCACAGACGAAGCGGTTTATCCCGGTTATCCGCTGGCCGTGCGACCCGCAGGCGCCCTAGGGATTTTTTACGGTTTGTTACCAGTGGTAATTTGCCTGTCATGGTTTTTAATTCGTTTTCGGAGGAGATAAATGATGAACAGAGTTTTTATGCTATTCATAGCTTTCACGCTACTTGTTTTCGCGGCTTTCGCGCAAAAGGGCAAGAGCGTTCATGTGGAAGTCAAAAAAGATAAAATCGGCAATGAGTCGTCGCAATTTTTAGGCATTGTCGGCAACTGGTCGGTGGTCCAGGACGGCAACAGTAAAGTTCTCGCGGTTGACGGTCGTCAATGGATGAAAGGGCAACCGGCCGGGGGACTGGCGCAAAAGGCCCGCGAGATTTACGGGTCGCGCAACGAAGAGTTCATTGATAATGTCAAAGCCTGGGCCTATTTCCCTTACGCCGTCGCCAAAAAAATTGACAACTTTCAAGACGGCGAAATCAGCGTGCGATTCAAACTCATTTCGGGGCAACTCGACACCTGTGCGGGAATTTTATTCAACCTCAAACCAAACGGCGATTATCTGACCGTGCGCTTTAACGGAAAAGAAGACAATGTGGTGTTGTGGACTTTCAATAAAGGCACTCGCAAATTTGTTAAGCGCGGCGCCGACAAACAGAAGTTAGAGCTCAACACCTGGCACGACCTTAAAATCGCCGTCAATGGCACCAATTTGCAAGGCTATATGGATGGCAAATTATTTCTCGAATATACGCTTGCCGAACCGGTTTCCGGCAAAGTGGGCGTTTGGTCAAAGACTGACAGCGTCAGCTACTTTGATAATTTCACTGTCACACCCGCGAAGTAAGTCAACCTAACACCTGGATAGTAAAAGTGGGGTATTACTGAGTGGTCAGTAATACCCCAAACGCTTACCCAAACCTAAATTTCTCAGGAGAAGATTATGAACAGATCAATCATCAACAACATCAGAAATGCGTCCGTTAAGCTTTTAATGTTGTTGCTTACCTTTCCGACTTTTGCGGCCGATCTTTTTGCCTTTGACGACAAAAAAATTTCCGGCATCGTTCGTGATTCACGAGGCGACGCGGTTGCAGATGCCGACGTGAGTTTGTTCACGGCGCAACAAGCCACCGCGGCTTCGACTAAAAGTGACGGGCAGGGGCGTTTTAGTTTCGATGGCGTCGCCGAAGGCTCGTATCTTTTGGTGGTCAGCGCAAAAGGCTTTGCTGACCGTCGCGCAGCCGTCAACAGCTGGCTTGCAACAGGCGATATAGAGGTCACGCTTGAACCGCGACTGGATGCGGAAACCGTCACCGTAACCGCTAACACCGGTCTGGTTGAAAGCGTCGAGAACACCACTCAACAAGTGAATGTCATCAACGAAGAGGTGATCGCCGAACGCGTCAAAGCGGTGACTGCACAAATCTTCAAAGAAGAGGTTGGACTGCATATGCAACGCACCAGCCCGACGGTTTCTGGCGCCTTCATTCGCGGTCTTGTCGGCAACAAAGTCAATATCTTTATTGACGGCGTGCGACTTTCAACCTCTGCGCAACGCGGCGGCGTCGGTTCGTTTTTCAATCTCGTTGACGCTTCAAATTTGCAAGCCGTCGAAGTGTTGCGCGGGCCCAACAGCGCCCAATATGGCAGTGACGCGCTGGGCGGCAGCATACAATATTTAGCTCGTCCGCCTTCACTTTCCGAAACGCCACAGGTCAACAGCCGCCTCTCCCTCTTTGGCAACACCACCGATGCCGGTTTCGGTTCCCATCTCACCACCGCTTATTCATCCAAAAAATTTGGTTTACTGGCAAACTTAACCGGCCATCGCTCCAACACCCTGCGCACCGGGCACGAGCGCGATTCGCGCAACTCGCTCACCCGATTTTTCAATTTAAGTTCAGACCTGGTTATTGACGACCGCATCCCGGATACGGCGTTCACACAGTATGGCGGGATGTTGAAGTTGAATTTTTCGCCCACCACCAAAGACCAGTTCATCACCAGTTACCTGCGCAGTCAGATAGATGGCGGCAAACGCTGGGATCAATTGCTGGGCGGCGACGGCAATTTGATTGCCGACCTGCGCAACTTCATGCTCGACTTTTTCTATGCCCGTTATCATCGCCTTAACCTTGGCTGGTTTGATACCTTTTCCTTAACCTACTCTTTTAATTCGCAACGCGAAGAGCGCGTCAATCAAGGCGGCAACGGCAATCGCAATGCCTCGATCAATCACGAATTCGAACGCACCAATGTCAATGGCGTTCAAGCCTATGCCAATAAGCAAATTGGGTCGCGTAATAACTTTTTAGTGGGCGGCGATTTTTACCATGAGCGCATCAATGCGCCGTCATTCGGGGTCAATCCGACAACCAATGTCGCGACCCTAAGACGCGGGCGCGTGCCGGACGATGCCGAGTACCGCAGCGGCGGCCTCTATTTTCAGGATGTCTTTGATGTTATCTCCGGCAAGTTGCGCCTCATTGGCAGCCTGCGGTACAGCAAATATGATTATGAATCCCGCGCCGAAAATTCACCTGTCGTCGGCGGCCGGCGGCTGTGGCCCGATGATTCATTTGCTACGGATGCGGTGACCTTCCGCGCCGGCGCGGTGATTACCCCGCTAGAAGGTTTGAGTTTTGTTTTCAATATCGCGAGAGGTCTCCGCGCCCCCCACATCACCGATTTGGGAACGCTTGGGCTGACGGGCGATGGCTTTGAAGTCGCCGCGCCGGATGTCGCGGGACTGGGTGGTTTCGTCGGTTCATCAGCCGCCGCCAGCGCCGTTTCGACCGGCCTTCCGGTTTCGCAACTCGAACCCGAAAATAGTTTGACCTATGACCTGGGCGTGCGGTTTCACAATCGGCGCGTTGATACAGACTTTGCTTTCTTCATCAATGACATTGACAACAACATTCAAAAGCAGGCGCTTATCCTGCCGCCCGGCGCAGTCGGCACGAGACTCGGCGACCAGACCATCGCGCAACAACTCGCCAACGGTACGGTCTTTGTGCCCATCGCTCCGGCAACCCCTGTGCTGGTGCGCGCCAATTTTGATGAAGCGCGACTCTATGGCTTTGAACATACCTTCGATTTAAAACTCGCCTCCGACTGGACGATTTCGACCATCTTCACTTATGTGCATGCCGAAGACAAACGCACGGGGCTTGCGCCAAACATCGAAGGCGGCACGCCTCCGGCAGAAGGTTATTTGAAACTGCGTTATGCGCCGACCGGCCGCCATTTCTGGGTTGAACCCTACATTCACGCGGCCGACCGACAGACCCGTTTATCGTCGCTCGATTTAGGCGACCGGCGCATCGGCGCGGGTCGTTCGCGCACCAGCATCGCGGCATTTTTCAATAATGGCGCAAGGGCGCGCGGTTTGGTAAACAATGGGCCGGATGGAATTGCCGGCAACGCCGATGACCGGTTAAATGCGACGGGTGAAACCCTGGCGCAGATTCAAAACCGCGTGCTCGGCGTCGGCGTCAATTCGTCGTCACTCTATAACGCTTTGTCGGGCTATGTGACCTTCAATGTTCGCGGCGGTTTCCGTTTCGCCGAACGTCACGAAATCATGATTGATTTTGAAAACATCGGTGACCGCAATTATCGCGGCATCAGTTGGGGACTCGACGCACCGGGTCGCGGCGTCTTCGTGCGCTACAGCACACGGTTCTAGCGTCGTAATCGGCAGTCAGTCATCGGTGGTCAATTCATCCTGATGACTGCGGGCGCGCTCAACTCATGAGCGCCAGCTAAACTTGAAGCGGCGCAGAGCGCTACATCTGAAAGGCTCTGCGCCGCTTTATTGCATTAGGCCATCCTTCAAAGCCAAGATTGCGCATCACTCCAAGACGACAAATTCGCCGGATTTACAGAGGCGCGATGAGCCGAGGTCTTTTGCCTGGATGCCTGTACCCTGTTCGGGTTCATTATTGATAAGCCGATGACGGCGTATTGCCGTAACCGCTTCGGGTTCGCGCGCCGCCAATCTGCTGATCGCCGCGAAAGCTGTAGCAGTTGACTCGCCAGGTTTCGACCAATCCGCTATGCCCCCAACTCTTTGTACACATCACCGGAGCGGTGTCGAACTCTTCCGGCTTGTCCAGATATTTGCCGCCGCGGCCATAAACATTGGTGCCGATGCGATAGGTTTCGTTGAAAAATTTCAGGCGGTCGCCGCTAAGAAATTTCGTGTAGGGCTCCCATTTGGCATCATCAATCTTGCGGGCGTTGGTCATCGAACTATCGGCCTGACCCAGGTAGGAAGCCAGCCGGGCTTTTATCTCTCCAATTGTCGCCGCCGGAATCTTGCCGCTACCAGGAATCAGAAAATCATCCGGGACGCTTTGTCGCTGCACTTCGGCGATGGTCTTTTGCAGACTCTTCGCTTCTCTCACCGCCATATCCGCCGATTCCAATTCGCCGTTTTTCGCTTCTCCCAGCCAGGTCATGGCATAGAAGTAGCGCTGAAATAATTCGCTGACCATAGGTTGCCACTCAAGGTAACGTTCAACCTTGCGCTTCATTTCATCGTAAGCCGGTTTGGCTCTCACCAGTTCGGGGTCTGAATTCCAAAGGTCATCGGCTCCGTTCATAAATTGGAGACAACCGCCGGCATAGGAATCTACGTGGTCCATATCGCCTTTTTCCCAGGTCTCGAAGAAATCCTTAAAAGCGTCTTTAGCCCGCCCTAACAGCGTGACGGCGCTCAACTGATTGTTATAGTCGCGTTTTTCCGTGCAGCCGGGTAAATCCTGCCAGCGATGGGTCTGATTGAATTTCTGCAGGCTGCCGCAAATCGGCTCCGTGTCGGCTCCGAGCGCCAGACGACCGCCGCAGAACATAAATAGGGTGGCTGCCATAACGATAAACTTACCGAATAATATAGTTTTAGAATTTTCCATCAAAACGTCCTCTTTTATATTGGAATTGCGGAGGCGAAGCGCAGGTCGTCCGCCGGACAAAGCGCTGCGCCTCCTGAACATTGAGCACACGCTCAAAGGCTTTTCTGTAGATTATGGGGTTTGAAATTGTTTACTTTTCGGTTTGGCGGCAAAACTGAACAAACCGCCGACCAGCAGAATAAAGGTGAAGACCAACGCCTTCGGGGCAAAAATCGCCGGAGCGAGGGCGCCTAAAATCATGAGCGGCGCGGCAATTTTGCCTTTACCTCTAAAGGCCAGCACCCCCGCTACCAGGCCAACAATCATGGCGACCAGCAGGATGTAAGCGGCAATAATTAACTTGTCCACTTCGCCGGTATCGACGCCGAGATTTCTCGCCGCGTCTACCAGTTCGCGCATGCGATTGGCGTCTCGCATCCAGGTTATGCCTAACATTCCGGCGAGCAAGCCGCCGAGAACTCCTAAAATCAATCCTACAATTCTCATCTTTCTTTCTCCTTTTTAAATAAGTGGGTGGTCATTACTTGGTTATAGGTTTTTGCGATAAGAGCAGAGAATCCAGACCGCGCCTATTACGGTTTGCTTCATCGTTTTCAGGTTCATAGGCTGAGGCTCAGGATTCTCTGCCGGTCTGTGCATTACTCAAAAGCAAAATTGGTCAGCCGGTTACCATAGAAAGCGCCCGTCTTCCAGGCCGCGCTGTCCCAGTTACCGTCTTCTGTGCCGAGCACCTGCACCGGCACCACCAGGCGCCGGGTTCCCAGGGCGTTTTGTGCCGCAAGCCCCGTGTCAACCAGTTTGCCATCGCTGCCGACGCGAAACTTCAAGACGCGCACCAGGTGGCCTTTGCGCAGCACTTTGATTTCATAGTCGCCGGGGTTTTTATCGAGGCGAAAAGCCTCGGCGTGGTTATCGGGGTTCTCCTGGTTAAAGACCAGCGCCTGGCTGAATGAGAACCGTTTGCGGCTCCATATAAAGGGCGATTCCTCGAAACTCGAATTTAAGACTTCACCATTAATTTCACCGTGACTATCGGTATCGGAAATCTCTTTGCCTTTATAATAGAGGTGAGCTGAAAGGTCAGGTTCGGGCGGGTCGCCGCGAAACCATAACGCCGCGCAGAGCGGCGCAAACTCTGTGTAAGCATCACCGCTCGCGTCGCGAACCGGCTCGCTGGCGAAAACATAAGCGATGGGCAGATTCCAATCCTGGTCAATATAGAAATCGAAATTGTTTTTGAAGGCGGGTTGCTCGTTGCCCACGTGGAATTTTTTGACCTGTACGTTGCCGGTAAAGAGCGTCTGGTTGCGGCCTTCCAGTTCATTGCGCAACACAATCTTAAAATCTACTGCTCCTGTAACCACGGAGCCGAACTCTTCTTTCAGGTCATTGCCGGCGTTATCAACCGACCACCACTGGTCAGCGCCGACGGCGCCGGCGGGCGCCTCAAACTTGACCCAGGGTTTGCCTCCCGGCAGTAAAAATTCAACCCCCAGCCGACTGCCCGAAGCTACGGGGCCATTGACCCGAAAAGAGATTCGCGGTGTCCAGCTCCAGGTCGTTTCGTCACGCAGCCGTCCGGCGTTGCTCCAATACGCCAGGTGTCTGCGGGTGGTGACCTGAATTGACGTTTTATCAATTGTCGGTTCGCTGTACGGTGGGTTCAGGGTGCGGTTGCTAAACGGTCGCGTCAGGGTGCTGAGGCCCGAAGCCCACACCAGGGCAACGCAACCAAGAAGATAAAAGAGTGTCGTAAGAGTTTTTGATAGGCTTACACGCATCGCTAATTCCTTTTATGTAATCTGTGTGGGCGGCGGTTTGCCACGGGGCGCAAAGCTCATATAGATGCCAGATTGCCTTTCTAAATTCTTCTGTTGCGCAGCAAACCGCCGCTGAACCTCGCCGATTATGCGTAAAGCGGGCCGGCGGGATAACTACCTGAGTATGTAGGGTGGATAATTTGTTGGCGTAGAAAAATGCGCCAGGGGTTTGAAATGAGAAAGCCGGTTTAGACCAGGCCGAGGCGCAGCGCTTTGGCGACCGCTTCGGATTTTGAGTGAACCTGCAATTTCTGATAGATATTGCGCAGATGAAAAGCGACGGTATTACTGGTGATGGCCAATTCGGCGGCCGCCGTTTTGTAATTATGGCCTTCGACCAGCAGTTTCAAAATCTCGGTCTCCTGTTGCGTGAGACGCGTTTTCGCGCCCGCCGGCGGCGTATAATGCTTGAAAAGCTTGATGACTCGCGCCGCGACCTCCGGCGAAATCGGCGCCCCGCCGCTGACGAGTTCCTTTAAATTTTCCAGGAGTCGCGCCGGGGGAGTCTTCTTGAGCACATACCCGGAGGCTCCCGCGCAAAGGGCTGCAAAGATATTGTCATCATCATCGAAAACCGTGAGCGCAACAATCAGCAAACCGGGATAGCGTTCTCTGAGAATCTTCATGCCGTCAATACCGGACATGCCGGGCAAGCCAATATCAACGAGCATCACGTCAGGCAATTCGAGCCGCACTTTGGTCAAGGCCTCTTCCATTGAGCGCGAGGTCTGCAGACAACGATAGCCCGGGGTGCCGTTGATTAACATCATCAACCCTTCGCGGAGTTCGCGTTTATCTTCAATAATGCCGACGCGAACCACCGGTTGGTCGGCGGCCGTCGTTTGGTTGGTTAGCGGATGTTCCATAGGATTGTCTTCCTGCCTCGCTTGAGAGTTTATACCAGAATGAAGGCCGACAGAAACCTATTGATTTAGGTAGGGTGAGCGAATTCCGCCTCATCAAAGGCCACGTTTTCCCCAGCCGCGGGCCAGCGGGACGCGCAAAATCACCGTCGTCCCACGGTTTTCTTCAGATAGAATCCGCAAGGTCGCCGGCAAACTTTCAGCGCGTTTGCGCATACTGATTAAGCCGTTGCCGTCGGCGTCCTCAGCAACCTGAAACCCTTTGCCATCATCGCTGATTTGCAGAACCAATCCGCCGCCTTCGACAAAAAAATGGATTTCCGCCTGTGCACAGCGCGAATGGCGGGCGACATTATTTACCGCTTCTTTGAAGATAAGAAAGATCTGCCGGCGGGTGTCCGGTTCAAGTTTAATGTCGGCGCGACTATCGGGCGCCTCGAAGCGAAAGGCGATATTGCGCGCCGTAAAAACCTCTCCGGCAAACTGCCGCATCCGTCTGGTCAAATCGCGCAGCCGGTCTTTTTGCGGGTTAATCGCCCAGACAATGTCGCTCATCGAATCTACCGCTTCCGTCGAGATGCGCGAGATTAAGGATAAGGGTTTGCCGACCGCCTCATCTTCGGCGTTGACGCGCTGACGCACGACCTCGCTGAGTATCGAAACCTGTGAAAGGCTAGAACCGATGTCATCGTGCAAATCATGAGCAATGCGCATACGCACGCGTTCGAGTTTCACGGCCTGCTGCAGGCGGTAATGATAGAGGGCATAAATCAACCCGCCGAGCATCAGCGCCGATAAACTGATAAACCACCAGCGCCGCCAAATCGGCGGCTGAATGGTAAATTCAAAAGTTGCCGGCGTCTGGCTCACCATCCCGTCGCGGTTGATGGCGCGCGCCAGAAAGCGATAAGTGCCGGACGCCAGATTGGCGTAATTGACTGAACGTTCGGCGCTCGGGCGGCTCCAGTCCGTATCGGCGCCTTCCAGTTTGTATTGATAGAGCAAATCGTTTTCGCTTTGAAAACTGAGCGCCACAAATTCAATCCGCAGGTTGTTTTTCCCTGGCGACAGTTGCAGGCCGGGCAACAGCACAAGTCCGGTCTCCGGCAAATGCTGGTCTTCTCCGGCAATAAAAACTTTGCTGAAATAGATAGGCGGCTCGTTCGTAGCGATGGTTTCCAGCGCCGGATTAAATTTGGAAAGTCCCTGCGACGTGCATACCCAGATGTTTCCCTTACTATCCCTGAAACAATGGTTGATGATGTCGCCGGAGAGTCCGTCGCGAGTCGTGAAGTGGCGAAGGCGCCCACTCGTCACATCGAATTGGTCCAGCCCGCGCCCGGTCGCAAAGTATAGGCGCCCGGCGTTATCTTCGGAAATCGACCAGACCAGGTCACTGGCAAGCCCGTCGGCCGTAGAATAATTGATAAATTGCGGCTGCTCGGCCGTCGGGTCTTTCACTACGGCGACCCCTTTGCGATACAGGGCAATCCACAACCAGCCGCGACTATCGAGATAAAAAGCCCGGCTTTTGGTAGTCGGCAAGCCGTCGGTCTCTTTAAAAAATTGCACCTCGCCGTTTTGCAATCGGGCGATTTCGTCATTTGAAGCAATCCATAATTTGCCCGCCTGGTCCATCATCATATGTCGCCCGCGCAAGCTGCCGGGCAAAACCAGGTGTTGAAACATCGGCGGGCTTCTTCGATTCGGGTCGTACCAGTAGAGATGACCGTTTTCCGAACCGACCCAGATTATTCCATTCGGGTCTTCATACAGTCCGGGTCCCATATAGACTTTTGCATCCAGCAGGCCATCGGCGCGCGTAAAGCGTTCGACATCTTTAAATTGCAACGGTTTGCCGGGCAGACGAACCAAACCTTGCGTCGAACCGACCCACCAATCTCCCTTGCGGTCTGCAAGAATCGCACTGTCCATTGCCCCATAGACCGGAACCTCAGAACCGGAGAGCGCAATGACGCGGTCTTCTTCAATGCGTACAGCCCCGCGATTGAGCGTCGTCGCATAGATCGTCCCATCCAATCCCTCGACCGCCCTGACGATAAAATCTTCAGGCATCCCTTCCGCCGGAGTGTAACTGATAATCGGTTGCGCCAAAAATTTACACACGCCGCCCGATTGCGTGCCAATCCAGAGGTTGCCTTCACGGTCAAAGCAGAGCGCCGTAATAAAATCATTGGGCAATCCCTGCGCCGTTGTATATAACCGTTGAGTGCCCGCTTTGTACTGCACCAGCCCGGCCGACGTGCCAATCCATAAAGTGCCCGCCGCATCACAAAGCATCGCGTGAATGCTCTGCCCGTGAATCTTGAAAGTCAGAGGTAAGCGTGACCAGGCAGCTTTATCACCGGCGCTCTGGTATTGAAATAGACTGGTCAAATTGGCGACCAATAGATGGCCTTGCCGGTCTTCAGCAATCGCGGCCAGCTCTTCAAAGCTGACGTCACCCGGCAACGGATGCGCCGTCACTCGTCCGTCTTCGACTTCAATAAAGTCTTTCGCCAGCCCGAACCAGAGCCGCTGCTGCCGGTCTGCGAAAGCGCCATTGCCCCAGGTCGGATCGCCGCCCCTGGCAACGTATTCAAAATGGGCTTGTCCATCCTCTCCCACATCGCCGCGATAAAGTCCCTGGTGGGTTCCGCACCACAGGCGATTTTCGTTATCGCATTTCAGCACACTGACCATATTGGTTTCCGGGCTATGGCCAACCGGAAAGACCAGCAGCTTCTTCTGCTCTTTTACAGCAGGGGTATCGGCCTCGTTGATAAACCGCGCGACGCCTTTGGAGGTGGCAATCCATAAGCGCCCGGTTTGGTCTTCGGTAATGTCGTTGACATTGTTATGTTCAAGCCCGTCGCGGGTTGTGTAGTTGGTAAACCGATAGCCGTCAAACCGTGAGAGTCCTTCGCTGGTGCCAAACCACATATACCCTTTGCTGTCCTGGAAAATGCAGTGCACCGAATTATGCGCCAGCCCCTGCGCCACTCCGTAGCGACGCAGAGAGAGTTGCTGCGCCGAAGCGCCCTGCCCGAAGAGCAGCAACCAGCAAAGGCTGAAGACAAGCCCGTCCAGGGGCTTGCGCAGATCTTTTCGCAAGTAATCCTCACTGACCCAACCGGCTACCGATTGGTTTGATAACTGGTGCGGCTGGTGCGAACAAGGGCGCCGGGTTTTTTAATCTCTACCCGAAGTTGATGATTGCGCCCATCGTATCGGGTTTTATCGGAAGGATAAAACCCAATGGTGTAGCCGGCGCGAATCTCTTCAGCAATAGCTTTGAAGACCGGGGTGAAATCGGCGACATCGGCGGAAAAATCTGCGCCCCCGGTTGACGGCACAATCCGCGACACATCCAGAAGCGTCATGATGCGTTGTTGATGGCCGGTGCCAGCCGGATAAGAAGGCAAGGTGATGGAGTAGACGGTTATTTGCGCTTCGTTGGCGCGTTGTATCAAGGCGCTCTGGTCGGTTGAATCAACATTGTCATAGCCATCCGTGACGATGACAATGACCCGGCGAAGACGGCGACTGCCGCGATAATGCGGGACTTTTTTCAACATCGTAACCGCCTGGTCTATGGTGGCAAAGATGCGCGTTGAACCCGAGGTGTCTTTAATTTTCTTGAACGCCTGATTGATTTTTCTCGCATCGTTGGTGAAATCCTGCAACACGCGAATGTCATTGTTAAAGGCAATCACCGAATAGACCGATTCGGGTTGCACTAAACTCATGAACTTTTCCGTCGCCAGTCGCTGACGGTCTATCTCTTCAGGCGTGATGCTGCCCGAGACGTCGAAGGCAAAGACAATCGCCAGGGGTCTGGTCAAGGTCGTCTGTTCACTGGCTTCAAAAAAATCTACCTTCTGGGGTTCGTTGTCTTCGTAGATGACGAAATCTTCGGCGTTGAGGTTGCGAAGAAAATTGCCCTCCTTATCGGTTACGGTAACATCCAGGGCAACCAGATCGGCTCTCAGTTTAATCGGTTTATCGTCTTGCCGACCGAGACCGGATAGAACAAAGCCGAGAATGAGGAAAATACAAAACACTATTTGCATAAGTTTGAGCTTTTCTAAAGAGTGACCCGCGCTATTAATTTACACCGACTGTAAATTTGATTGAAGTCCGTTTCGCGCTTATGATTCAAGAGATGAAAAAAATTTTCCACCTGCTGGTTCTCCTGTCGCTGCTGAACAGCCTTTCGCCAACGGCTTTGGCTCAACAGGCGGCTCCTGCTAAAGAACGGGTTGAAGCCGCCAAGCAACTCGTCAGCTTGCTGGTCAAAGAAGATTTTGCCGGGGTCGTAAAAACCTTTGATGAAACCATGAAACGGGTTTCACCGGAAGAAAAACTGCGCGAAACCTGGAAAAGCGTGATCCAGCAAGTCGGGGCTTTCAAAGGTCAGTTTGCCGTAAAAGAAGAGAAAATCGCCGATTACGACGCGGTGATGTTGTCCTGTGAATTTGCCCTCTATGCGGTTGATATTAAAGTCGTCTTCAACAATCAAAAGCAAGTCAGCGGGCTACTCTTTCTGCCGCCGAGTACGCCGCCGCCGCCCAAACCGGCCTCGGCCTTCAAAACCGCCGCCTATGTCAACCCCGATTCATTTATTGAAAAAGAGCTGATCGTTGGCGGCGGCGAATGGGCGCTTCCTGCAACCCTCACCTTACCCAAAGGCGAAGGCAAATTTGCCGCTGTGATTCTGGTGCATGGGTCCGGTCCGCACGACCGCGACGAAACCATCTATCAAAACAAACCCTTTCGCGACCTCGCCTGGGGCCTGGCGTCGCAGGGGCTGGCCGTTTTGCGCTATGAAAAACGCACCAAAGCGCACAGCAAAGAGTTGCTCGCTTTAGCCGACCGCGTCACGGTTAAAGAAGAGACGG
Organism: Blastocatellia bacterium; assembly: GCA_044868105.1. GTDB lineage: Bacteria > Acidobacteriota > Blastocatellia > UBA7656 > UBA7656 > JBFMDH01. The sequence continues at coordinate 16,892 of JBIOWC010000714.1, forward strand.
TTGACGATGCCGTAGCGGCAGTCGCGTTGCTTAAAACGACTGAAAAGATCGATGCGAAAAGAATATTCGTGTTGGGTCACAGCCTCGGCGGCATGCTCTTGCCGCGCATTGCCAAAGCCGATGCCAGTATTGCCGGATTGATTTCGCTGGCCGGCTTAACCCGCCCCTTTGAAGATACCATTCTTGAGCAAGTAACCTACATCGCCTCTTTGGATGGCAATATCAACGCCCAGGAGCAACAACAGATTGACTTGCTCAAACAGCGCATCGCGAGAGTAAAAGACCCCAACCTGAAAGTCGGCGATAAAGATTTGCCGTTAGCAATTCCGGCAAGTTATTGGCTGGATTTGCGCGGTTATAATCCCCCCGATGAAGCCCGCAAACTCCCGCAACCGATGTTG
>JBIOWC010000715.1:0-12973 GCA_044868105.1 Blastocatellia bacterium
GCCAGGCCTTGGCTTTGCGCCACTCGCGCTCGACCGTGCGCGTGGTGACCTTGAGCACCGCGGCCACCTCTTCAGTCGTTAAGCCGCCGAAGAACTTCATCTCAACGATCTGGCTCTTGCGCGGGTCGATCTCCGCCAAATTCTTCAATGCTTCGTCGAGGGCGATCACCTCGGCCACCTCTTCAACCATAACTGCATGATCGACGAGCGACACCATCTGCGCCCCGCCGCCGCGTTTTGCCCGCGAGCGACTGCGGGCGTGATCAACGAGAATGTGGCGCATCTGTCGTGCGGCGACGCCGAAGAAATGCGCCCGGTTCTGCCACTGTATGCACTGATGATCGACCAATCGCAAGTAGGCCTCGTTGATGAGAGCGGAGGTTTGCAGCGTGTGACCTTGGCTCTCGCGGCGCATATAGCGGCCGGCCAGGCGGCGCAGTTCCGCATACACTAATGGAATGAGTTCATCCAGGGCGGCCTGATCGCCGTTGCCCCAGTCAACTAAAAGCCGGGTCACCTCTTGTGGTGTGAGTACAGTCATACCCCTATTCTTCTGCGCGCTTTGGTGTGAGGTGGGCTGATTATACCACCATCCGAGGAAGGCAACTAATCTTTGAAAAAAGATTCGCCCCGGTGTCGGGTTTTTCCGGAAGTTGACGCTTCAACAATTGAAGCTTGTCCTTCGGACAACAAACGGAACTACAAAAAAGGAGAGTGAACATGAAAACTAACGCTTCATGGAACAGACTCGTGATCGTCGTCGCCCTCGGCGTCGCCCTCTCGGGTCTTCCCGCTTACCCGACAGTCGGCAAAGCGATTGCCGCTAACCCGACGGCCCACTCAGAATTGTCCGGCTACGATATGGTAACGACACCACAGGCACAGGCCGGTGATGCCGTCATGGAATGGAACCAGCAAGCGGTCACGCTGGCCTTGTTACCGGCCTCGGCTCTCAGCTCGGTCCAGCAAAACCGCGTCATGGCGATTGTTCAGGTCGCCGTCCACGATGCCGTCAATGGCATCACGGGCAAGTTTGAGACTTATCTGTCGCCCGGCCCGGCGCCGGAAAACGCTTCACCCGAGGCGGCAGCCATTGCTGCGGCGCACCACGCCCTGCGCAGCCTCTTCAACGCTCAAGCCGCGTCGCTTGATGCGCTCTATACGGCATCACTCGCCGCGCATGGGCTGTTGGAAACAGATCCGGGTATCGCCTTCGGCAGAGCCCGCGCCGCCGCCATCCTCGCCTTGCGCGCAGAAGACCATTCCGCCCAGGCCCAGTTCGACTACACCGCCCCGGGAGCCGGCACCCCGGGCGTCTGGACGCGAATCAATAATGCCCCGGCGCAGCTGCCCGGCTGGGGGAACGTGACGCCGTTCGTGCTGCACAGCGGCTCGCAGTTCCGCCCCGACGCGCCGCCGGCGCTTGCGAGCGAGGAGTACGCCCGCGACTACAACGAGATCAAACAGATCGGCGCACTCAACAGCTCAACGCGGACCGCGGAACAGACGCAGATCGCGCAGTTCTGGCTCGCCTCGCCAACCGCGATCTGGAACCCGGTCCTCAGCCAGGTCGTCGCCACGCGCAACCTCAACCTGTCGGCGACGGCGCGCATCTTTGCGCTCTTCTATCTGGCAGCAGCTGACGCCAGCATCGCCTGCTGGGAGGCAAAGTACACCTACAACTCCTGGCGACCCCTGCTGGCCATCCGTGGGGGCGACATAGACGGGAATAACTTGACGGCCGGCGACGCGACCTGGGCGCCGCTCCACTCGACGCCCCCACACCCGGAATACCCGTCCGGGCACGCGACCAACAGTAGCGCGATGGCGACAATCCTCAGGCTGATCTTCGAGGACGAACCGGGCGCGCCAATCATGGTCACCCTGTCGGGCATTACCCGCCAGTGGCACAGCTTCAGCGAGGGCGTCGATGAAGTAATCAACGCGCGCGTCTATTCGGGAATCCACTTCCGCACCGCCGACGAGACCGGCGCCAGACTTGGCCGACAGGTCGCGCGCTTCGTCTTTAACCATGCGCTCGGACGCTGCCCGAAGCGCGGATGTTCATAAAGTGTGGAAACCTCTGTAATACCTGTCGGGGTTCAAAAACAATTTGCCAACCCCGAACCGCCTAATCGCGCCGCCTGAAAAACAATCAATCAAAATTTCGGCGAATTGATTTACTGGCTATTTCCACTAAGTAAGTTGCGGGGAGTTCGGGATGGTTTTGGAGTGCAATAACTGGTCAGCGCTTTTTCAATACGAAAGCGCCGACGATAGAGTAATACCCTGTGTTGGTGCACGCCAAAGAGGCGGCCCTTAAAGCCGCCCCGAACTCCCCGCAACTTACCTGCTACCAGACAGCGGTGCAAACTTCAGTGACAATCGAAATGAGAGGAGAAAAAAGCAATGTCAAATATGAAATATAAAGCTGAACTGTACATCATTACCCATGAGCGAACGGATAACAGTGGAAAGGTAATTAGAGAGGTTGAGCGCATAGACATTCCCGTAAATTCTTTTGAAGTAGACGGGGGAGCCAACAGAAAAATTAATCTTGCCACCGTGGACGAGGTCAGCGTTTCTTCTGAATTTGAGCAGGCCCGGAGCCTGAAAAACATCATTTTTTATATCCCCCCGACAAAAGATTTTCTCGCCCTGAAACTCATAGATTTGACCAGAGACGGACTGGAAGGGTTCGATATAACTTTTGCTATTAGCATGTACTCGAATGGGCAATTGATAAAGGCGCTCCGCATTTCCTCTAATTTCGCGTTTTTTATAAAACCTCCGGCTCCGGAAGGAAAAACACCGCCTCTGCTAAAGGCGTGGGTGCGTTTTAACACTGCCCAACTGCTTTACGGCCAGCTCGACCCGAAGCTCAAAAAACTTATTCACAAAGAGATGTGAATACGGTTCAGCCCGAAAATTTCAGAGGGCGGCGAAATGTTTCGGAGAACGAAATGATTTAGTTGAATTGGTCGGCTAAAAACTCCGAAGAGAAATAGGGGCAGCAAAAACATTCTAACGACTAACCGCTATCCCAACGGCGGAAATTTAACCCTTGAAATACGAAACTGAGCAAGGCGACAATAAAAAGGTGATCATCTGGATCAAGTGAGAATGAACCGTCCGTTTTTCCAGTCACCCCCAGACCTACAACACACAGGTTGTAGCGCCCTGAGGGCATGGATCTCGGGCGCGCCATCAAGGGCTCAGTTGAGCTTATTAAACCGCTAACCGGCGCGACGCTTCTTGAAACATCCTTCCGGCCATAGACGCTCTTGATGTAACATAAACGCTTTACAGCTTAGAGCATTTTCGCCCTGACTAAACATCATAAACTTTTAGAGGAACATATGGCTGACGAATTTCAAAGTGACCAGGATTTCGCGCTGGGCGCGGAAGATTCCGAGTCCGAAGGGGCGGACAAACTATACGGTCTCAGACATTCAACGTCGCACATCATGGCTTACGCCGTGCAGCAAATTTTCCCTGAAGTAAAATTCAGTATTGCTCCACGGTCTGAGTGGGTTTTTCGTCCGCTCAGCGGAAGTTCTCCACCAGCATGATATCGTTGTCCTGCCGGTCCGTCTGCGTGTATAAGATCCACCGCCCATCTGGCGATAAGCTCAGCCCCAATGGATTCGTCCAATACTGAAATGGCTTCGTTAGCGTCCCCACTTCGGTCACCCGACCTGTGGTAAAACTGAAGAACTCAATCGATGGGTGGGACAGATCCTCGGCGGTCAGAAAATAGATGCCCGCTTCAACAACGGTCCAGGCACTCCAGTAACCGGCCTTGTGCGTATCCGTGATCAACGTTTCCTGGCCCCCTTCTGCTGGCACCCGCCAGATGCCCGCCAAGTTGCGGCCCTTCGTGTAGTAGAGGAACTTGCCATCCGTAGACTCGCATCCTAGAAAGCCGCCGTTTTTGGTCACCTGCTGTGCCTCGCTGCCATCTGCCTGCACCTTCCAAATCTGCAGGATGCCCCCGCGGTTTGAAGCGAAGTAGATCCACCGCCCGTCCCTCGACCAGTTCGGTAAGATCTCTTCGGCAGGGTCTTCGGTCAATCGGCGCGGTCTTCCCCCTTCGGCGCTGATCACATAGATATCCGGGTTGCCTGCGGGCCGGGCCTGGAAGGCGATCAACTTGCCGTCCGGCGACCAGCGCGGGGCGCCTGCGTAATGGCCATTGAAGTCAGTTAACCGGGCCGGATTTGAGCCGTCCGATGCGCATGCCCATATTTCAAGACCACCCGCCCGGTCTGAACAAAATACTATCTTCTTCCCATCCGGAGAGTATTCAGCCGCCATATCTGTCCGCGTGGAGGAGAGCAATATTGTGGGCGCGCTGGCCTTCGCTTTTGTACCTGCCGCCTCCATTCGCCAGATGTTTGTATCGATAATACTATGCATGAAGGCTAAACGGTTGCCCTGGCGAGAGACACTCAGACGGCCGATGTTAAATCCTTCCGCCGTTACGAGCCGCTCGGGGGTGCCTCCTGAAGCAGATACCCTCCACAAATGCGCGTCCCCCTCTCGCTGCGAGACGAAGACTATTTCGCGCCCGTCCGCAGTCCAATCCAGGTCGGTAATATACCTGTTATCGAAAGTCAATCGCCGGAGTTCGCCTCCCTTGACCGGCATCAGGTAGATGTCCTCTACACCCTGACTGCTCATGCGGCTGAAGGCGAGCTGGGTGCCGTCGGGTGAGAAGGTCGGGGTGTTATCGCCCACAGACTCCGCGGGTGGGGAGGTGAGCTTCTGCTTCTCACCCGTCTCTGTAGAGATTAGGAAAATGCTGAAAGGCTCGGCCGATGAACTCCGGTCGGGCACGGCAAGAAATTTTCCTCCCGGGGAGTAAGCCAGCCCGTCACCACCAGCTTGATTGCCTAGTAGCCTCGGGGATATATCAACCAGCTTACGCTCAGGCCCGCTCAAGGAGGGGATTAGATAGATTGCATCACTTTCTTGGGTGTGGCGTCTGAAAGCGATGAGGCTGCCGTCGGGCGACCAGACTGGGAATGCTTCATGGCCGGGATGGGTTGTCAGCCTGTGCGGCGTCCCAGCATCGACCAGCTTAACATAGACATCGAAATTATCGCCTTTCTCTCCGTTCCACACAAACGCCAGCATCTTACCATCGGGCGAAAACGCAGGCAGGATCTCCAAACCCGCATAAGTAGTCAGCGGGGTGGCTCGCAGCGGCTCGAGCCGCTGCTGCGTCGAATCGCGCCGAGAGGAAAACCACCAGCCAAGGCCGACCAGCAGCGCCAGCCCTGTTAGTGTCATCGCCCACATCCAGCGCTTGGCCGCGTGCCGCCCCAGCGGCACATAGGGGATTACCGCTCCTTGAGAATCGCTCGAACCCAAGAGGCCGACTTCCCGCCCCACCTGCCGCAGACCCGCGAGCATCTCGCCCATCCCCTGATACCTGCTAGCCGGATCTTTGGACAACGCCCGATCAATCGCCACAGACAATCCCGCCGGTATCGCTTCATTGAACTCGGTCACGGGCGTGTGCGGCTCGTTGATCACCGCGTTCATGGTCTCGGCCTGCGACTTCCTCTTGAAGGGCACCTCTCCGCACACCATCTCGTAGAGCACGACTCCCAGAGAGAAGATGTCGCTACGCTGGTCCACACGCTGCCCCCTGGCCTGCTCGGGTGACATATAACTGGGCGTGCCCATCACCGCGCCCGTCCTGGTTAGGTGCGGCGTCAACTCCGACTCAGCCTTGCTGTCCCGGCTGCTGTCATCCGTTAGCTTGGCCAGTCCGAAGTCAAGCACTTTCACCTGTCCGCGCGGCGTGATGATAATGTTGCTGGACTTGATATCGCGATGAATAATCCCCTGGTCGTGGGCCGCAGCAAGCGCGTCGGCCACCTGCAGGCTGATCGAGAGCAAGGCGTCGAGCTTCAGCGGACGAGAGCCGATGATCTGCTTGAGAGTCAGCCCCTCGATGTACTGCATGGCGATAAACATGAAGCTTGAAGACTGTCCGACCTCGTGAATGGTACAGATGTTCGGGTGATCGAGGGTCGCGGCGAGCTGTGCCTCTCTGAAGAAGCGCGCCCGCAGTTGGGCGTCGGCGGTCAGTGAAGGAGGCAGAAGTTTGAGCGCGACTTTGCGACCTAACCGGGTGTCGCGAGCCAGATAGACTTCCCCCATGCCGCCCGCGCCAATCGGCGCCAGGATCTCGTAATGGGCGAGGCGCTCCCCTCTACACGGTTGGGGCGGGCTTTCGCTAAGTAAGTCCGCTGCCACTCTGGCTGGCGGCGATTCAATGAAGGCGGTTGCCTGCTGGTCAGAAATGAGTAAGGCTTCGAGCTCGCGGCGCAGTTCCTCATCACCAGCGCAGACCTGGTCCAGGAATGAATCCCGCTCGGTCGCCGGATGGTCAAGCGCGGCTTCGAGCAATTCGTCTACTTGCTTCCATCGCTCAGGCTTCATGCGTTTCACCTTTGCTGATCGCCCGGTGCAGCCAGGCCTTGGCTTTGCGCCACTCGCGCTCAACTGTGCGCGTGGTGACCTTGAGCACTTCGGCGACCTCTTCAGTCGTTAAGCCGCCGAAGAACTTCAGCTCCACGATCTGACTTTTGCGCGGGTCCATTTCCGCCAGATTATTCAAAGCCTCGTCCAGGGCAATCACTTCTGCGACCTCCTCGGACATAACCGCTTGTTCGACAAGCGACACCATCTGCGCCCCGCCGCCGCGTTTGGCCCGCGAGCGACTGCGGGCGTGATCGACGAGTATGCGCCGCATCAACTGTGCGGCAACGCCGAAGAAGTGCGCCCGGTTCTGCCATTGTACGCTCTTTTGATCAATCAACCGCAAGTAGGCCTCGTTGATGAGGGCTGAGGTTTGCAAGGTATGGTCCTGGCTCTCACGGCGCATGTAGCGGCCGGCCAGGCGGCGCAGTTCCGCATACACTAAGGGGATCAACTCGTCCAGGGCGGCCTGATCGCCGTTGCCCCAGTCGATTAACAATCGGGTTACTTCTTTTGGTGAAGGCGCAGCCATATACCTCTATTCTTCTGAGCCCTTTCTTGGTGGGCTGATTATAACAAGATAAGTAATCTTTGAAAAAAGATTCGGGCCGGATGTCGGGTTTTTCGCGAGATTGACGCGTTAGCAGATGAAGCTGATCTCTTAGACAGCAATCGGAAATACAGAAAAGGAGAATTAACATGAGAACCAACATTTTGTGGAAAAGACTCGTGATTGTCGTCGCCCTCGGCGTCGCCCTCTCGGGGGTCTCCACCTACCCGACGGTCAGCAAAGCGACGGCCGCTGACCCTACCGCCCACTCAGAATTGTCCGGCCGCGTGATGACAGCTACGCAGTCTGCACGGGCCAGTGATGTAGTCAGTGAAGGGAACCAGCAAGCGGTCACGCCGGCAGCAACTCCGGTCAACCAGGTGCTGGAGTGGAACCAGATTTTCATCGATACACTGATTGCCACGAATACGGCGAACTCCTCTAGTCCGCGGCTCGGGGCGATTGTTCATACGGCCATCTTCGATGCCTACAACGGCATCAAGCGGCGTTATACGCCGCTTTTCGTTCAGCAGAAGGCCCCCAAAGGAGCGTCGCGCCGGGCCGCGGTTATCGCCGCGGCGTACACAGCGCTGGTCGCCCTGTTCCCATCCCGACAGTCGGCACTGGAGGCGAGCTATGCGGCTTCGCTCGCAGCGCTGAACGACGGTGGTGAATCACGCGAGCGCGGCCTCGCCTGGGGGACAGAGGTAGCGCAGGCCGTACTCGCCTGGCGCGCGACGGACGGATTCAACGCGAGCTACCCGCTATTCACCGGCGGCACGGCTGTCGGTCAGTGGCGACCGACACCGCAGGCCTTCGCGCCGATGAGCGCCCAGGCCTTGGCCTTCACTACCATGTTCGTCCTGGACAGCCACACCCAGTTCGCGCCTGGACCACCAAGAGGTCTGACGAGCCCCACCTACACAGAAGATTTCAACGCGGTCAAGGCGCTCGGTCGCAAGACCGGGTCGACCCGCACTGAGGAGCAGACGGCACTCGCACCGTTCTGGGAGGGCAACGCCAGCGTCCACTGGAATCAGGCAGCCAACCAGATTGCGATGGCCAACGACCTGTCCCTGACCGAGAGCAACCGGCTCCTCGCGGTTCTGAACATCGCCATGGCCGACACCGTGTTCACCACGTTTACCGGCAAGCGATTCTACGGCGACCTTGCAAACGAAGTGACCTGGCGGCCGCAGACCGCGATTACGCTGGCGGACACGGACGGCAACCCGGACACCCTGCCTGATCCAGACTGGGTGCCACTCATCACCACGCCAGCGCACCCCGAATACCCGGCTGGCCATCCCAGCCTTAATGGCGCGGCGGCGACCGTTCTCCTGAGCCACTTCCGGCGACGACAGACCTTTACCCTGACCACAATTGGACAGCCGAGTCGCACCTACACCAGCATCACGCAAGCGCGCTCAGACGGTAACAACGCACGGGTCTGGGGCGGCATGCACTACCCTAGCACAGTCGCCATCAGCGACGCCGAAGGCGAGGCGATTGCCAACTACGTCAATCAAAACTTCATGCGGTTGCGCTAATCGGGTTAACCACAACGCGGATCACACAAGGAGGAAACGATGACTAAGGAAATGATTTGCACACTGGCGACACTGGCAATGCTGATTGGCAAGACCCTGATGAGAAGACCGGGGGTAAGCAGCCCTGAAAACATTCGAGCGAAAACCGGCGGTATGAACGGGCTTGTCGGTTGGCGAGTCGCGGTATGGACAGCGCTACTTGTCATCATCGCGGCCTCGACTTTTCAGGCGCAAACCTCCCAGTCGGCAATCAACTATTTCAACCGGGCCAACGACTGGCAAGCCAAAGGGAACCTGAATGCGGCCATCGCCGATTACGACGCCGCCATCGCATTCAACCCCGGCTGGGCGCTCGCCTATGTGGGTCGGGGGAATGCCAGGTACGCGCAGGGGGACTTCAATGGCGCCATCGCCGATTACGACCGCACCATAGAGATCAATCCCCGCAGCGCCACCGTCTATAGCAACCGCGGGCTGGCCCGGTACGCGAAAGGAGAGTTAGACGCGGCCATCGCCGATTTCGACGCCGCCCTTAAGGTCGAGTCGAAATCGGCGCCGCTCTATTTTAATCGTGGCAACGCCTGGAACGCCAAAGGTGACCTCGACCGCAGCATCGCCGACTACACCGCCGCCATCAAACTCCAGCCGCGCTTCGCCGAAGCTTACAACAACCGCGCCGCCGCCCGCTATAAACAGGCGGACGCGGAGGGCACCATCAAGGATTGTGACCGGGCTATCGCAATCAGCCCGAACGTCGCTTTGGCCTACAACACCAGGGGTCTCGGCAAACAATTAAAAGGAGACCTGGACGGGGCCATCCTTGATTTTACCAGAGCCCTAGACCTGAACCCGTCGTTGTTCGAGGCGCACCACAACCGCGCCAACGCCTGGCACGCTAAGGGTAAACTCGACGCGGCGATGGCCGACTACGACCGCGCCATCGAGATCAGGGGGGATAGTGCCGAGTCCTACTTCGACCGCGGCGGCGCGCAGTGGGACAGGGAAAACTGGGATGGCGCGATCGCCGACTTCAGCCGGTCCATCGAGATCAGCCCGCACCGCCCTCAACCCTACATCCATCGCGGCAACGTCTGGCTAGTCAAAGGAGAGAGCGGCAAAGCGATTAACGATTACGAGAGCGCCATCGCCGCCGGCCCGCCAGACGCCCTGGCCTATCTGAACCGGGGGCTGGCGCGACTGCTGCAAGGCAAGGCTGCCGAGGCGAAATGCGACTTCGATTATGCGCTGAAACTGGACCCCGGTCTCAAGCCAACGCTTGAAGCGTATATACGCCAGGCCTGGAAGAAGTAACGATAAGGAGCAAGCCATGACTATTCAAACCCGTTCAATAATACCAATGGTGATTGCTGCCTTAGCGGTCGCTGTTTTTATGTTAACTTCCGCTGAGGCTCAGACACCTGCAAGCAAGCGGACCGACAATCATTTCAGAAATCCTTCCGAGTTTCGCTTCGACCTGTTTCGATTCCCGGCCACAAGACCGAGTTTGGCGTTGCAACCTGTAGGCTTTTCGCTGATGCCGGCTGGTACCCACGTCGGCGCCCTGACAGCGCTTGCCGCGGGGCCGAATCTGCAAGTCCTCGGTAGCGGCACCAGCGGCCGACTGACGAAGTGGACGGGCGTGACGAGCAGCAACTCGATCATCGGCGATACGACGATATTCGAGAGCAAGACGGGGCTGGTTGGCATCGGCACCGACGCGCCAACCTCGCGGCTGACGGTGGTCGGGATGATTGAGACGACGCTCGGCGGTTTGAAGTTCCCCGATGGCACCGTGCAGACGACATCGGCGGGCGGTGCGCTATTTTCGGTAGCGCACGACACGACGCTCACAGGCAGCGGCACGGTCGGCTTGCCGCTCGGTGTCGCCGTGCCGCTAAACCTGACGGGCGCGATTCCCTTTAGTGCTTCTTTGACCGCCGTCTTAAGTGTGACTAACACGGCAGAGGCCGGCAACGCATTAAGGGCGATTGGCGGCAACGGCACCGACGAGGTGGGCGGCGTCGGTGTGATTGCTCGTGGCGGCAACACCAGCGGCAATGCGCGTGCCGGCGATGGCGCATTTGCTGGTGGCGGCGATGGCGTTTCCGGCGGTGATGGCTTGGTTGCCACTGCCGGGGCCAGCAACTTCGCGTTGTCTGCCGGCGCCAGCGGAGTGGTTGCTTTAGGCGGCAGCAATGACCTTAGCGCTGGCGGCATTGGCGTTTTGGCGGTTGGCGGCTTGAGTAAAGGCGGGGGGAACCGAGGCGGCCCAGGCATATTGGCTGTGTCAGGAGCAGGCCTCGATGGCGCAACCGCCGGATTAGCAGGAGATTTTCAAGGCGATGTCGAGGTTTTGGGCAACCTTTCGAAAGGCGGCGGGTCGTTCAAAATCGACCATCCCCTCGATCCCGAAAATAAGTACCTCTATCACTCGTTCGTCGAGTCGCCCGACATGAAGAACATTTACGACGGCAACGTCGTCACGGATAAGAACGGCGAAGCCGTGGTCACGCTGCCCGATTACTTCGAGGCGCTCAATCGTGATTTCCGCTATCAGCTCACCGTCATCGGCCAATTCGCGCAAGCCATCATCACTGAGAAGATCAAGGGCAATCGCTTCCGTATCAAAACCGATGCCCCGGATATCGAAGTCTCGTGGCAAGTGACCGGCATTCGTCAAGACGCTTACGCGAACAAAAATCGCATCAAGGTCGAAGAGGACAAGCCAGAACGAGCGCGCGGCTTTTACCTCCATCCAGAAGCTTTCAACCAACCCGAAGCGCGCAGTGTCGAACGGGTAGCCAGTCCTGAACAAATCGAGCGACTCAAGCGGCGCCAGTTGAAGCACTAAAGAAGTTCGTCCGCGGAGATCATCCCCAGGCGGGGTGGCGGGTCTGTTTGAGATCAGTGTTCAAGGTTCCTGCGTGGCTTATGACAATTCAACACCAAGAAAGGGAGAAGATAATGAAAACCAAAAAGGCAGATGTGAACGACAGAAGGAGTTTTCTGAAACTCAGCGGCGCCGGGCTCGCGGCGGCGGCGATTCCTACGGTGGCGGCGGGCGCGCTGCCGGGTGCGCAAAAGGGAGATGACGGACTGTCGCAGGACAGATCAAGACCCATTTATCTGCACGGATGTGGGTGGAACCGCGCGCTGCCTGGGGTCTTCGGGGAGGTCTGTCTGGCGTTTGATATCAGGGCCGAATTGGGGGGCACCGGCGTCGGCACGTTGCGTGACGATGTTCACCCGGAGGTCAACTCACAGATCCAGATCAACTCCGCGACGAAACAGGGTGACCAGTACACCCTCGAGGGAGAGATCATCGCGGCTCGTGACCCGGCTAACCTCGGGAGGTCCGTGACCATTGTCGCGCAGTCGCTCGGTGACGGGAAAGGGAGTGCGACGATTACCATTGGAACGGTAGCATCAAGTCCAAACCTGGTCGTCATCGCGATCATCGCGGTACTCATGGCCCTCTTACTTCCTGTAGTCGAAAGAGCGAGATAGCCGGCGGTTAAGGTAGGCAGAAATGGCTGCTCACCTCTTGAGCGAGCGCCGGCAGGTCATCGGTCGGCCGCCAATTATCTAAAGGGCAGGTCAAAAACCTTGGGCGCCAGCCGCAACCGGCTTGCTCTCGCGCAACAGAATCCTTTGATCGGTATAGCGTAAGGAGAGAAGAAATGAGTCAAAAGAGAATCAGTTGGAATATTGAGGATTTCATCGCACCAGGTACGCCGCTCACCGGCGAACTGCTCGCCTATTCGGAAAGTTTACCCGGTAGTCGCCTCTCAGATTCGCGTACACAACAAGTGCCTTTCATATTTTGGGCCTTACGTCTTCAGGATAGGTATTCGCCGAAATTCAATGACTACTGTGTAAGAGGAAAGCAGATTAAGCATATGACCGTTCAGTTCGAAATGATTTCCGATAAAGGCGCGCTTCTCAGTCGTACCTCCCTCTCGTTCTCAGACCTTGTGGTTAGCACAATACAACACCACCGGGGGGATGAACAATTCACTGAACAGCTTGCCTTTGAGGGCCGGGAGGTCTCCAGGCTTCATTATGGGAATTGACCATTTGACCGCCGATTGATTCGACAGCTTTCACCAGCAGGTTGAGGCATAAACCTCAGCAATCGATACCATCAACCGCACAATCAAGCGGCAACAGACAGGCAATGCGCCGGCGGCGCAAGGTGATAAAGCGGTAGCGGCGAACTGCTCGCCCCGCGTGGCGTGAGCCGCACCTGCTGAATGGCCAGCGAAAGGTTAATTGCGAAACGTTTTCAAAGCGCAAGGCGTGGGGCTCGCCGACGAGCCCCCGCAGGGCGCTTACATTAAGGTTATTCAAACTAAGGAAGAGTTATGAAATTATCAAA
>JBIOWC010000716.1:0-6258 GCA_044868105.1 Blastocatellia bacterium
GAACAAACGGAACGCAAAGTTCAACTCATCGAAAGACGCTTTCATTTGCTGCCAGATAACTTATCCGTACATCAGGAATGGCGAAGACTTATCGTTGTTTACAGGGTGAGCGGCGTTCAAATCCATGATGCGCGAATCATGGCGACCATGAATAGCTATGGATTGCAAAACCTCCTCACTTTAAACCTGAGAGATTTCGCACGATACCCGAATATAACTGCAATTCACCCTAAAGATGTAAAGTAGTGTTAAAGGGATTTGCGGTTATCAGTGACATTTAATACCACAAATGATTACACCATCGTCGGCGGGCGCCTGGTGCGCGGACAGTAGAATCAAAGAATTGTTCAAGCTTTACCCGCTTATCTTAAAGTCTTATCAAAGGTTAACGGGTTTATTCGTTCATCCCGGTTTTCGTTAAAAATCCCAATAAACTCGCTGAAATCTTGCGAAATTGTTATGAAACCTGCTGCTTGCAACTGCGCGATAGCTTCGCTCGTCTTAGCTCTTTACAATAAATTATTCGTTTATGGCGATTGGGTGACAGTTTCTGCTTTCCCGTTCTTCATATTCCAAGCAAAAAATAAAAGGTAGGGATTTTCAGTTTGTATAGAAGTAGTTCTTTCTCATTGTCTCCTAGAATTAAACGTCTGTTCAAAATAACTTTGGTATTCGTTACATTCTTATCTGTTTTCTCCATCTGTAAGCATACAATTATTGCTTTGACGGCGGCGCAGCAAGCGTCGCCGAAGCCGTCGCCAGGCGATTCACAGGCAAACAAGCTTGCGCCTTATGAGCCTTTGATTGCTGACGCGTCAATCAAATACGGGGTTGACCCGGAATTGATTCGCCTGGTTATCGGCAAGGAGTCGCGTTTCAAACCGAACGCCCGTTCACATAAAAATGCGCAAGGATTGATGCAGCTGATTCCTGACACCGCGAAACGCTTTGGCATTAAAAATCCTTATGACCCGCAACAGAATATTGATGGCGGGACGCGATACCTGAAGTGGTTGTTGGATCGCTTTGATGGTGATGTCAAACTGGCGCTTGCCGGATACAATGCCGGTGAGAATGCCGTCAAACGTTTTGGCAACAAAGTGCCGCCCTACAGAGAAACCGAGCAGTATGTTAATGAGATTGCCGCCGCCTATGGCAGCGATTATCATCTGCCTCCGGCGCAGAAAACCGGCAGCCGTGCCGTCGCTCTGGCACATAGCGCCGATTAAATCGCGTCCGTCATAACCACACGTCATGACCTTGAAAATCATCAGCGGTTAACGAGTTTGCCGACCGCTGATGATTTTTAATTAATCTATACAAAGTCGGCCCGAACGGAAGACCAAAGCGCTTTACACTCTCGTAAGTATACTGGACGTGATTGACGTTCACCGCGCCACTGAAAAATCTCTTCCGATGAGCTGTCGTACAACGAGCTTTAGTTCAAAGGGCAGCATAGTCAAAGCCGTTTTAAACATTCAACACCGCCGATGAATTTCAATTGGCTGTGGCCATAAACCTGCCAACCTTTCTCAGCCTTCGAGCATCTGACGCGCCTGATTTACAATTCCTATCAAGGACGAATCATGAAAAAAATACTCAAGCGCGGAGTGATTATCGTTGGCCTGCTGATAATTGGTTTCTATGGTTTCTGGCAAATCAGTAAATCGCGGACCTTTCAACTGATGGGCGAAATTGTCCCGCGTGTTGAAACGACAGACCAGGTTGTCGCGCTCACCTTCGATGATGGACCTGTGCCGGAAGCCACGGAAGAGATTCTGGCGATTCTCAAAGAGCAGGACATCAAAGCGACCTTTTTTCTTACCGGGGCGGAGATTGAGCAGCATCCCGAATCAGCCAGACAAATCGTGGCCGCCGGTCACGAAGTCGGCAATCATTCCTATTCACACGAACGCATGTTTTTTAAAACCCCGGCCTTCATTCAACGTGAAATTGACGACACCGATAAGCTGATACGCGAAGCGGGTTATACCGGCGCTATTCATTTTCGCTCGCCTTTTGGCAAAAAGTTTTTGCTCTTGCCTTACTATCTCGCTGAGCGTCACAAAAAAAATATTATGTGGGATGTTGAACCCAACACCTTTCCTGAAATAGACCGTGACGCAAATAAAATTGCCGACTACACCCTCGCCAACGCCAAGCCCGGTTCGATTATCCTGTTGCATGTGATGTATCGCGGGCGCGAAGAATCTATGAAGGCCGTGCCGCAGATTATCGCGGGGCTGAAAGAACGCGGCTTTACCTTCGTAACCGTTTCCGAACTGCTGGCCCGGCGCCGCTCCTAAAATTTTGACCACGCGTTTTTCTCATCTCTGCTCCCTCATTACCGTCGGGATTGAAAAAGCTATGCAGGTTGAGCGAATTTTTCGGCTAAGCTTTACTCGGTCTATCTGTGCATCCGCCGAGGCGGATAAAAAATCACTTGACTATGGAATGCGTTCCGACCTTTATACTCGCATATGCCCAGCGAATCTAAACACCAAGGTTTCTTGAGTTCAGGCGAATTGGCAAAACTTGCGGGCGTCAGTCGCGACAGTTTGCGCCACTACGAAAGGAAGGGCGTGCTTGCCCCTCCGCGTCGCGCGCGCAATGGTTATCGCGAATATCCGGCCGCAGCGCTTACGCGGGTCTTGCTCATTCAACAAGCCATCAAAGTCGGCTTCACGCTTGATGAATTGGCACAAATCTTCAAGGAACGCCATCAAGGCAAGGCTCCTTGCCGGCAAGTGCGCCAGCTTGCCGCCGAAAAACTTGCCGATATTGAAAAGCGCCTTGTGGAGATGATTTCCGTGCGTGACACGCTGCAATCCTTGCTTGCCGATTGGGACACGCGACTCAAACAAACGCGCGAGGGACAGCCCGCCGCTTTGCTCGAATCGCTTGCCAAAAAACAATTGCCCATCAATGAGAAACCTTCATCCCTGTCATCGAACTGGCGCAGACGTAAGAAAGGAAGGACCGTTCCGTATGAGTAAATTTTATTGCAAACCGTTTTCACTGATTTTCATGGTCACGCTGACGATGCTCGCTTTGGTCACCAGCGCTACCTCGCAAGGACACACCTGTCCGATGATGCAGCAACACCAGGAGCATCAAGACCATCACGCCGCGGTCAATGAACGCGGCGATAAAGCGATGGGCTTTGCACACGACAAGACAACCCATCATTTCACTTTATTAAAAGACGGCGGCGCGATTGCCGTTTCCGCAAACGACGCACAGGACCAGGCGAGCCGCGAGCAAATACAGATGCATCTCACACATATCGCCAAAGCTTTTACCGAAGGCGATTTTAATCTGCCGATGTTTATTCACGATCAAACGCCGCCCGGTGTCACCGTGATGAAAGCTCGGAAAGCGCACATCACTTATCAGTATGAAAAACAAGACCAGGGGGCTCGCGTCCGCATTTCAACGACTGATAAACAAGCGCTTGCCGCAATTCATGAGTTTTTACGCTTTCAAATTAAAGATCACGAGACGGGCGATTCCCTTGAAGTAAGTAAAAAATAAATCTCCAACGTGCGACGATTTTCTGAAACCCTTGGCCTCGTTTTGTCACTCACCTGGGCTGCCTAAACAGCAGCCTAGTTATCCCAGTCCTTGCTTGACCAGCCATTAGCATCAATCCTCCTGGAGAATAATAAAAATGAATAAAGCAGAAGTTCGCGCAAAGGGTTTTGGAAAATTCGGAAAAATGAAAGTAAGCGTCAAGCGTCGTCTTCAGCGCTCACCTTGTCAATTTGCCGCAGGAATTTTACTGCTGGCTCTCCTTTTACCGCCACATAGTGTTCTGGCCCATGGAACGCAACGCTACGTCAATGGCCTGTGGTTTAATGGCCAATCTTTTGAAGCAAAAACCGTTTATGTGGTTGAAGGCGTTTTACGAATGCAGTATGAGGGAAAGGTTGACGCGACCCTGGATTTACAGGGCAAATATGTCATTGCGCCGTTTGCCGAAGCGCACAATCATCACTTTGGCGAAGAGGTCAATTATCGCCAACAACTCAACCTCTATATTCAACAGGGAATCTTTTACTCGAAAAATACGAACTGCGTGGCGAAGCTCGCCGCGCCGGTGCGCGAGCTGGTCAATCGCCCGGAAAGCATAGATGTGCTTTATGCCAACGGTGGACTCACGGCGACGGGCGGTCACCCGGTGCAAATCTTTGACGTGATGGCGAACCAACTCGGTTGGGATAGACGAGAGATGGAAAATCAAGCCTACTTTATTGTGGATACGGAAAACGAGCTTGAGCAAAAATGGGCGACCATTCTTGCCGGTAAACCGGATTTCATCAAAACCTACTTGGAATACTCCGAAGAATTTGAAAAACGCAAAGCCGACCCGCAGTTTTATGGCAAACGCGGATTAAACCCCGCACTGCTTGCGCGGATTGTTCAAAAAGCGCACGGCGCGAAACTGCCGGTCGTTGTGCATATCAATACCGCCGCCGATTTCCGCAACGCCGTGCACGCCGGGGTTGATGAGATTACTCATCTGCCTTTGGAAAAGCTGACTGAAGAGGACGGCAAAGCGGCGGCCCGCCGCGGCGTGATTGTGGTGACGACAACCATGAGTCACCGCCCGACAAGCCATATCAACGATATCAACGACGTTCATCGTCATAACCTCAACCTGCTCAGGAAAACGGGCGTTCGCCTGGCCATCGGCACGGATGATAATAACCTCACGGTTATCAATGAAGCCGAGAATCTGAAGCGGCTAGGGGTTTTCGATAACCTGAATTTGTTGAAACTCATGACCGAAACAACGCCGCAACTCCTCTTCCCAAATCGCCAGATCGGTTATTTGAAAGATGGTTATGAAGCGAATTTTCTGGTGCTTGAGGCAAACCCGTTGGAAGATTTTGCCAATATTAAAAAGCTCGCCCTGCGGGTAAAAAAAGGGCATGCGCTCGAAGTCGCGCCCGCCGCGCCGAAATTGCCTTCGATTCTCACCGCCATCGGTCATACGGTGATGGGCAAAGGGGTTGCCGCAGGCATTGCCGAATATCAGCAACTCAAAAAAGAACGCCCGCAGGATTATGACTTTTCTGAAAAAGAGTTGAACGCCCTGGGTTATCAATTGCTGAACGCCGGACGCCTGCAGGATGCCATTGAAATCTTTAAGCTCAATGTCGAGAGCTATCCGCGAGGCTTTAATGCTTATGACAGCCTTGCCGAAGCTTATATGAAAAATGGCGACCGTGAGCTGGCCATTCAGAACTACAAAAAATCCTTGGAACTCAATCCGCACAACGCCAACGCCACGGCCATGCTTAAGAGATTGGAATGAAAAGGGCGCGTAAGAGGATAGATGAAACCTCAACGGGTCAACGTTGGGGTTTCCCCGCTGTGTAGATAGGGCGCGGGTTAGCGCCGCTATTGCTCTGCCAACCGATAATGCCTATTCAGCTAGAGAATCGGCGTGACCGAGCGCCCCTGGCTCACCTGACTACTTCTCGACAGGCAGATTGAGCAGGCTCCAACCGGGTTCGACCAAACGCCCCGTCTGGTCAACTGCGCCGACGAACCCGCCGCGCACGTTGGCAACATTGGTGTAGCCCATCTTCTCCATAATTTGACAAGCTTGCGCCGAACGCCCACCCGATTTGCAACCGATTAAGAGCTTCGCATCTTTGGGAAATTGCTCGTCAACGAGTTGCACGAAATCCTGATTTGGGGTCATCCCTAAGCCCGGCGTGAAGTTCATAATCGGAATGTTGGTGGCGCCGGTCGGGTGCCCGTCTTCAAATTCCGGCACCGAACGCACATCCAGATAAATGTATTCATTATCGTTTTGCATTAAATCATAAGCTTCCTGTGGACTGACTTCTTTCATAAATTCAACCAACTCCTGTAGTTTATTTTTTCAATAATGACCAGCCCTTTGGCGCAGGTTTTGCGCGATACGCTGATGCGAAGATTCTAGCTGATGAAAAGAGAGCGAGCAAAAACTTTATCTGCGGATGAGGCGAAGCGGGCGGCGCGTCTAGCCGTTTCATCCGGTTTGTCGGTCAACTCCGAAGGCCAAGGTTTTGTTTTAGGCTAAGACCTTTGTCGTGAGCGAAAGCCAGTTCGCTTTAGGTCTTCACAGGTGCCGATGGAGATTTACTGAGGCCATACTTTACGATGCTTCACCGCGCATGGTAGTCTTGCTTGCGCTCCTTCCTAATCTTTTTAATCGTGTTGAATTATGAATCAGCCACCGGAATCGCCCCCAGTTCGGTTAAG
>JBIOWC010000717.1:0-3022 GCA_044868105.1 Blastocatellia bacterium
GGGCGCGATTGATGTAAAAACCTTGGGCGTTCCCGTGACTAAATCGCCCGGTCATGCTGAAGCCAGCGGAACCGTGGGAACCGGCGGGCAGACGCTCAAAATTGTAACCGTATCGGGAAGAATCAAAGTTACGAAAAAATCTTAATCGCTGGCGTCCGGGCTCTGCCGGTTGAGGCGTCGCATCCAGTTATGGATTGTTCGGATGCGAAACCGTCAAAGATAGAGCCCGGACGTTCAGCGCTTAGCGGTTAACTTATATGGAGAGAGTTGCAGTTCAAGCTTATCTCGAGCGCATCAATTATCGGGGCTCGCTTACACCGACGGCTGAGGTGTTACGCGATTTACAACTCGCACACCTCTTATCGGTGCCCTTTGAAAATTTGAGTATTCATGCGAAGCAGCCGATTGTTCTGAACGATGAAGCGCTCTTTGCCAAAATTGTTGAAGGTCGGCGCGGCGGCTTTTGTTATGAAGCCAATGGATTGTTTGCCGCGTTGTTGCGGGCGCTCGGATTCCAGGTCGTGATGCTCTCAGCCGGAGTGGCGAATGAGAAAGGCGGGTTTGGACCGGACTTCGACCACATGGCGCTGATGGTTACTTTAGAACAACGGTGGCTTGTTGATGTGGGCTTTGGCGATTCATTTCGCGAGCCCCTGCTGCTGGATGAAACCGCAGAGCAGAAGCAGGGCCGGCGCGCTTACCAGATTCTTCCCGACGACACGCGCCGGATTTTGCGGCAACGCAATGACGGTGGCGAGTGGCAGGCGCAATATCGCTTCAGTTTGCAACCCTTCGGCTATAGCGACTACGCCGAGATGTGTCATTATCATCAGACCTCGCCGCAGTCGCATTTTACGCAAGGGCGCATTTGCACGCTGGCAACGCCGCAGGGTCGCGTAACATTAAGCGAAATGCGTTTGATTACGACGGCCGGGACGGGGGAACGCTACGAGCGAACCTTAGAGAATGAACAAGAGTATGCCAGTCTACTGCGCGAGCATTTTGGTATAGAGATGCGCAGCTGAAGCGGCACGAAGCAATTTGGATGTTGGTCAGGAGATTTTTTAGAGGAGACTAGAATGGCAATAGAAGTCATACAATATTTCGATAATTCAGGGCAAGAAATCGTTCATCGCATACCGGAAGCCGGCTCAGATGCGATCAAGATGGGCGCCCAGTTGATTGTGCAAGAGAATCAAACAGCGGTCTTTTTCCGCGACGGCAAAGCGCTTGATACGTTCAGCGCCGGTCGCCACACCTTGACGACACAAAATCTGCCGCTGCTTACCACCTTGCTTTCAATTCCCTTCGGCGGCAAATCGCCGTTTCAAGCCAGTGTGATGTTTGTCGGTCGTCAGACATTTCAGGATTTGAAATGGGGAACCAAAGAGCCCATCACGTTCCGCGATACCGAATTGCGCTTTGTGCGCCTTCGCGCCTTCGGTAAATATTCCTTGCGCGTTGCCGACCCGCAACTGTTTGTCGGTTCGGTAGTCGGCACCCGCGGCATTGTTTCCGCAGAAGCCATCAACTCATTTATGCGTGACATTATTGTGGCGCGACTCAACGATTTGCTCGGCGAAAATCTCAAGACAATTTTCGATTTGCCGGCGCATTACGACGAAATCTCTGCCGGACTAAAGGCTCGGGTTGCCGATGACTTCGCTAAACAAGGGCTTGAACTGGTTGATTTCATCATCTCGGCCATTACCCCGCCCGAAGAAGTACAGAAGATGATTGATGAGCGTTCAAGTATGGGCGCCATCGGCGATATGAGCGCGTATATGCAATACAAAGCGGCGCAATCCATTCAGGACGCGGCAAAAAATCCGGGCGGCGCTGCCGGTCAGGGAATGGGCTTTGGTTTAGGAATGGGCTATGGTCAGATGATGGCCGGCGCCTTCGGTCAAGGACAGGGGCAAGCTGGCGGCGCCGCCGCCCAGACCGTACCGTGTGTGAAATGCGGGCACGCTTTGCAAGCCGGCGCGAAATTCTGTTCGAATTGTGGCGCAACTCAAGAAGCGCAAGCGGCAACCGTGCCTTGTCCGAAATGTCAAACGCCGGTTCAAGTGGGAGCAAAATTCTGTTCAAGTTGCGGGCAATCCATGGTTTTGCAAACCTGTAAAAATTGCCAATCGCCGATGCAAGCCGGCGCGAAGTTCTGCGCCAATTGCGGGACGCCCGCTTAAAGCGTATGATGGTCTCCATCTGTTTGAAGAAAATCGAAACGGGATTTTTTTTAATCGAAAGCCTCTGCCCCAAGAAGTCCGTTTTCAGGAGGTAGAAGAAGGATGAATAAATTAAGATTGGCTAGCTTGGTTTCGGTTTTATGTTTGGGCTTAATTGCGATCAACATCAACCAAACGGTTTTTGCAAACCGCAACTATACGTCAACGGTTCTCCCCGCAATTCAACAACCATCTACGGCGCCGAAAATTTCGGAGGCTCGTATGAAAGGCACCAAGCTATTATTATTCGGCGAAAATTTTGATCCCAACACGACCGTATCGGTCAACGGTCGCGTGCTGACGCCTAAATTTGACCCTACAGAACCAACGCTGTTGACGGTAAAAAAAGCTTTCAAGAAGGTTCCGGCAGGTTCTGTGGCCAGAGTTCAAGTGCAAAACGCAACCGGCCAGGTCTCTGCACCGTTAGGGGTATTTGCC
This sequence comes from Blastocatellia bacterium, assembly GCA_044868105.1. GTDB lineage: Bacteria > Acidobacteriota > Blastocatellia > UBA7656 > UBA7656 > JBFMDH01. The sequence goes on from JBIOWC010000717.1 coordinate 2,667, forward strand.
GGGTTGACCATCAATTTCACGGATGCGGGAAAAACCTTCACGGTCGCCGTCGGTGAAAAAATACAATTGTTACTTAAACAGGCTCCGTATATCTGGACTCCGTTTGTTCAAGATGAAAGCGTTCTTTCAAGAGTTCAAGACGCAGACCAGGCCACCGGCGGCCAAGGTGTATTTCAAGCCTTGAAGCGCGGAACCACAAAATTACAAGCGGGCGGCAGTACCTGCCCGCCAAACACGCCCATTGCCTGCGGTTCGCCTACGCTCCTTTTTGAAGTCATCATCGTTGTTGAATGAAAACAACGAAGCGTTGATAGACCTCAAGCGGCAGCGCCGAAATATTTCGGCGCTGCCGCTTG
>JBIOWC010000718.1:0-12570 GCA_044868105.1 Blastocatellia bacterium
GATTAAACCGTCTATCGTGGCGCCGAAATTCGAGCAATACAAATCGGGGGCTTCGTTCTCCAATTGATTGTTGTCATTGTAACCGCCAACCGTGATAACCGACGGCGCGCTTGCCGGTGGAAGCGGATGCGGGTCAGCCGTACAACCCGAATTGCCAGCCGCGACAATTAACACCAAACCGGCTCTCACAGCCTCTTCTGCGGTTTGATTGACGAGGCTTTCATTGAAAGCAACATCCGCGTCACCGCCCAGCGACATACTGACGATGCGAATACCATAGCGGTCTTTGTTATCCATGACCCAGCGCAATCCCTGAACAATATTTTCATCGGAGATTCGGCCGCGGTCGCTGACTTTGACTAAAACGACTTGCGCCTCACTTGCGAGCCCGCGATAAAGGCCGTCGGATAGAAAGCCATTGCCGCAAGCCGCGACAGAGGTTTGGGTGCCATGCCATTGCCACGCGGGCGCGGACGCTTCCTGTTTGAGCGCCGCTTGCCCGCCGGTAACATCGTGATAAGCGCGGATGCGACTCACCGGCTCAAGCAAATCAGCGTGCGGATAAAAACCGGAATCAAGAAAAGCAAGGGTTACTCCTTTGCCGGTAAATTCACTCGTCGCCTTCAAGCGCGTCGGCGTCGGAATGACCGCGAAGCGGTTCGGTGTGTGCGTGTGTTCGTGTTCTTTGATCTTCGCGACCATACTCAATCTCCATAAACTTTCGAGCAAAGCTTTCGTTGTCGTGTACACCTGAGTAATGCCGCGCGGAAAAAAAAATATTCCGATATGAATAAATTTTTAAGAAAGCTGTCGCGAGGGCGGGTTAATTTCCCGAGCGAAAGTACGAGAATTTGTAACTGAAGGATTAAAGTGCCTGGGTGTAGGTAAATTCGAGCGACATTTTGCCGTCCGGGTTTTTTACTTGCAGGACGACAGTTTGACCGGCGGTAATTTTTTTACCGGCTTTCTTGGCGACCAGCGTTGTTGAAGGCGCCAGTTCATCGTTAGCGGTCTTCTGTTTTTCACCGTTAATAAAAATTTTTGCGCCGCTTGCGAAATGTTCGCCGTAAACGACAAGCCGTTTGCCATTTACTTCGGCACGGGTAATTTGGGGTAGCGCTGCGAGGTCTTGCAGTTGTGAATCAAAAAAATTATCAACTAGCGTTTGAATCTCAGGTCTATCGAAGGCGCTGCCGCCGTGCCCCGCGCCTTGAATATAAAACAAGGTTGAGGGCAGGGAAGCGGCCGTCAAGGCGTTATGAAATATCTGACTCTGCTGCGGCGACACCAAACAATCATTCGTGCCATGAACGATTAAAAAGGGTGGGTCGTCGGGGGTGATATAGGTAATGGGATTCGCACGACGAGTTTTATCCGCGCACGTCTGAATGGCGCAACCAATCAACAACGATTCGGGTGAAAAGGCCGCGTCATGATTGACCAAATCGCAAGCCAGTTTCTGTTCGTTCATCTTGAGCAAATCCGTCGGGCCATACCAATCAACCACGGCTTGCACGCGTGACGAAAAATCCGGATTGCCGAGATTGCCTTCAAGGTCGCTAACCCCGCCTGAGGCGCCAAGCAACGCCACCAGGTGTCCCCCTGCCGATGAACCCCACGCGCCCAGGCGATTGGGGTCAAGCTTGTACGACTCGGCATTGGCTCTCAGCCAGCGCACCGCCGCTTTGCAATCTTCAAGCTGTGCCGGAAATTGCGCTTCAAAACTCAACCGATAATTGATGCTGGCAACGGCGTAGCCGCGACTGACTTCTCGAATTGCCGGGGTGTCTTCTTTATCACCACTGAGCCAGGCGCCGCCGTGAACCCAAACAATAACCGGAAAAGGTCCCGCGCCTTCGGGCAGGTACAAATCCAGAAGTAAACGCTTATTGCCGGCGCGAGCATATTCCAGGTCGCGCAAGGTTTGCGATTGCGCTCTGGCTGGTTGAATGGTGTTGAAGCCTGAGGCGATGAAGAGAAAGCCGAAAATCAATACAACGATTTTCGCTAAGTGATTTGCAGATGGAGTGACAATAGTTCTCATCGCTATTTAATGGAGACCACGGCTAGGTTTCAAGATTCCCATATATTGCCCAGGCAACCTTTGACAATCCATTTTTCATCCTGGCGCACGACTTTATAGTTGCATCCCCCGGCAAATAGATTGGCAACGTAATAGCTGGCTTTAATTTCAGCTTCGTTTTCGTTGATCCAGTTTACCTTTCCGACGCTAAAAATTATTCCGGCTTCGCCGGTGGTTTTATCTATTACTGAATCCACCCCATTATCAGAAAACCGGGATTGCGAAGCCTGCTTTACGACAGGTTCATTTCCGGCAAACCTTCTCAAAAATTTGTTGTCAGGGTCTTGTTTACTTTCAACTGAGATGAAATGAACTTTGGTAATGGGCTTTTGTTGGGGTGCATCATGGTCAAATTGATAACGGAAAACAGCTTCGCGTATATCATCCTCAGCCGCAGTTTTGGCAACAGAGCCAGCAGTTTGCGTAAATATTTGTGCGAGCATCAAGGCGCAAATTATCATGGCAGCGTGTACTCCTTTCGTTTGCCAATCGCTTGCTGACTTAAAACTCTATTCTGGAAAAAACCGGGAATCAACCACGGATGGGCGTTTGCGCCAGCCAACGGGCGGTTAAACACCAACGGGCATTATCCAGACATTGCGATAACGCACGGGATTGCGATGGTCTTGTAGAAGTAATGGACCCGGCTTGCGCATATCTTCATCCAGCGCGCCGCCTGTCGGCGCGGGCATTTCCAGATTGTTGTGAATTAACACATCATTATGAAAAACCGTGACACGCGCTTTCTCTTTCAATATGTCGCCGTCAAATCGCGCGGCGCGAAAGGCGACATCATAGCTTTGCCACTCTTCGGGCTTGCGACAGGCATTAACCAGCGGCGCGGCGACTTTATAAATCGCGCCGCAATCATTGTCTTGCGACTCAAGCCCAAAAGAATCGAGCACCTGAATTTCATAGCGCCCTTGCAAATAAACGCCGCTATTAGCGCGCGCCTGTCCGGTTTGGTCAGCCATGAGCGGCAACCAAAATTCAACATGGAGTTGAAAATCGGTGAAGACTTCTTTGGTGTAGATGTCGCCGGTGCCCGGCACGACTTCCATATAGCCGTCTTTAATTGTCCAGTTGGCATCGCCGCCTTTACGCGCCAACCACTGCGAGAGGTCTTTGCCGTCAAATAAAACCTTAGCTGGTTTCGGGGTTTCCGTCATAGGTATCTCTTTGCTCTGCTCGTTTCTTGTGGGCTTTGAACTGCTAAAACAGGCTGAACTTGCCAGCAGCCCGATTGCTAAAAAATTGCGTCGCTTCATTCCCGCCTCGTGATGCGAACCTTATTCATCGCGCACGGTACTATTTTTCGGCAAAGCTCGCCATTTCATCAAGGCGCAATGACAAACCCTTTCTGCTTTTCGACAATCAGTTTCTTGCGCGAATCTTGCACGCGGACTTTTAATTCATAAGTGCCAGGGGTCAGATTGTTCAGCTTGAACTGTTGCGAGACATTGATGCCTTTGCTATCCCGGTCATCCATCAAGGTCGTTACGGCTGTCCAGGGCGTTTGCATAATGGCTTTGCCGTCTTGCACAAATTCCAACTGCATACGCAAATTCGCAACCTCTGACGCGTTGTAAATTTTAAATGCATATGACAGGACATCGGTGCTTCTAAACGTTACGTCGCCCTGTTTGGAAATCTTCTGCAACACCTCTGCGCGATTGGTTGCCTGCGGTTGCGCCGAGATTAACAAGAGGTCGCTTATGGTGAGCGTGCCTTTTTTCAAATCCGGGACTTCGACCCAGAGAAAAGCCGAACCGACTCTCTGCGTCCGGGTTTCCATAAGTCCGACGCGAATGTTGTACACGCCGGGCTCCAGTTCCAATCGCCGCGCCGATTTGAAGCCGTTCTGTTTTGCCAGCTCGAACTGTTCGGGCGTCAGCGTTCCTTTCATCTGTTCGTTGATGGTCTTAACGAGTTTGCCGGAGGCATCGAGCACCGCCACGCCGATTTCAGCATCGAAAAGCCGCGCCTCGTTCTGCATCTGGTAATCGAAGGTACTGGGGTCGGCGTAAATCGAAAGCGAGACTTGCGCTTTATCACCTTCCAATTCGAGATAACTGGCGGTTGCTGAAACCCCGATGGCGGTTACCGAAAGCGGCGCGGTCATCGCTTTGATTAAGCGTTGACGCGGCGTTAGCAGCGCTTCATCTTCGCTTTTGAAATCAGCAGGCAGGTAGCCGCGCTGGGCGCGGATTTTGTAGTCATCATGATTTTTGATGCGAACTTTGATTTTACGGAGTTTATTTTCCGCCTCAGTATTCGATGAATAGTAATCAAGCGCGTAATAAACGCTGTTTTCATCAAGCGTTTTCTGTAAACTCGAACTCAGATTGCTGGTGTTAAAAAACGCTTTGCCACCGCTATCGGCAGCCATGGCATTCAGACCGCTTTCGACATCACGCGCCGACAATCCCATATAAGTCGAGAACGAAGGCGGCGGCATAAATGTCCCCATCGAAGCATCGGCGAAGGCATCCGGCTGGAGCCCTTTGGCGTTGAAAGAATAGATAACCACACCCGAGCGGATGGCGCGGCTGACGACCGCTTGGACGGCGGACATATCCGTCTCACCCCCGTAACTCATCATGGTAAAGCCGTCGGAAAAGAAAGCCAGAATCTTCTGTCCCGGCACTTCTTGCAATCGCTCAGTCACCGACCTGAGCGTCGTCAGGGTCATTTGTCGTCGTCGAATGGCTTCAGTTAAGACCTCTCTGGCACGACCCTCGATGAGCACCTCATCAGCAGCGTTCATTCTTGAGGTGAACTGGTTGCGGTCCTGAAAGTCCGAGCCACAAGCTTGCCCTTGTTCCTCTTTTGCGATGCACAGCGCCAACAGTTTTGCTGTTGGATCACGACTCAGCACACGGGCGGCGAGAAGCGGGGTGAAAAATCGCACGCGTGTGTCGGGTTGCCAGGGCGCAATTTTATCAATCACGCGATTGAGCAGCTGGCGGTCACGGGTGAATTGTTCAAAGATGCCGAGCGCGGCGGTCGTCGTCACTAGGGCAATCTGGTCATCTTCGGATAGCGAGGTGGCAACGAATTTCTTGAGTTCCTGTTTCAGAAGAAAGAGGCTTGAAAAGGAGAGATTCACCGTATCTACAAAAATGACGACGGTGCGCGCCCCATTGCTGCCGGCGCTTGGCGCCTTCGGTTGCGGATTCTTTACCGCATCGTTTCCCGCCGCTGAGGGGGTGCGTGATAACTTGCCTGTGCGTTCGAGAGAAAAAAAACTGACCTGCTGCGGACGATCATTTTCAAGAACTTCAAAATCTTCTTTCTTCAAATTTTCAACGACGGCGCCGGTTTTATCGGTTACCACAGCGCGCACATTCACAAGCTCGGTTTTGAGTTTCAGCACCGGCTCCTGATCTTTTTTTCCATCCTGGGCGAAGAGTTGAATTGCTAGCAGGTTGCTGGCCGAGAGTAGAAAAAGCAAGCAAGCAACCGTTGACCGTTTCGTGTTCGTCATAATAATCGCGAGGTTCCTTCAACCAAAGTAATTTCCACTGACTGATGCGGCCTGTTAAGGCGCGATGAAATTGGTGTGACAATCGTTGTCCATGAAATATTTTATGCGAGCTCATTTAATTTATCACAAAAAGAATCGCTTTCATGAGGTAAGTTAAAAAAGCGTTTCATCGCTCGTATCTTTTATAGCAGAGCCTTATCAATCGTGCACTTGAATATGTTTGGACAATGCCTTCCATCTGGCCGACTGAAAAATTTCAATCACCTCCCGTTCATTTTTTTTCATGATCAAGGCCGCGGTGTTTTTGCTTGCCTCAATCAGTTGCAAGCCTGAATCTTTGCCGAGGACACTGACTGCGGTTGCCAGCGCATCGGAAACGGTTCCTTTGCGCGCAATGACCGTGACGCTGCTTTGACCTTTCACGCCGATGCCGGTATGCGGGTCAATGATGTGCGAGTAACGCGCGCCATTAAACTCGATAAATTGTTCGGCATCGCCCGAAGTTGAGACCGCCGCATTGTTGAGTAAGAGATGCTGAGAGGTCGTTTGTTCTGGCGCTCTTAAGGAAGCAATCGCTATGACCCAACCTGGCTTATTCGGCGGCGCGTTGCTTACGACAATGTCGCCACCGGCTGCGACTAGGGCGCTGCGAATGCCCCATCTTTTTAACACCTGCATCGCCTCGTCGGCGGCGAACCCTTTGGCGATGCCGCCTAAATCTAATCGCATCCCGTCGCGCTCGAGCCAGGCGGTTTGCGTCTTTGCATCCAGGTGAAGCTTTTGGTAACCGGTGAGCGCGAGCGCCTGAGCGATTTTTTCTTGGTCCGGCATTTCACCCGTGCGGCGCGCCCGCCGCCATAAGCGTGTGAGCGCCCCGCACGTTATATCGAATGCGCCTTGGGTACGTATTGCGAGACGTTGTGAATAAGCGAGCACACGAAATAAATCCTGGCTAACTTTGATCGGTCTATTTATTGCTTGGTGACAAAGCCGGTTCAACTCGCTAGATTGATGGTAGTCGCTCATGATAGCATCCAACCGCGTTATGCGATTGAAAGCGGCTTGCGTTACCTGTCGGGCGATTGCCTCGGTTCGCGCATAAAGGACGATTTTGAACTCTGTGCCCATGTGGACTTCGGCGAATTCAAATCGCTGAACGGTTGATGCCGAACTGAATGGAGCCAGCAAGAGCCAGCTAATCAAAGCGCTAAGCGTTCTTTTTACCAATACCATCATCGAAATTTTTAATAGCAATGAATCGAGCCATGAAGCAACTCCGTTTCGCTTTCATCATCACTTTACTATTTGTCGGAATCTGCGCCATCAATGAAAATTCTATTCGCCAAATCACTGCCTCAACTGACCAGGCGACCCGTGCGCAAACGACCAGCCAGCCTGTGGACCTGAAGCCTTACTCGGAAACCCTTGCCGGCACGCGAGTCAAATTTGATATGGTTCCCATAAGCGGCGGCCGGTTTTTGCTGGGCAGTCCCGAAGGTGAAGCCGGACGCAACGCCGATGAAGGACCGCAACGCGACGTACGGATTCAACCCTTCTGGATGGGCGCGATGGAAGTGACCTGGGACGAATATGACATCTTTGCTTTCTCGCAAGACATAGCGAAAAAGCCTGCGCCCGACGCGGCGCCAACTGCAAGTGATGCGGTGACGCGCCCGACGCCGCCTTATGCCGATGAATCGTTCGGTTATGGTAAAGGTCGCCAACCAGTTATCTCGATAACCCATCACGCGGCAATGGAGTATTGCCGATGGCTGACGCAAAAGACTGGCAAACTCTATCGCTTGCCTACGGAAGCCGAATGGGAATACGCTTGTCGCGCCGGTTCACAGACGGCTTATTCATTCGGTGAGGACGCTAAAAAATTGGCGGAGTATGGTTGGTTTGCCGATAATTCGGAAGGTGCGCCGCACCTGGTTGGCAAGAAGAAACCCAACGCCTGGGGGTTGTATGATATGCACGGCAACGTCGCTGAGTGGTGCGTGGATTCTTACGCAAAAGATTTTTATAGTACGTTGAAATCAGGTATTGTTGAACCGGTTTTGGTTCCGGCAGAAAAGCGTTATCCGAATTCGGTGCGCGGGGGGTCCTGGGACGATGAGGCGAACCGGTTGCGCAGTGCCGCTCGTCAATATTCAAAAAGAGAATGGAGTAAGCGCGACCCGCAACGTCCACAAAGCATCTGGTGGCATACGGATGCGCTCACCATCGGCTTTCGCGTTGTTCATCCCCTCGATGAACAGGAAATTTTGAAAGGCTTGAAATCAAAAGTGACTCGTCAGAGTCCTGATTAAACGATGAACGATGAAGAATGAACTGAAGATTAAGGGGCATCTTTCATCGTTCATTGTTCACTAAGGAGGAGTTATGTCGGAAGAGAAAACTAATCAAACACGGCGGGACTTTTTAAAGACATCTGCCGTTGCCATCGGTGCAACTGTCGCAACCAATTTAATCAATAATGCTGCTTATGCCGCTGGCAGCGATGAAATTCGTATAGGCTTGGTGGGTTGCGGCGGACGCGGAACAGGCGCCGTGGAAAACGCCTTTGGTTCGGCACAAGGGGTTAAGCTGGTTGCTATGGGCGATGCCTTCAAGGATAGATTGGAAGATAGCAAAGCGACCCTGGCAAAGAAAAACGCCGATAAATTGGAGGTGCCGAATGAACGTTGCTTTGTGGGCTTCGACGCGTATGAACGGGTGATTAACGCGAAAGAGGTTAACTACATTATTTTGGCAACGCCACCGGGATTTCGCCCCGCTCACTTAAAAGCCGCAGTTGCTGCGGGCAAAAATATCTTCACTGAAAAACCGGTTGCCGTTGATGGTACAGGCATTCGTAGTGTGCTCGAAACCTACGAGCAAGCCAAAGCCAAGGGGTTAGCCATCGCTGCCGGAACCCAACGTCGCCATCAAACCGGTTATCTCGAAACGATGAAATTGATTCACGATGGCGCGATTGGCGATATTGTTGCCGCGCGTTGTTACTGGAATCAAGGCGGCTTGTGGAAGAAAGATCGTCAGGCAAGTTGGAGCGACCTTGAATGGCAATTGCGCAACTGGCTTTATTTCACCTGGCTTTCAGGCGACCACATTGTTGAACAACATGTTCACAATCTTGATGTGGTCAATTGGGCGATGCGAGCGCACCCGACCTCAGCGACAGGAATGGGCGGGCGACAATCGCGCACCTCGCCCGATTACGGACATATCTTTGACCATTTCGCCATTGATTACGAATATGAAAATGGCACGCACTTAATGAGTATGTGCCGTCAGGTGGTCGGCGCGGACGGCAATGTTTCCGAAGCTTTAGTCGGAACGAAAGGCAAATGTCAGGTGAATCGTTATCAAATCACTGGCGAGAAACCCTGGCGACTGGCACGCGAAAAAGGCGACGACCCGGACCCCTATGTTCAGGAACATACAGACTTAATTGCGAGCATTCGGGCTGGCAAATCCATTAATGAGTTGAAAAATGTAGCCGAAAGCACGCTAACTGCCATTATGGGCAGAATGTCGGCTTATACAGGTAAGGTTGTAACTTGGGAGCAAGCTTTGAACTCGCAAGAGAATTTAATGCCTACTAAACTAGATTGGGGACCCATCGCAGTTCCTGCCATAGCCATTCCGGGCCAAACCGGGCTTGTCTAATGCCTTCTCAAGGGCGAGAGCAACGGCTCAGGAAGCTTTCGCCCTTTTCAATCTTTTCTGTCGGTTTCAGCAAATTAAGTAAAAAAAAGAGATGCCTCATTAGCTGCCAAAAGTGAAATTTGGTAACAAAATATAAATATTTGGTATGTGAAGAAGAGTTTTAAGTCGAGATTTTACTTGAGTTTAGCTTCCCATAGTGAAAGTAAAACGACAGCTTGAGGTATTACTTTAACTTTTTTCTTGCATCTTATTGAAGTATATGATATAAACACGACCCATAAACAGAACCGCTTTGTGTTCCTGCCATAAAGCAGTTCTGTTTCAGCAGTGCGCTGGATTATGGAACATTCAGAAAGGGGGCTACTGGATGTTCAAGGGGGCTTGTCGATTCGACGATCTAGCGTACTGCATCATCATACGCTTGGCGTTTCCTGCAAGTCAATCAAATCTTCATTTTGCAATAAACAAAATCTTCAGATTATTTTCTCGAAAATTTAATGAAAAAGTTGTTTTAACTGCCGCCATCCGCGTTTCCCGATTAATCTGAAAGGGCGAATCCCGTAGTAAAGAAAAGCTAGTGGCGGCGGCAACTTCACCAGTTGCTGATCTAATTCAGTTGGCGTTGTTGCCATGCGCCAAAAACATAGCGCCTGGTCGCGCAGGCGTTCACGGGATTTTATGTAAAACCAGCCTTGCTCCATCTCTTGATAAAAGTTTGCGGAGGTATAAAACAGATTTTCGGTTATTTGTTTCGCAAGTTTTGCCACGGTTTTATCGGCTTCTATTTCTTCAAGCAGGGCTTCGGGCAATGGCGCGCCCAACAATTGATTTGCCAAACAAAGTCCTAAGCGAATCATTCGCTCTGCGCCAAGCCTTTTGGCGCGTTGATGGATCGCCGTCCAATTTAACCTGCAAGCTCTGACCACCTCGGCAATATCACAAATCCAAATCAAACGTTTCCATAAACTCTGTGTGCCATGCGCACAAAGAATCATCAGAAGGTTTTCAGGCGAGAGGGTGCGAATCAAAGTGCCATCTATATCTAACTCGATAAGGTTTTGCCACAACTCATCATCATTAATGGCAAAGGCAAATTTGCGATGCAGCATTTCAGTTTGTAGTTCGAGAAAGACTGCGCCTTTGAAGGGAAATTCATGATTCTTATCTAAGGTCGAAGTGCTGCATTCGACTTGTGAAATATATTTTTCAGCAAGCAACACTTCCTTGGCTTGCACGACCTCCGATTTGCGAATGATGAAATCAATATCGTGAAATTGCCGCAAGGCCAAATCCCCATAAGCCGCAATAGCCAACGTCGGACCTTTGAAAGGAATAACCTCAATCTTCTGTGCCTTAAAAAGCTTTACAATCCGACACATCTCAGCAGTTGAAAGCAAATTGCTGATGGCATTTTTTCGGAAGCGCGTCTCTAGTTGGCTGAATACCGCATCCGGTATAACTTCACGACAAGCTGCGTTGAGGTTTTGATAAAGCAATGGCAGTACGCCATGTTGCATCGCCGTTTGTATAACATATTCCCAGTTGACCGGTTGTTTAGTGAGCGCATTGATGCGTTCAAGCTGTTGTTCGCGCAAAATAGTTCTGGCGCAACCTAGCAATAAGTCATGCTCAAGCTGGTTGGTTGAGGGTAGCGCAGAACCACCGGTTTGAAGAGATGAACGACGTTTCATAAAATCGGTCAAGCTACGGTATCAACTCTTGCTATCTACGTCTAGTGACCGTCCAGCACCTAAATGCCTTGAAGCGAACGCCAGTTAAACCCTTTGTGCTTCGTGCAGTAGTTCCAGTGCGCTATCTTGGTATCTTTGAGGCTTATCTTTTACCGCAGAGCCACCGAGTTTTCATGGAGATGTTTGGTTAGGGATTCATCTTGACAAGTGCGCTAAGCCTTGAAGAACGGTTTAAGAGTCGCCGCAAGGCGAACCTGAAGTTTATAAAGAAAGGTTTTGATAATTGCCAATTTCTTGGCACTAACGCTTGAGAGGTTAACGGCGCGTCCGCCGCGTTCAACACCTACCACACGGCCTAAAATGTCGCTTGCTGCAATCGCCTGGTCATCAGACGTAGCTGAATCGCCGCGTAAAATAAACCTCGGTTGTTTGCTGCCTTCGTGCTCAATGGCCATCACACGATGCGCAATTACCCCCCGCTCCATACGACATAAAATGATGTCGCCGCGGTTGATATTCTCCGCATTAACCGGTTCGATAATGATGATTTCGCCATCTTTAATCGTCGGCTTCATGCTTTGACCGGAGGCGCGAAAACGGATGGGATAACCATCGCGCAACAACTCGCAACTGATATCCAAGAATATTTTTGACTGCTCGCTAACCATGCTTTAATCAAGACGATTTTGCCGCACAAATTCTACGGCGCTTTGGTCGGGAACAAAACGGAGTTCGTAGGCCGGGACGCGCTCAACCGTATCAGCAAAAAAACTGAGAACAAAATCCAGGCCTTCACTGCTGTAAAATGGCGGAAACGAGCAGGCGAAAAACCGTGCCGCGGCTTGGGTTTGACCCAAGCGCACGATTTCATTCTTATGCCAGTGCCGCAAAAAGAAGATTTTGTTGAGCCTGGCTTTATCCGGGGAGGAGATACCTGCATCGCCATGCCAGGGCGTGCCGTACATAAAAATTAGTTCGCCTGTTTTGCGAAGCACAACTCGTTCGTCGGTCAATAATTTTACGGTTGAGTCCGCAGCCCACAATCGCGCCATAGTAGATTTACCAGCGCCGGATTGCCCGATAAACAAGTAACCTTCATCTGATGCGTCTCGCAATCCGCAGGCATGTACCTCGGTGCCCCGCCCTCGGGCAAGAAGATTCATAAACAGCAACTCCTCGAGCGGATATTCCAATGGATAGAGTGCCGTGCCCACCGGATAATAGCGCCTTTCACAAAGCATTTCTCCAAAAGAAAAATCGCTGTTGAAGCGCGCGATTCGATAAGGCTGCCAATTTGAAAATGGAGCTGCCATGCGGAACAGATAATGGTCGCCATTTTTATAGAGTTGCCAGACGCTGCCTGAATCAAAAATTTTTTCGCCAAGCTCAATTTTATCTAAGTCGCACCATTTTAGTTGTACAACAGCATCTGCCGGAGCTTCTTTGATGACGAATTGTTTCATTGCGCCACCGACAGTGAATATTAATTCTGAGTTGAGACTTTCAACTAAAACTGTGAGATCAGCAATTTTAGTTGAAAGTCTCAACTCAGAATTAATATTCACTGTCGGTGGCGCAATGAAACAATTCGTCATCAAAGAAGCTCCGGCAGATGCTGTTGTACAACTAAAATGGTG
>JBIOWC010000719.1:0-10238 GCA_044868105.1 Blastocatellia bacterium
AAAGGATAATGCTGCTGCTTGCATTGTTTGGTCTACTCGGTTTCACGACTCGTGAAAGCTATGGGCAAGCGACGACGCGACTGGAAATCAAAACGCTGTCATCGCGCCCGGACTTCGTAAGCGGCGGGGATGCGCTCGTGGAAGTCAAAGCTCCAAATGGCCTTCAGTTGAATCAACTCACGCTTACCCTCAATGGCAAAGATGTCACCAAACAATTGTCGCTCGATAGCGACACGCACAGCTTTCGCGGTGTCGTTTACGGTTTAACGCTTGGCGAGAATACGCTACAGGCCACCGTGAAGGCTACCGGCAAAGCGTCAAAGAACAACCAGGCGACTTTGAAAGTCACGAATTATTCGGTTACGGGTCCGATTCTTTCCGGCCCGCATCTTAAGCCTTACGAATGCCGTACCGTTGAATCGGGGCTCGGACAACCGCTGGATGCGAATTGTTCGGCGGCGCAAAAAATCGAATATTTCTATCGCGCCTCAAACAACACCTTCAAACCGCTCGCCGACCCTATGGGTGCGCGCCCGGCAGATTTGGTGACGACGACCACCAATGACGGCAAGACGGTGCCCTATATCGTGCGCGTAGATTCGGGCACCATTAATCGTTCCATCTATCGCATCGCCGTTCTCGATGACCCAAAACCGGAATCCGGGCAGTGGATACCGGGAGCCGGTTGGAATCGCAAACTGGCCGTGAGTTTCGGCGGCGGCGCGGGTACACAATATAATCAGGGCACCAATCAAGCGACCGCTGCGCTCAGCCACCTCTATCTCTCACGCGGATTCGCTTTTATGATTTCAACCGAACTGGTCAATCAACAACACGGCAACGCGGTCTTGCAAGGCGAAACACTCATGATGCTCAAAGAGTATTTCATCGAACGTTATGGCGTGCCCAAATGGACAGTCGGCAATGGCGGGTCGGGCGGCGCGATTCAACAGCTCCTGATTACTGAAATTTATCCGGGCTTGCTCGACGGCTTACAACCATCCGCATCATTTCCCGATTCGTCCCTGCACACAGCCGACTCCGGCTTACTGCAAAATTTCTGGCGCAAAGCCGACGCCAGGGTTTGGACGGATGAGAAAAAGACGGCCGTCGAAGGTTTTACCAAAGGAACCACGGCGGCCTGGGAACGCACCTTTGTGCCGGTGCTGACGGCAACCAATAAAAAAGGTTGCGCGATGAATGATGAAAGCAAGATTTATGACCCGGTGAAAAATCCCCAAGGCGCGCGCTGCACTATGCAGGAGATGCGCGCCAACATTTATGGGCGCGACCCCAAGACCGGCTTTGCCCGTAAACCGCAAGATAACGTCGGCATTCAATATGGTCTTGCAGCGCTCAATCGGGGCGTCATCAGTGTAGATGAATTTCTCGAATTGAATGAAAAAATCGGCGGCAATGATATTGATGGAAATTTTGTACAGCAACGCTCGGTGGGCGACCCCATTGCCCTCAGAGCAATTTACGCGAGTGGCTTGATGAATTCCGGTGGCGGCGGGCTGGCAAACGTGCCGATTCTGCACACTCGTTCTTATACGGATGCTGTTGGCGATATTCATTCGCGAGAACGCGACCTGACGATTCGCGCGCGGTTGGAAAAGGCTCTTGGGCGTTCCGACCATCAAGTGATTTGGGTCGGGCCGCTCAGAGAACGCGGTCAAACCGGTGGCGCAGACCTCGCAGCGCTTTCGCTCGATACCATGAACAAATGGCTCGACGCGATGGTCGCAGACCCCGCGCCGCTCTCTACGGATAAAGTCGTGCGTCATAAACCCGCCGAAGCCGTGGATGCTTATTTTGATTCGGAGGGCAAAAAATTTATTGAAAAAGCGACCTTCGAGGGCTCTGGCGGTTTCAATAAAATGTACCCCATGCATAGCGAGCCACGTCTGGTTGCCGGCGCGCCGCTCACTAACGACATTATCAAATGTCAGTTGAAACCGATTAACTTTGCCGATTACAAAGTCAGTTTCACGACGGCTCAAAAAGCCCGGCTGGCGGCGATCTTTCCGACAGGGGTCTGCGACTATAGCAAACCCGGCGTCGGGCAAGTGCCGCTCAAAGGAACTTATCAACGCTATTAATGAGCGGCGCGGTTTATTAAGTTTAATCAACCCCCACAGGAGAACCCGATATGAATAAATCAACCACCTTAATTCGATTGCTTTTGACCTCTGCTATCGTCCTGACAGCGGTTGGCATCGCCAGCGCGCAAGACCAACCCTTTCGGTTTTCGGGCGCAGCCTGCACGCCTTATCTGCGCTGCCCGGACAGTGAGTGTTCGGGGGCAACGGTCGTCAATCAAGGCAATGTTGTCGAGATGAAGACCCGCCGCACCTACTTTCTCGATTACCCCTGCGACTTGAAGAAGGGTGAAAAAGTAACCTTCATTCTCAGTCTTCATGGCGCGGGGTCGTATGGTAACTGGCAGCGTCATTATTTTCCCCTCGCGGATTATAAAGACAAATACCGGCTGGTCATTGCTACGCCAAACTCACCGACACGAGTCTGGACGGAGGCCGATGACCAGTACTTGCAAAACATCGTCAACTTCGTCATCGAGCAAATTGGTAAAGAGAATATCAAAGCTTTCTGGTTAGTTGGGCATTCGCAAGGCGGAATGACCTCGAATCGCATTGTGCGTACCGACTTTTTCAAAGACAAAGTAGATGGTTGGCTCAGTCTTTCCGGCGGACGCCTGGGCGGCAATCCTGGTCGCTCGGCTACTTTCGCGCCGGCGCCGGCTCCTGGCGCAGGTGCAACCAGCCCGACTCCGACTACGGCTGGCACCCCGCCAACTGCGACAGGCGCGTCCGGTGGGGCGGGCGCGCCTGGTAGCAATCCGGCGATGGCAGCAACTATGGCAGCGCTTCGCGAACTGCCCGCTGCAGAGTTTTCGCATATCTACACAACCGGCGCGCGCGAAGTAGATGATAAAGGCGTGCCCGAAGCTTCAGAATGGGCCAAGCGTTTCTCTTGCGGCGCGCGGCGCAAAGGAGCCGATATTGTAGATACCAAGGCCGGTTATGTTTATGACACCAGCCGTCTCAATCAATTGCGTCCGGGTTGGGGGTTATTGCCCGCGCCGGGTAAAGCCGAAGTCTATAGCTATCCCGATTGCAAGGATGGTCGCGTGGTTGCCGATGTCCTTCGCATTGATAAAGGGCACACCGAAGGGCTTGAACCGAAAGTCACTGAAGAGTTAATCAAAATGATGCTCTCGGCAAAAGGCGGCAAGCTGCAACAGGCATCTGAATCCTCGCAGAATAAAACGCGTTGACGCAGAAAACCTGAATGAGCTTTGTGAGAAATCTTCTTTGCAGCCTTTTATGCTCTTACCAAGAAGACCAGGTGCAGAAAGACTTTCTCACTGAAAACGTCTGTGGCAATGCCGAACTAACGGTAAGTTTTTGAAGGAGAAAAAAATTTATGTTGTCCATTAAGCGTTCGATTCTCTCAGTTTTACTTTTAATCGCTTGTGTGACGCCGCAACTTGCGGGCGCGGTTGAATTCGAAGTTACGCCGGATGTGGTTTACGGACACAAAGACGGGATGGCGCTGACGTTTGATGTCCTCAAACCGAAAACCAAAGCCAATGGCGCTGCCGTTCTTTATATGGTCAGCGGCGGTTGGGTGTCGCCCTATTCTCCGCCCGAACAGACGGCTGCAAGATTTCAAGACCTACTGGATAAAGGCTTCACCGTCATCGCGGTTCGCCATGGCAGCAGTCCCAAATATTTAATTCCCGATATTGTCGCTGACGTGCGTCGCGCGGTTCGCTTCATCCGCTTCAACGCCAAACGCTGGGGCATTGACGCCAATCGTCTGGGGGTTTTCGGAGGCAGCGCCGGCGGTCATCTGTCGCTCGTGCTGGGCACGGCTTCCGATAGCGGCGACCCGAATGCGACAGAGGATTTCTTAAAAGAGAGTGACCGCGTCGCCTCTGTGGTTGCTTATTTTCCGCCGGTTGATTTGCGTCCCATTGCGCGCGGACTCAATCCAACGCCATCGGCTGACGGCAAACCGTTTCGTTTTCCGGCGTTGAATTTCGAGAAAGAGAAAGCCCCCGATTTTTCTCCGATTGTTCATGTCTCTTCGGATGATCCGCCGACGCTGCTCATTCACGGCGACAAAGATGATTTGGTGCCGATTAGCAACAGCAAAATCATTTATGAAGCCTTTCAAAAGAACAACGTTAAGACGGAGTTCATCACCATTCCCGGCGCCGGTCATGGTTTTCGTGGCGAGGATGCCAAACGCGCCAGCGCCGCCATGGTCGCCTGGTTTGAAGCAACGCTTCTGAAAGCGCCAGCTAAAACGCAGGCCGAAGCCAAAAAGTAGCCGGGAAATTGCCTTGATGAAAATCAAATCTATAACCTCAAGAAGCGGTTAATCCATCAAGGCAATTTTCAAATCGGTTAAATATTCGCGTCTGTTGAGAAACGTATTCAATTAACTTTACGGGGCAAAGATTTCCGTAATCTCGTGTGGACAATATTTATTCAAGCTCTCAGTTGTAATCAGTAGCAGTTTCAAGCGGACAGTCGTTTAATAAATTAATAGCAACTCCATAGGAAGTGGTCGCAATCATCTGCCTGAGAACCAGGTAAGGCATTCGCTCACTCACAATATCCTTTGACCTGCGGGGGTCAAAGTTGTTGGGCACGATTACTTGCACCTGTTGCCGCGCTCACCTCAATACGGTCGTGCCAGGTTTAAGATGAAGGGAAAAGGAGGGCTCACTTCATGCATACTCGATTGCAAAAACTCAGTGGAAGGTTATCAATAAAATTCCTATGTCTATGCTTAACAGCGGTCTTACTCGGCCAGGGGTTGGCTTTGGCGCAGTCAACCGGCGGCATTCGCGGGACCGTAACCGATCAGACCGGCGCGGTGCTTGCCAAAGTGATGGTCATTGTTAAACACGTCGCTACCAATGTTGAACGAACCATACAAACCGGTAGCGAAGGCAATTACTCAGCCGACAATCTGCAGCCCGGCGATTATGAAGTGAGGGTTGACGCAGCAGGATTTCAAAAGCAGATGACCAAAGTCACTGTGCTTACAGGAAACACCGCAAACGCCGATTTTTCGCTTCCGGTTGGCTCGGCAAACGAAGTCCTTTCGGTTACTGCCGATGCGCCGCAAATTAATCGAACCGATTACAAAATTGACGGCGTAATCACGCGAGAGCGCATTCAGGAACTGCCGCTCAATGGCCGCAATTTTCTCGAACTGGCACAACTCGAACCCGGGGTCACGGTTCGCACCGTCGGCAACCCGGGGGGGCTCGCCAATAGTTTTACCCAGGTCAGCATCGCCGGCGTGTCCGGGGCGCTCACGCGCATCTCAGTTGATGGCGCGGATGTCAATGACCGCGTGACCGGCGGCTCGGCAACCAACTTTTCGCAAGAGTCGGTTCAGGAATTTCAGATTTCGACCTTTAACTACGACCTGTCCACCAGCGTTACGGCAGTCGGTTCGGTCAATATTGTTTCGCGTGGCGGAACCAACACCTTACACGGCAGCGCCTTCTTCTTTTTCCGTGACCATAATATGTCTGCTTACCCGAACCTTGCGCGCAGCTTGACCAATCCCGACCCGTTCTTTGCCAGAAGACAAGGCGGGTTTGCCTTGGGAGGTCCGGCGAAAAAAGATAAGTTTTTCTGGTTCACCAATTTTGAGAATAACAATCAAACCGGCGTATCAGAGGTTTCATTGACGCGCACTTTTGGCGATGGGGGAGCGTTTGCCGATACCTTTAACCATCTCGGTCAAGCGCCCCTGCGCGCAAAGCTTTTCAACGCCCGCCTCGATTACAAAATCAATGACGCGCACAATTCATTCTTACGCTACAGCGAAGAGCATAACACCAGCCTACAACCCAACGCCGGCAACGAATCGGTTTGGACGCGGGGCAATAACAACGCCTATCAAGCCGTGTTGGGACTATCGAGTGTTCTGACGCCGCGCCTGGTCAACGACCTGCGGTTGAATTACAACTTCCTGGCTTCAAGCCTGGTCGGCAATCCACCCGAACGTTGCGGCGCTTCGATTGGCTGCATAGGCGCAGGCGGGCCGAATATCGTTGTTTCAGGAGTCGGTTTTGTCAGCGGTCCGCCAAGCGGCGTGCCCACCGACAGAGCCAATCGCACCTATCAACTGACCGATAATATCAGTTGGCAAAAAGGCACACACCGTCTGCGCGCCGGGTTCGAATTTGAAAAGTATGTCCGCTTTGGCGCGACGGCTACCGCAGAGACCGGCAACATTGTGCTGCTGGGTCCCGATGTGGTGCGCGCCGTTCCTTCGCTCTACAACGCGCTGCCGGCGAACCTGCGGGTTGATGCGACAGGCAAGCGCGTGTCGACTGCGCCCATCACCCTGGCTGATATTTTAAAACTTCCGGTCTTCACCTTTGATATAGGGGTTGGCGACGCCAGTTCACCCGCGCCCTTTAACCGCGAAGAAGCGCGACGCACCAGCCGCTATCGCCCCTATGTTCAAGACACCTGGCAAATCCGCCCCAGCTTTACCCTGAATTATGGTCTGGCTTGGGTCTATGAATCGAACCTCAGAAATTACGATCTGCCGCGCCCGGAACTCCTGCGTCCGTTGCTCGGCAATCTCGACGTGCCGCATAAAGAGTATCACCTGTTCTCTCCGGCGCTCGGCTTTGCCTGGTCGCCAGGGAAAGACAAAAAGACAGTGATTCGCGGCGGTTCGGGACTTTACTGGGATTCCGACATTGGCGTAAGCCGCATCGCTGAACGCCGCATCCTCGGACCTTCAGGCAACGGTCGCGTCGTCGTTAACGGCACGGGCATTGCGAATCCATTTTTCGGTCAACCGGGTCAACCCGCTACCCTCAGTCCGCAAACCGTCAGCGCCTTGAGCGGACAACAGGTGATCAGCATTCTGCCCAGCATCAAAGCTTCGGAAGAAGCGCGATTTGGTCGTCTTGGAGACCTTTCAATTCAGAACATCGAATTGCTGAAAGCCAATTCAACGCAACCGATTTTCTCGCCCGACACCCGCACGCCTTACAGCATTCAGGCGACCGCCGGCATCCAGCGCGAAGTGATGAAGAACCTGGTGGTCACCGCCGATTTCATCATGCGGCGCGGCGTGGCATTTGGTGGCCCGCATAATATTTTCAGCGTTGACCTAAACAAATTCAGCGCCGTTCGGGTTACCTCTGTTGACGCGGTGACCCAGGTGCCGACATCCGTTCCGGCTCGCATCATCCCGGCTTGCACAACCCTTGCACAACGCAATGATCCGAATGCGCTCTGTTCCGTGGGCGCTATCAGCGTCTTTCAGTCGGCCTCTAACACGCGTTATATCGGCTTGCACGTTAAAGTAGATAAACGCTTTTCGAACCGCTATCAATTCACGGTTTCTTACGCCATGTCGCGCTATAACACCTGGAACGGGATTATCAACTTGAATGACTGGCAGGAGAGTTATGGAATCAATGATGGCGACCGCCCGCACCGCTTGAATATCAGCAGCATATGGTTTTTGCCTGAATATAAAGGCGACAACCGTTTTGCGCGCGGCGCTTTCAGCGGTTGGCAACTGTCAAGCATCAGCCAATTCCAGAGCGCCCCGCCGCTCAACCCGAATATCACCAACCTCGATGCAGACGGCGAAGGAACCAACTTTTTCGGACTGCCGGGAATTGAATGGAACGGTTTCGGGCGCGGTTCTGATGCTGATGATATTCGCCGCGCCGTTAATGATTACAATGCCAATGTCATCGCCAATGCCAAAGCGATTCCGGCGAATGCTACGGCGGCGCAACGGGCGCTTTGTACGTTAAATGTGAACGGCACTTTGATGTGCGGACCGCGCACCCCGCGCAATCAAGTCTTCCCGCTCATTAATTTGCCGGCAAACTTTTCAAATGGCGACACCCTCATCAGTACGGATTTGCGCTTGACCAGGGTAGTCAAACTCCATGAGCGGGTCAACCTGTCGCTCATCGCAGAAGGCTTCAACATTTTCAACATCGCCAATCTCGGCGGTTTTAGCGATGATTTGCGCAACACCAATTTCGGACAACCAACCAACCGCTTAAATCAGGTGTTTGGCACTGGCGGTCCGCGCGCCTTCCAGTTTGCAGCGCGCCTGTCGTTCTAAATGTGCAGTTTGTAATTGCCACAAAGGGCGCAAAAAGCACAAAGTGTATGTGGGAATCTGAGCGATTGGATTTCCCTGCGTTAATGAACCACTTTGTGCTTTTTGCGCTTTATGGTGGCAAATTCGGGCGTCTTTACGGTGCGGCTTTCAATACCTTCAAGTGTAATCAATAAGGCGGGTGGTTTGTTCTAGCCTTACTTCTGTTGTCGAGGGAGCGTTCATGAGAAATAAAATTTCCAGTTGCGGATGCTATACCGCACCAAAGGTCTTGATGATTATTCTGGTTATTCTCTTCTTGGTCTCTTCAACGCAAACCGGGTGGTCGCAAAACTCGCCTGCGCCGATGACCTTTCATCATGTCCACTTAAACTCCACAGACCCAGCGGCAGCGATTAGTTTCTACACTAAAACTTTCGACGTCACGAAGAAGACCAGCGTGGCGGGATGGGACGCGCTACAGAGTGAAAATATGTATCTGCTCTTCAACAAAGTCGCCAAGGCTCCGGCAAGTGAACTTGAAAGCGCCATCTGGCATTTCGGTTGGGGCAGTACCGCGATGGAGACCGATTATCAAAAACATCTCGCGAGCGGGGTTACTTTCGCCACGCCAATGACCAAACTCGGTTCGGGCCTGCTGTTCGCTTATATGAAAGCGCCCGACGGCGTGCTCGTGGAAATCAATACCTCAAGCACACGCGCTTTCATCCATGTTCATTTGTTCAGCGATGCGCCACTCTGTACAGCCGATTGGTATATCAAACATCTCGGCGCAACCAGTCGCGCGAGCGCCCAACGCGAAGGGCCTTGCAATGTGCCGTTTGCCGCGCCCAGTGAACCGCTCGGCGTAATTCGACAACCTTCCGCTACGGTTCGCTTTGGTGACATCAGTTTGATTATTTATCCGCGCCAGCGTCCGGGCAAATTCATCAGCCCGCGCGGTCGCGTTGTTGACCACATCGCGCTTGAAGTTGCCGATTTGGCAACAACCCTTGAGCGCTTGCGCCAGGAAGGCGTTAAAGTTTTGGAAGAGCCCCGTCCCTTCGGCAAGAGCAAATCACGCGCGGCAATGATTGAAGGACCCGACGCGATGGCCATTGAACTGGTCGAAAAACAATAGGTATTTGTTGTTCATCTCTCTATTGAGTTCATTAAGACCTGGCAATAGCCCTTCTCTCTTGCGCATCACCGCTTGAAAATTATCGCAACCGTAAGACGGCGGTCATCGCAAAATGATCCGAAGGGGTATGCCCCGAACGCGCCGTGCGATCAATTGCCGCTTTAATGACTTGCCACTCCTTTGAAAGACCTATCCAGTCAATGCGCGCCCCCGTCGTCGTATCGGCTTTAAAACCTGAAAAGGTTCCTTCATTGGCTTCGCGCACAGGATGGGCGATGCGATAAGCGTCACGCAACACGGGTGGTTTATTGTCGGCATTGAATAACGCTTTGTAGGGGTCGCTGCCTTCATCGGTATTAAAATCTCCGGTCACAATCACCGAACAGGTCTTAGCCATTTCCGTCACCCGGCGGCGCAGCAAACGCGCCGATTCGAGTCGCGCAACTTCGCCGCGATGATCGAAATGGGTATTGAAAAAGGCCAGCGGCTTGGCCTTCGGATGAAGCCGATCACGCAACTTAACCCAGGTAACCATGCGGGTGAGCGAGGTGTCCCAACTTTTACTTCCCGCCACCTCAGGCGTTTCGCTCAACCAGAAATGCCCGCCATCCAATTTCTCGAAGCGCGCCCGTTTGTAATAAAGCGCTGTCATCTCACCGCCCTCGCGTCCATCATCGCGCCCGACACCAAGCACATCATATTGCGGCAACTGTTTTGCCAAAAAGTCTCGTTGAAAGCCGAGGGTTTCTTGGGTCCCCAACAAATCCGGGTCGAAGGTTTTAATGGTTTCCACCAATAAATCTTTTCGCTTGTCCCAATGGTTATCGCCGTCATTGGCGGTTCCGTAACGAATGTTAAAACTCATGACCCGCACATCGGCTGTTGAATTTTCGGTGCGAACCGGCGCGGGATAACCAAAGAGGCTCGCTAATAAAATTAGAAAAACAAGACGGTATAT
>JBIOWC010000720.1:0-3129 GCA_044868105.1 Blastocatellia bacterium
TCAGACCAATCGGCGCATCCTGCGCGAGATGCTCGGCGCGGAAGGCGTCAAGGTCGACGAGGCTTCCACCGCCGGCGCGGGACTCGAGGCAATGCGTCAGGCCGCCAAGAAGCGAACAGCATATGATCTCGCGATCTTGGATGTGCAGATGCCGGACATGGACGGTTTCGAGACTACGGCCGCCATCCGCACGGCGGAGAAACAGCGCGGCGGCCATGTTCCGATTATTGCCATGACAGCGCACGCCATGAAGGGAGATCGGGAACACTGTCTGGATGCGGGAATGGATGGATATGTTTCCAAGCCCATTAAACCAAAGGAACTATTTGAAACCATGAAAGAATTTATTCTCGTACAAAACACGCCTGATGCGCCGCCTTCGACGACGGAAGCGGCAGATGAATTAATTGACCGCGAGGTCGCGCTGACTGTGGTTGACGGTGATTTGGAGATGCTTGCTGAACTCGTCGAATTATTTCTCGAGGAATCGCCGTCCATGCAAGCCAAAATTCAACAGGCAATTGCCAGCGCCGACAATCGGGGATTAGAGCGTTCGGCGCATACCTTGAAAGGGGCAATCGCTAATTTCGGAGCCAAGACGGTTTGTGACGCCGCTTTAAAATTAGAGTTAATGGGGCGCGAGAATCAGCTCATTGGCGCCGCCGAGGCCTTTGCCGCTTTAACCGTCGAACTTGAGCGGGTGAAACCTGCGCTCGCCGATCTTTGTAAAGCTCAACTCTCCTGAGACTCTTGTTTGCCGGTACCCTTTAAGCATATAAATTCCTGGTTATTTTATTAACGAGTGGTCGTGAAATGGCAAAAGATAAAAAGCCAGAGTCTGCCCGCATAACCTCCATGCTTTTTCAAGGCTGGGTCAGCGTTGCTGTGTGGATGACCGCGGGACTTTTACTTGAAGGATTGCTGGGTTACAAAATCCCCGCTTATCTGAACGACCTGCAGCGACGGGAACTCTTCAGGCTGGCGCACGCGCATGGAACCTTGCTGGCCGTTGTGGTAATCCTTGCCGCTTTATGCGCAAAACATTTCGAGATCAATTTATCGCGCACACCGCAACGGGCTCTGCAAATCGGCGCCGTCTTGATGCCCGTCGGATTTTTGCTCGCCGGCGTATGGCATACCGAGAGCGATCCGGGGCTGGCGATCTGGCTGGTGCCGGTTGCCGGGTTGATGATTATTTTTGCCGCCATCTCGCTGGCGATGGGCTTCTTGAAGAAAGGCGAAAAAGCTTAACCGTCGCCCTTAGATTACCACTCATCTCAAAAATATCAGCGCCCGCGGTTGAGGCGCGGTCTTTGACCGCAAAGCCTCGCTATAAGGCAGTCAGGGCAGGGAAATAGATAAATAGAATTATCAAGAAGGTTCTCACAAGGACCGCACCACAAGGCTCACAAAAGGGGACTCCATAGCCGACTGGCGTTGTGAGGCGTCACCCCTTGGAAGCTAATGGCGATGAAGTATCGGCAAGAGATTTTAAGCGAATTCACCAGACACGGCATTTTGCCTGATGATGAAACGTCGGTTGAATTGATCCGCGACTATATCAACGAACTTTACTTGTATGAGATTCGCAAACTGCGAAGCCGACTGCTGGCCGGCGAGTTTCCCAAAAAAGCGTACGCCGGCCGGGTATTGGCGCTTCGTCAGCGCTACCCGATTTTATCAATCCCGGTGCAATTTTGGATAAGCAGTGAAGATGAAGAGGCAAAAGGATGAAGGGCTGAAAAAGTGAACAAGCTTTGATTCTCCAAAGCCTGTCGCCAGCGTTTGATTTCAGTTTGCGAGCTTTCTGAGTTCGTCATCCCGCGTAAACCAAAATCACCTGTTCACCTCTTCAGCCCTGCATCTGCTCGGCGGTTAGAAGTCGATGCGCCCGCCGATTTGAATGACCCGCGGTCTGTAGAAGCCGTTTGCCGAGGCCGCCAGTTGCGGGGTCAGTTGCGTCGTAACCACGCCGAAACTGGCGCGGCTATTGAGGTCAAGGCTCGGGTCGGCAAAATTGACGTGATTGAAGAGATTGAAGAAATCGAAGGTCAGTCCGAAGCGGACTTTTTCAGTAATCTTCGTCTGTTTGCCGAGCGACATATCGAATTGCCATCTTGAAAACCCGCGCAGCACCCCGCGACCGCTGCGCCCGTCTTCGGAGATATTGAGGCGGCGGAAGTTTTTATAAACATCTTCCGGGCTACCAAAGATATTCAACCCCGAACCTTTGTTGGCCGGGTCGCCGGCCGTGCCAATACCGCCTGAACCTTTCACGCCATTGTGCACGCTATTGCCGTAATCCGGTTTTTGCAGCGGCAGGGCGCCGGTATTGGTGCCGAAGATAGCTCCGGCTCCGAAGACTTGAAAGCCTTGCGTGACGGTAAGCGGCGCGCCGCTGGCGGCTTGCCAAATCCCTGAGACATACCAGCCGCCGATAACCCTGTCGAGCCAGTTGCCGGCGCTGAACGCGCGGTCTTTGCCAAACGGCAAATCATAAACAAAGTTAGCATTGGCCAGGTGCGTGCGGTCAAAGTCCGACGGCCCATAATCAATGTCGCCTTCAAAGCTGCTGGAAAATTGCGACACGAAATTCTGAATACCGCCAATTTGATCAAGCGACCTTGAAAGGGTGTAGTTAAACCCTAAGGTTAATCCATTGGAAGTGCGCTTGTGCAAAGAGACAAAGAACGCATTGTAGTTTGAGCGCCCCAGACTGGTGCGCACAAACAGGTCAAGCGATTGTAGATTGTTGTATGGCTTAGGCGCGATGACATCCAAAAAGGTATTCCACAAATTGTTAATGTTTCCGGAAATAATATCACCGGTTACCTGGCCGGCGAAAAATCGCGTTGCCCCACCCGCCGCAAACGGGGTTCCCGCCAGTTGATTTTCAAACCACGGTTGTAAGGTGACCGAGGCCGGCGCTACGCCACTTCTCAGTTGTCCGGCGAGCGCGTCAAAGGCTTGCGCAAAGGTTTGCCCCGAAGCTTTATCTTTGAAGAAATAGGGCGCTGAATTCAGGTTGACGTTCTGGAAGAGGTTGCGGGCAAAACGTCCGATATAGCCAACCTCAACCAGCATTTTACCGGGGAGTTCGCGTTGCAAGGTGAAATCAACCGAATGGTT
>JBIOWC010000721.1:0-3701 GCA_044868105.1 Blastocatellia bacterium
GCGCTTCAACGCCGCAATCGCTTAAGAGGCGCAGCAGACGGATTTGCGTTGGCGTATAAAAATCGAATCCGTCACAGGCGACCAGCGCAAATTCATCAGCGATTTTTTGCAGCAATCCTTGATTTGCTTTGGCGTCGCGCAAGAGGTTTTCAAGAGCGCGAATCGCATAAACCCCTGCGCCCTCTCCATCTATGACACGAGCAGAGTTGAGCGCCAGTTCGTAGCCTTTGAAAATGCGCACGAAATCGGCATCTTTGGTGCTGGGGTTTTGACTGAGGTGCGCGAAATCATCGGCTGTGACATTGCTGCGCCAGAGTTCATCAATAAACGAGGCGAGGGAACTGACCAAGCCGGTTTTACCGGCAATCTTGTCGAAATAAGTGAACAAGTTTTCCTGCGCCAAACCGGCGATAACATTTCGCAGTAAGTGGTGGCGTTCAATCGCGCTGAGCGGCGCGCGCGGCTCTCCGGTTAAACGCCAAACTTTTTCAAAGAGATTCGGAAAAGTGACGGAGGCAAATCCCCTAGAGACCAGTGAGTGATTGGAAAGCCTCGAAGTTAAGGGCTCGGTCAATACTTCAGCTGCCGCCAGTGACGGTACGATGAGCCACACGCGCTGCTGTTTTTCAGAGACAGCTTGAGCCAGACGCGCCAGCACGCTTTGTGTTTTACCGGAATTTGCGCTGCCAACCAACAGTTTCATTGCCAATGGATTCATTATAAATAAGCCAACAGCCGGATACCAACCACCAGGGACTTGGGTAGTGTCCTATTGTTACGGTGCTCGTTGATAGCCCGCGAAGCAGGCGCGGGGTTCATTACGACCAAACAACCTAGCGCTGACGCACTGGGCTTTAGGCTGTCACCGGCTTCGCAGGTTCTTACTGAGCACCACAACTTTAGGGCACCACCAGGGACTGGCAACGCCCGGATTAACGCCTCACTTGCGGAGGAACCTTTTGCGCTCATCGGTGTCCAATCAATTTGAAAACCTAAACCGAGTAATGCCATGTTTAAGTCGTTAAATAAAAACCCGGATTCGCAGGAGCGAATCCGTAAACTGGCAATTATCGTGGGCCTAATCAGCCTATTCCTGCTGATGGTCAATAATTTTTGGCTTCATAGCCTGTTTGATGAAGAGAGGGATTTCGGTTTTCCATACTCCCCAACAGATTTTGAAGCGGGCACTGCCCTGGCTTCGCTCTTGTGCCTGATTGTGGCCATCGGTCTGCTCATTTACAGGTGGTTCTTGAAATTCGCTTCAAGAAAATAAAGCGTTATGGGTCAGCTTCATTCAGGCGCTTTAGCCGCCAGCGGACGAGGAAAAAGTATTGAGTTTTTTCGCCGGTCGGGTAGTATCGTCATGGTCTCCAGAAAAATACGAACTACCTACCGAAATTGGTTATTCGCCGATGCTCATTAAAGCGATCATTCCTTCATCAAGGTCTTGCATCAACTAACAAGCAACTCCTGCAAAGGGTCTCTTGCTACCTGAAACGGTAGCCGCAGCAGGTCCTCACGAAGCGAAACCGCCGGCCTCCGACGAAGCTCGGCAATGGTTGAAAAATGTTTATGAAAACCGGGCTCTTTCTGAGCGTATTGCTCGCCTTGATTACCGGGGCTAGTCGCGTCGGTTGGGCGCAAGAGCGCCGCCAGCATCCCCTGGAAGAGGTCTTTTATTCGGAGTTGGTTTATACGCAAGAGAGGGGCGAAATTCAACTCACCCTGACTTCACGATTGAATCGCCAGCGCTATAACGGTTTCGCCAACCACTTAACCATGGAATACGGCATCACCGAGGCCTGGCAATCGGAAATCGAGTGGGAGGCCTTTACTCACAAACAAAGCGCCGACGGCTTGCGGGCGCGCGGAACCGGAGATGTTCAACTCGGCACGAAATACGCCTTTATGAATATCCGCAATTCAAATTTTCACAGTGCCGTTGGGATTGAACTCGGACTGCCGTCCGGCAATGTCGAAAACGGTCTCGGTGAAGGCGCGATTGAATTCGAACCCTATATCATTTTTGCCAAGGATTTTCCTCAACAACATCACCTGCAACTCTTCACCCAGGCGGGTCTGGAATTTTCCCGGCGCGTCAAAGAGAGCCGCCGAGATGAGCCGGAAGGTCGGGTGATCGCCTGGAGCGGCGGGTTGTTTGTGCCGGTCAAAGCTTTCTGTTTTACCGGCGAAGTGGGCCTCAGAAGCGGCAAAGCCGAGAGCCGCAGGGAAAACCAAATTTATGTCACCCCGGGTGTGGTGTGGCGACCTTCCAGAGATTGGGAATTCGGGGTTGGCGCCCAACTCGGAACCAACCTGAGGTCGGATAAATCAGCCGTGCTAATTAAATTGACGCGAGAGTTTTAAGGAATAAGTCATGCAAGTTGTCAATAAAGTTCACATCAATCAACGACAAGCCATCCTAGACCTGATTATCATTTTTGTGATTACCCTGGTTACCTATGTCGTCTCAGTTTACTTTAATGCTTTCGAGCGATTCGTCGATTGGATAGAACATGCGCCGGGTGAATTGGATGAAGTCTTCTTCACCTTCTCGATTATCTGGTTCGCCTTTGCGATTTATTCCTTTCGCCGGTGGCGCGAACTTCAATATCACTTCAACGAACGCTTAAAGGTTGAGCAAGCCTTGCAGTATTCCGAAAATAAATTTGCGCTGCACATTCAACAAACCCCCTTGGCCGTAATTGAATGGAATCTTAATGGAGAAATTGTTGAGTGGAATCCGGCGGCGGAAAGCATATTCGGTTACAGCAAAGCCGAGGTCAGCGGTCGGCGAGGGGAAGATTTTCTGGTACCGCAATCCGGCAAAGCCAAAGTTGAAAAGGAATGGGAAGCCCTGCTTACCCAAAAAGATAGTCGGCACGTTACCCGAGAGAATCTCACCAGGGATGGCAGAACCATTATCTGCGAGTGGTACAACACGCCTTTGGAAACCGCCGGCCAGGTCATCGGTATTGCTTCGATGGTTCAAGACATCACCAAACGGAAGGCCGATGAAGAACAGTTGAAAGCCAACGAATTGATGCTGGTCGAAGCGCAACGCCTGGCGCACATCGGCAGTTTTCAAGTTGACCTGCTTACCGGCGCCGTGCGTTGGTCAGAAGAGTTATGGCGCATTTATGGCCTCGAACCGCGGGAAGGAGGCCTATCACTCGAAGAGTTTCTGGAGACGGTTTATCCTGATGATCGCGAATTCATTCGGGCCCATATGGATAGATTAATCCGCGATCATGAAACCTATAATTATCAACATCGCATTATTCGTCCGGATGGCGAAGTGCGGGTCATCGAGGCTCATGGCATCCTCACTTGTGGGGAGGATGGTGAGGTAATCGAAGTAGCGGGAACCAATCAAGACGTGACCGAACAGAACCGCCTGGAAGAGGAGTTAAAAAAGGCGCACGATGCAGCAATCGAATCGGCGCGGCTCAAATCGGAATTCTTAGCCAATATGAGCCACGAAATCCGCACCCCGATGAATGGCATCATCGGCATGACCGGCTTACTCCTTGATACTGAACTCAATGCCGACCAGCGCGAATTTGCCGAAACTATCCGCACCAGCGGCGATACGCTGTTGACCATCATCAATGACATTCTCGACTTCTCCAAAATTGAAGCCGGCAAATTGCAGTTTGAAACCTTAGATTTTAACCTCACAGAGGTCATCGAAAGCACCG
>JBIOWC010000722.1:0-32317 GCA_044868105.1 Blastocatellia bacterium
AACTTTCATGAGCTTGATAATCCTTCATCGCCTGGTAATTGGCAAGGCAGGCGTTGCCGTTAAAATTTGAATCCATAAAGGCGCGCATTGACACAGATTCATGGCCTCAGTAGTCTTGCAAACCGATGAGCGAAACCAGCAAAAATCCACCGACTACGGATAACCCGGCCGAAGATGATTTACAGCGTTGCAGTTGCGGGAAGCTATTACCTTTTGGTCAAGCCCAACACGTTCATCAGTGCCCTTGCGGCAGACTCTGGTTACGCCCAGATTGTTCGGAAATCTGCGCCCCCTGGAGCGAGTATTAATTCCCTTTAGTTCGGTTTGACGGTAACGGTCTTTTTCACATAGACCTCAGGTTTCGCCGCATCAAAAGCCATCTCCAATTCGCGCCATTCTCCCGAAGTGGAAATCAATTTCGCGCCGTCAATCTTCAGATTGCGAAATGAAGAACGAACTTTCAATTTGTATTTTCGTCCGCTCACTCCCTCGATGAATAAATTCAACCCATCCGGGTTGCGCTCCAGGCCTAAAAATTTCAGGCCAACGGTTCGCCCGCCTAACTCTGCGCCGTCCATCGGAACATCAACTTCGATGCCGCTGGCGTATTTGATGTCAATCTCAAGGCGTTTGGCGATTTGCGTCGTTACCACGACGACGACATCTTGCGAACTCTCTTCAAGCTTGAACGATACAGGCTTGCCGTCAACGGTTACGCTTTGCACTTTCGTGAAAGGCCCGAAGGCGGGCGCAAATCGCAGTTCATAAGGCGTATCGCTCGGCTTTTCAAGCACCGCTTTATAATGGCCATCGGTTTTGCGAATCGAGATTGAGAAGGTTTCGCTGCCGACCCGGTAACGCTTAATATCGAGCCCGTCCCAGGCGGCCGGCAGTTGCGGCGCGACGGTAAGCTGTTTTTTAAGCGCATCGGCACTGAGCCCGGCAAGCCCACGAATAAACGGCGAAATAATCATTCCTGATGAAAAGAGTTGATGCGGAACCGATGTATCAAGCGGACGATAATAATCGCCTGACCAAATTTCTGATGAGAAGCCGAGGGCATCTAGGTGCGCTGAACGGGCGGCCTGCATCAAGTGTTGAAAGGCGGAGATTGAATGATGGTATTGATATTCGCCCAGCGCCACAAAGCCGGTTAAAAACAACCACACGCCGCCGTTGTTATAAGCAATGGGGTCGTAAGCCGTGCTGGAATTGGCCAGCATTCGCGAACCCCAATCCGTGCTGAGTTCGCTGGCGGCAAGGGTTTGCAAAGTCTTTTCGGTCTTGGTTGGTTCAAGCAAACCAAAGGCGAGGGGGACCGAAGTCCATGAGGTAAGCTCCGTATTGAGGCCTTTGGTGGTCAGCGCAAACGCATAACGCCCGGACGTTGACTCGAAATATTTCTCTCGCAGGGTCGCCAAACCTTTTTCATATCTTTGCTGCGCGTCGCGTTTGATGGGTTCATCCTTCACAAGCTCCGCCAGGCGCGCCATCCCTTGCATGGCTTTAACCGTCGCCGAGGCCAGCAGTACATCGGTGAGCAGATCTTCTTGCAATGAGCCCAGTTCAGAAGCGCCGAGTCCGGCAATCGTATTGTCCATCAGCCCGTCGTCGTTGGCATCGGCGCTGAGACAATAAGCATAGGCTTTCTTGAGGGATTCCCAACTCGCTTGCAAAAATGCGACATCGCCACTTTGTTGCAAATATTCATCAAACGAGACGATGTAAAGCGGCGTGGTGTCGGCGTGATAATAACCGTAAGGGTAGTCTTCAAACCAACGAATCATCCCGCCGGCTTGCGACAGTTCATGCATGATCTTACCGGGCGCTTTGTCGTTGGCTCTGGGCCAGACATTGTCGGCCGGACGCTGAAACTTTTGCAGAAAGCGGAAGGCCTCGCGCATGGTGTCGAAATCGCCATAGCCATTTATCGCAAAGGAATTGATAAACGCATCGCCGCCGAAAAACCATCCGAAGCCGGGGCGCGCGCTGTCGGTTGATAAACCGAGTCCGGCAATCAGTCCCGCGCCTAAATCCGGGTTGATGATAAAGCCTTTGTCGAGGGCCGCTTTTGCCCATTCAAACGACAGGTTGTACTGGCCATCGGGGGTAATGACGCTGGTCTTTGCGTCGCGCAATTTGCGGTAATGTTCGACGGTTCGCCAATAAAGTGATTCGACATTCGCCGACAGGTTGTCATATTGTTCGATGCATTTGGCGCGGCCGTCACTGTTGCCGGTGATGATAATAGGGATGAGTTCGCGTCGCGCTTTTTGCGCATCAATCATGATTTCGAAATGCATGGCGCCGGCGGCGAGCATATGCGCTGGCGTAGATGAACCGCTGATGGCCAGGGGGCTGCCAACCAGGGCATTAAATTTTCGGCGGCTTTCGCTGATGACGAAAAATTTTTTCTCCCCGTTCCAGCCGGCCGACTGTCCGCCGAGTCCGCCCGGCCACATGGGTTTCAAATCGGGAATAAAACTCACCGTCAGGGTGAGATTCTGTGCGCTATCTACATCAAATAAGAGGATCGAGCCTTTTTCATCAATCGGCGAAAAGATAGTTTCGCGGATGGTAAATTGTGGATGGGAATAGATGAGGGTGAACGATTCCGGGCGGGCAACAACGCGTTGCGCATAATCCGCTAAATCAATATCCGCATCCCCCCCGGCGATGGAGACCGCGAGACGGAAATCGTGAAAGAGTTTCATCGGATAGACCCAGGCTTCCAAACGCCCGTCTTCGGTCCCGAGAATCGCGGCCCGCCTTCCTGCTGCATCGAAAAAGACCTGGCGTCTTACCAGTCGGGAAAGCTCAATGGGGTTGGCCGGGATAGTGAATTTGTTGACCGATTGAGCGTGCGCCAAAGGTTGCAAGAGCAGCATCAACAACCCTGCCCGAAAGAAAAGCTGAGAAAACCATTTCACCATAACGCAGCTATTAAAGACATAAAGCGGTGTAGATGCAAAGCGCAAAAAGTTTTTAAGCCCGGTTGACGAGGCGAAATTCGATGTCTATTATTTCAATTTCGCGTCATCAGACAATTGCTGTAGCGCAAGGTGAAGCGAAAAAGGGGCCGATAGCTCAGTCGGTAGAGCAACTGGCTTTTAACCAGTGGGTCGCAGGTTCGAATCCTGCTCGGCTCATTTAGACCCAACAACTTGCGGACAGTCGAAAGGCTGTCCGTTTTTGTTTTGATAGAATTTGATAGAATTCATTTTTAGAAATACTCCCTAACTCGCTTATTTTACACTTCAGCAAGGAATATAAATTTCTCAAAAATATTTATGTTTATCAGTTATCTCAAAAATATTTTTTGCTAATTTCAGGCAGGTTGTGTCGTTCCGCAATGAGAATACAAGGTGAAAATTTCACGTTAATCTTTGATTCAACCTTTTGGTCCGCTTCATTTCATTTCTTTGTTTCTACATTCTTTCGAGGTCTGCCCCGCCCTCTCTTCACCTTCATAAATTGATCAAGCGATGGTTTGTAAAATAGGTTCGTTCCATCATCAATGGTAAAGGCCGGCGAGAGGTGACCATTTGTAAGATGTTCATATAAGGTCTGCCTGGTAACCCCAACATGCTCGGCGGCACGAGTGATCGTTACAAGCTCACCTGACGCGATCAACTCTCTTATCCCTTCGAATAGTGTCTCTGCATTCATGCCAACCTTATACACCTTTGAAAAATTAGAATCAAGAAAATTCCTGTCATACGAAAGATTTTTCTTGACCTTTGAATTGAATCTTTATATTATTATTCCTGTCAAACGACAGGAAATCAAATTTAAGGAGAATAGAGAAAATGGCGCATAACATTTCAGTAAATGAAACAACAGGAAGACACGAATTATTCACCGTCCGCCCCGCCTGGCATAAACTTGGTCAAATCGTCACCGAAGCGCAAAGCTGGCAGGAAGCCATGGAGCTGGCGGGACTTAACTGGACAGTCAGCAAACGCGGGCTACTATCACCGGATGGCTCCATCATTTCAGCCTGGGGAATATTCAGAGATGACCGCACGGAAGCGACCGGGTTCCTCGGCGCGGTTGGCAATAACTACACCCCGATTCAAAACCGTTATCAATTTGATTTTGTTGATTCGCTCATTGAAGTGGAAAACGGCGCGCATTATGAAAGCGCCGGCGCACTTGGAAAAGGGGAGCGAGTCTTTTGCCTGGCACGCATTCCGAATGCCGATTTTAACATTGCCGGTCAGGACAAACACGAAAGCTATCTGCTGTTCACCAATACCCACAACGGAACCGAGTCGGCCCGTTGCTTCATCACCACGGTTCGCGTCGTCTGCCAGAACACCCTCAACCAGGCTATTAGCAAAGACGGTAAGAGCGCCCTGCGCATCCGACATTCAGCCAACGCCGAAGCGAAACTTAACGATGCCAAACGCCTTATCCGAGGGACGCAACAATCTATCAAGAGCCTGAACGAAAAACTCGACGCCCTGGCGAATCGTCGCCTCACCAGAGATGGTTTGATGAGTGTCATTGACCGCTTGTTCAAAAAGGATGAAGCCGAACAAAAGACCGAGACCGGTATCAGCAAATCGAGTGAAAAAATCCTCAGCAAAATTCTTGAGCTCTATGAAGACAATGACCAAAACAATTTCCCTGAGTTCAAGGACACGGCCTACAACTTTTTCAATTCTTACACCCGCTTCATTGACCACGAGCGCCCGATTCGACGCACTGATGCGGTTGCCGGAAAAACCGATGAATATATCCGCTCGGCATCGGCAATGTTCGGAGACCCGGCACAGCAGAAGTCTGAAGCCTTGGAAGTGATTTTGGAAGCGACTAAAGGCGCGCCGTCATCAAACATCCACCGGATTTACTCAACTCCCGGTCAACCAACTACTCCCCGTTCGATTCTCGATGATGTTCTCGATATGGGAGTCAGAATCAATTAATAAATAAAACGGGGCGGGCCCTCCTGCCCCAATCACGGAAAAATTCAAATAACGGAGCTATTTATGACAGTAGAAGAACGACAAGCTGTGCGCGAAGTCCTCGATTATTTGACGCACGATGAAAAAAAGGACTTTGAATCTCGTGAGGAAGACGAGCGCGACAATCACATCTATTTACACATTCAGGTTCTCGAAGCCTGGTACCAGAGATGAAGGAGAAACCATGATTATTTCAATCGCGTGTGGTAGAAAACGAAAAACCCCCAAACCAGCAAAAACTTTTCAGGTTGGAGATAAAGTGCTGCGCAAATCCGATAAAGGCAAAAGGCTAAATATTGGAGAAGTCGTGGCCATCATCGGAACGAAATACCGCGTCAAATGGGATGCGAACTGGCGCATCGGCGGCGGTTATCTTCACTCCAATGTAACCGGCAATGCGCTAATTGATGCGACGGAATTGGCTATTGCCGAGTACCGTGTTGAGGTTCGATTCAAAAATGTTATGGTTGCTAAACGAATGTACAACGATTGGGGTAAGGAATGGTATCTTGAAACCCTGCGAAAAAATGTTCGCTCCCTAATTAAAGCCGGACGCGCACTTATGGAATTGAAGGGGGTGAACAAATGAAATCTAAAAAAAACTGCCTCCTGTCACCACCACACAAGCCGTCCAGCAAATCACCGCGACACTTATGCGGATTGATGAGTTGAACTATCTCGAAGCTTTTCGGCTGTTCATTCGCGCCTGCCACCTCTGCCTTGACGATCTGCCGGCGCATTTTCACTATGCCATTACTGGAGAGTCCATCGCGCATCCCGA
This sequence comes from Blastocatellia bacterium, assembly GCA_044868105.1. Classification (GTDB taxonomy): domain Bacteria; phylum Acidobacteriota; class Blastocatellia; order UBA7656; family UBA7656; genus JBFMDH01. The sequence goes on from JBIOWC010000722.1 coordinate 5,752, forward strand.
TTCAAAAGAGCGCTGGCAGCAAGAGCTCGGGCACCTCAAGGACCGAACGATCAGTACCTTTGCTGAGGCTTTCGCCAAACTGCTCGAGGCCTGTAAACCACTTGATGAATTCGGCTTTGATGGCATCTATGGCCCTGACATCCTCGGCGGCGTCTATATGGAGATGCTCTCAGGCCGGTCAAACAAGTGGAACTATAACGCTCAATATTTCACGCCCTGGTCGGTCGCTTTGATGATGGCGAAAATGTCCTCGTTTGATGGAGATATTGAGGTGGAATTCTTTAGGCAGGTCCGGGCAGCAATTGAGAGCGATCCGGCTCTTCAGGCGATGATGTTGGCGGCAGGGTTATGCGGACAGCTCCCCGAAGATAACGGAGAGGCTTTTATGTGGTGGGTACAAAAGGCCTGGAAATTTATCAAGCCACATCTGAAACCAGTCACCTTCTGCGAGCCTGCAGTTGGTAGCGGCATTATGATATTGGCACATGCTGCCTGTCATCCACTGTGGCTTTCGCAAATCGGTTTCATTCGCTATTACGGGCAGGACCTGGATGGGCTATGTGTAGAAATGTGCCGGCTCAATCTTCGACTTTATGGAATCGTACCGCTCGGCATTGAAGATGTTACTTGGGAAGCGCTCGCTCGCCTGCAGTCGGCAAAGCCTGATGATCAAGGAGTCATTGAACAATATAACGAAGTGCTTGCGGCTGAATGCGCCGGCGATAACTTAAAACGACAAGAAGTTGTTGAGACCATCAATCATACTCGGCTAGTACAAGCCAGCCTATTTGAAAGCCTGGTAGAAGGAAGCCAACAAGGTGTGATGTCTGCCCATCGTAAACAGCGGCAAAATCTAAAACCTCAACGAGGAATCACTTTGAACCTATTTGATAAATTAGATGGTGGCAATAAGCAGAATGAATCAATATAGGCGTCGCCGGGGGCGAGATGCCAGGAACATCTCGCTTACCCGGCTACTCACACGCTGCCGAATCGACAAGCCCCCTTGAACATCCAGTAGCCCCCTTTCTGAATGTTCCTAAGCAGCGTGCAAGGTCTCGTTAAAAACTCAAGGTGCGATTCGTGTTTGAATAATCCTGGCGCTGGCTTCCAAAATATCAATCGCAAAATTTACCCGCCTGACCACGCTCTCAGGGTCCTGAATATTCGTCACCCCCTTCGCATTCAAAATCTCAATCGCCTTGGTCACGAGAAATGCGACTTTCGGTTTCAATCGTTGCAGCGCATCGGTTACGGCAAGGAACGCCTTAGCAAGGTCTTCCCTGCTCTTCGCGTCGAACTTGGTAAAGCCCTTCACCTTTTCGATGAACAGCGTCGTAGTGTCGCGGATCTCAATCAGCCCGGTCGAAGCAATGCCGTAGGCCTCATCGAATCCGGCGAGCGCGCCGCCAGTCTTCAGCTCTTCGAGCGATTTCAAACCCAGATCGGAATAGATGACCAAACGCTCTGCAGCTTCGCGCGTTTTGCGCACCGCATCACCATCGCAGGCGGAAAAGGTGAGCAGGCTGGTCATTAAAATCAGGGATAACAAAATGGCAGTTGTTCTCTTCAATTTCATATTGCTCCTTTGAATATGTTGAAAGTTGGTTTGTAGTTTTGGATGTGATAAGGTTGAAAATGTCTCCTATGCAGGAGAGTTAATCTGTAGAAATGGCTCTGAGATTTTGCAGGACTCGGAGCCATTTTTATTTTCTTGGCACACAAGCTTTTTGAAATACTCGACCAATCGCTTTCAGTTTAAGCCATTGGTTATTTTCAAAATTAGATAGGTTGTTCCGGCTCCTTCGCGGAGGGGTTGTAATATGTAGCGTTTCCACCAGGGCGGTTTAGCGGTGAGTTGTCCGTGAATGAAGGTCTTGCCGTCTTCGGCGACTTGTTTGGCATCGTCGGCAATCTCCACGCCATCAGCAACAATTTTCTTCCCGTCGGCGCTCATCACATCAACGTTGCCGGCTATCTTATCGAGTTTAAGAAAGACCTCTTTGCCTTTGCTCAATGCCTCATCAATAAATTGCTGCACCTTTTCATCAGACACATAGGCAAAAAGCTTGGCGCTTGTTTTATCGAAGTTATCAGCGGCGGCCGCGATGCTCGTTGTCGCCTTCAAGACATTCGGCGCGTTGTCGTCGAAGATTTGCGAGATACGAATCTGTTGTCCATGCAGATCGGAACTCATTTGTGAAAGCGAACTATTGAGAATATCAATGCCTGTATCAACGCGAGGTCGGGTGTTGATGCGAAGGTCCGCTACCAGCCCGGTTGCCTCATCGGTCGTTCGTCGAAGCGAGGTCAGATTGGCATGCAAGTCAGTATTCAGGTTGCCGGTTAGGTCTTTGACGTTAGCTGTCGCCTGTTTCGCGTCTCCTACCATCACATCAATGTCGGCTTTCTTTTGCTCGGTGTATGCCGCCAAATCCTTAGAATAGGTTTGCGACTCTGCCTGCGCTTTGATGGCTTTGGTCATATCGGCAATGTGATCACCGATGCGAATGACCTCATAGATGATGACACACGCGCCGATGAGCAAGAGTGTGTAGGCCCATTTCTTAACGCGGTCGAAGTGGAAGAAATTATCCACGCGGATGAAAAGTTGTCTCATGATTTGCTGGCCCTTCGGAGATATCGCCGCTTCACTGATTTCGGGAGATCGTCAAACGCGGTGACGTGAACCTGCAAGGCAGAGTGGGTATAGTCCATTGAGGTAAATTGGACAAAGGGGAACTTCGAGCTGAACCCTTCCTGTATGGCTTTCTTTACATCCTGTTGATAAAGCTTTTGGGCGGCTTCAATCGGGGTTGGGGTGAGGGTTTCCATGGTTAACACTCCTCCAAATATCCCGCCCGCAAAAATCCATGCCAATTCGTCATCACGATTGACCCGGCTCCTGCCGAACAGGTCAGCCCATCCTTGCCGACTGTCAACGTCTCAGGCCTGCGTGGATCACCTTTGCGGACCCAGCATTTGTGTTGGTTATCATTCGGCAGAGTACAATTCGAGGCCCTTGAATCCACACACCACTCTCCCCCACCTGGCATTTTTACGACCAGATAGATACCGTCGGCTCCCTTCCAATCATCGGGATACCACCAGGCGTTCCACATTGCCCCCGCCGGCGCCGTCTGGAATGTCATCTCTTCCCCGGTATCAGTTCGTTTGTAGAGGCGATCAACATCAATTTGAAATTGGTCAGTCGGTTTGAACTCGTACCCACATTCGCAATGTGTCGGCCAGCGCTCATCACCTTTGTACGGCTCAACATCAATATCACAGCTGATGGTTTCGTAAGGCGTGAGGTCTTCGATTTCATCGAGGAAGGTTTCAGCATTGTGTGATCGGAAGGGACCGGGACAGGGATTGTTTTCGCTCCAGGTGAATCGTCGAAGGTAGCGACGGATTTTCCCTGACGGCTCCAGCCAGAAACATTTAATTCGATCTTTCATGGCGATTTCTCTCAGAAGGGTTTCTTCAAATTGTCGAAGGTGGTGAAGGTCGGTAAGCCATACGAGTTCACAATTATGCATGCTTAAAACGGCGACTGGGCGCCGGTCAGAAACCAGGCCAGGAGTCCTACCCAGAACATCTTCTCGCCGATATTTGCCAGCGTCGGGATAGACTTTTTCTCGGTACAGACGATGTAAAGGATTAAGCCGATGATGGAAATAATCAGGGCTAATTTCATTCCTGTTCCTCCATCGGCTGGGTTGTTACAGCATCCTGATTTACTGATTCGGGAAGGGTTTTTACTTCTTTCGTTTCAATCACCTTCATCGTTTGCTGTTCGGTTTTATTGCTATCGCCGGCATTTATCCCCAGTAGAGTCAGGACCGCCATTATCAAATAGCCTTGTAATTCAGGCGAAATGTTGAATCCAAATTTAGCAATCAGAAAAGCCAAGACTCCGAGGAGTACAATGCGGGTGGTTTTGGGATCGCGTTGAGCAACAGTGCGGACATAAATCAAAATACGACTAATTTGAATCTTCATTTTACTTCTCCAATAAGAACCGGCTGCCAGTTGACCAGCTCGCGCGAGGGGGTGACGGTTTTCTGTGATTCGATTTGTGATTTGTAGGCGTCGCGTTCTCGCCGGGTGGCGCGAAAGCATTCGAAAATAGTGGCGTGATGGTGCTCAATGATCGTCAGTTCTGAGCCACAATTCGAGCAGGTCATTTTTGTCGTCTTGCCATCAGAATTTTTATTTTCTCAGCAATCAATTCTTTTAATGTAGGTTTCATCATCCCTCCAAAGAAATGCCCGACCGGCAAGCGCAATCTCCAGCCCGGATTTTGCGTTCCTTGACATTGCCCGTCGGGCGGTTAAATCAACGCCAGCAAGCGGCGGCAAATTTATTCATCCCTGTAGCCCGGCTTACCGGCGATATTCTACTTACCGCCAAATTTCTTATAAGCGGCGGCTAAACGGGTGTCGTATTGATTTTCCGCGTACCCCGGCCCGTTGTATCCAGCCGCGAGCGCCGCCCAGCGACAGTCCCGCAACTCGTCATCCAGATGACGGGCTTTAATGAAAGCAACGAAGGCCGCGAGTTGTTTGCCTTCCGACTCCTTCATTGCCGTGACAAACTCTTGGACCGCGCCGAACCCACAGAGCTTGTAATTGAAGCCCATGATTTGAAATCGCCCGTAGCTTGCCGCTTCCCACGCCGCCGACTCCGGTAAGTTGTGCTGGCGACAGAGCGCCAGCGCTTGAATGAGCCTGTCCCATTCCGCTTCACCACCTTTATACAGTTTACGGTTCCAGTGACGACTTGATATGGCGGGGTGGCTGGCATCGAAGCGGTGACCCGTATTCTTGCTGAAGATGTGCGCTTCAAAAAGAAGGGTCGGTCGGCCCGACGGCAAAAAACCGCTCTTTGGTGATTCAACTTCAGCGACCGCTTTAACGGCTGCCACACCGTTTGAAAGATTCGTAAATCCAAGGGATTTCACTGCTAATTCAAAATCTTGTTCGGTTAAAGATGACATAAAAACCTCGTATGATTGATGGCTTCACCCGCCTCATCCGGAAGAAGAAAGTAACCAGCGGTCGAAAGCTCAGCCGCCAGGATGCGTAAGCGCAGGTCATCGGTTTGGGAGACAAATATGATTTGCGAATTCCAGCCCCATTCCTTCGAGCGTTCGGCGACATAGAAACTCTCGTCGGCATGGGCATCTAAAATCATGGCACGACATTCCCGGCCTTCACGACGGAGCAACTCGGTGGCTTCAATCGCCAGCTCGGCAATCGTCCAGTCCGCCCAGGTGTGGGCATTGACACGCACTAAAGTTGCCGCAAGGATATCTCGAACGCCCTTCTCGGCGATGATGAGGATATTGGGTTGTGACATGGAAATGGTTAAAGGGCAGGCGGTGATAATTGCTTGATTCGATTCCTTAATGCCTCAATCTGACCTTCGAGGCGAACGATTTTGCGTTCGCATTCAAGCTGGGCTCTTTGAGCTTCCTCTTTGGCGACGGTCTGGCGGTGAATCTCCTCCCACAATTGTTCAATCTGTTTACCATCAATCCCCAACCGCGCCACCATCACGGTTGAGGATTGACTGACTTCTTGAGCTAACTCTTCTTTTCGAGATTTACGGCGGGCGTCGAAATAGGTCAAAGCCATGCTTGCCATCTTCAACAGTGTGCCGCCACTGATGAAGGCAGTAATGCCAATTAGATAATCTCTCATTCTTCATGCTCATGCCTTGTCCGAAAATCTTAGATAAGTTATACCGTTGGCCAGCGCAAAACACGGCAATAAGGCGACACTGATGTAATGGGAGGCGTGATAGATGACCAGTGCTTCAATGGCAGCAAAGATGCAAAAGTTGATAAACGCCGCATGTTTACGATGGCGAACGTGTTTGCGGTAGGTCGCCAGGGTTCGATACTGCGCCGTATCAATGCCGAGTTTCATACATTCACGGACCATCAGCGAAGTAGCGAAGATCTGGTAGCTGGCCGCCACTAACAGCACCAGCGCCCAGAGCAGCTCGGTATCCATTACCGCCTGCAACGGTTCAAAAGGTTCGACTGAAAAGGCGCTGTGTGTCGGTGAGGCGAACCAGATTCCTAACATCAAGAGCGCCACGCCGCTCAGGTATTCGATGAAGGTTGAGCTATAACTATCCAACAGAACTCTCAGACGATGCACGCCCTCCTCGATTGAGATGATTAATTTACCCCCGAAACTTATGGTTGTATTTTCCACAGAATTTCCCCTTAAATTGAAATCGCGTGAGGAGGGTGGAGCTGACAATATATTACCATTTTTCATATCCTTTTATATTATGCCTAAAACCGAAAGCCTAGTCCCCCTTCAATTTCGGCGCCGTTGCCGGAATGTTTACCCGGCATGCCGAACGGTTGATAGAACCGTACTCGCGAATAGCCAATCTTCAATTTCCCATAAAGCCGCGAATCGTTTGGAAAATTCTCCCTGAACTCGACTTTGATTTGATCTGCCGATGTGCGGTTCAAAGTTGAGTCTGCGAAGCGATGAGCGTAGCCGAGGATTGCCCGCTCTTTGAAGTTATAGCCTGCCCCCAATCCAAATGCCGTCGCGCTCTTTGACGCCGTATCAATGGTCGCAAAGCTGTGCGTGATGCTGCCTTCGCCAAAGAATTCATGAACGTAATAGCGCAACACGCCTTCGAGCTTGATGGCGTGCCCTTCCTTGGCGTAGAGCTTTCGCGCGTTGGTCAATTCAACTCGCTCGATGAATGCCCAGTCACCGCGCCGCTCAATCGCCTGTACGAATGCGCCAATGGTGGGCTGCCGATGCCCGGTGGCATGTTGTGCATAGGCGGAAAGATTCACTCCACTTTCTACAGCTGGTTGCTGGGCCCGCGAATTTGAACAGAGCAAGACTAACGCGACAAATATTAATCGCTTCATTTTTTCTATTTTCCTTTGTATTGATTTGCTTTTAAGAAGGCGGTAAGCGTGATAAATTTTTAAATAGTCAAAGAGGGTAAGTCGTCATTCCCACTACCCAGCAACACTAATCTCTACGGGGAGGGGTACATCATGCCGATTAGTTACACCGTTGATCCTGATACTCAAATCATTTACATCACCCTTTCTGGCGATGTTTGAGCAAATGACCTGGCCACCTTCGGAGAAGGTATCGCCAAGGCCGGTCTGATTGATCACCCACATCTGGTTGATGCGCGCTCGGCCAACCTGGAACTCACCACTGCTGAGGTACGAACCCTGGTTGAGATAACCAGGCAACTTCGTAAAGGACTCGGGACGACACCGGTCGCTTTCGTGACAGACCGCCTGGCGCTCTACGGAATGGCCCGGATGTACCAAATCCTGGTCCATAATATTCACCCGGGCTTTACAGTCTTTAGTAACATTGATGAAGCCAAGCAGTGGATCACCTCTTAATTATTAGGGGTTCGGCTTGCTTCAGGTTTAGGCGGGCATTTAACACGGAGTTTACTATCGGCTGTTGGCTCAAGCTGACAATCCACTTCAAGACCAAGTAGTGCTCGCAGCATTATCCACGCGCCTTCAAGACGGAGTTGATATTGCTGATAAATCTCGTCGCGCTCTTTGATGAGGGCGAGAAAGGGCGATTGCTGTTCGGGTGTCAAAGTCACCAGGCGCGGCACCGGCTTTGCCGCTTCGCTTTGTTGTGGTTTAGCCGGCTCATTCGGCTTGGCGTCCTGAGCGAACGCCGAGATGGAGAGGGCGATCATCAGTAAAATAACTTTCATCTTCTTCCTGCCTTTCTTCTAAAGATTATTGAGCACGCCGCCAACGGGCGGTCGTTGCATCGTAAATAATTGTTACGCAATCATCGGGAGCGATTGTGACGTTCGTCCCACTAACAAATTTGAAACGGTTTGCGGCTGTAGATGTCGAACCATCATCGTGCGTGAGCACAATATTCTGCGAGCCAACATTGCATATCAGATGGGTCTGTCCGGCTTGCTTGGTTCCGGTAAATGTTAAACCCGTCACATTCCTACTTGCGTCTGTTGACCAACGCTGAAGGTAACTGACGCCTCCAGGGTTATAGTCGTTTTGATTCGCGGTGATTTGAGCAGGTGTAGTAGCAACTGCTGAAAATGTCCCACCTACACCGATACCGTTCTCGATTTTAACAACTCCGGCTGCGCCAGCGGAAAATCCAGGCGTATAAGTCGCACCATTAAAAAAACGGAATGGCCCGTTGATAATCAAGCCACCGCTGGGCATTTTAATATCCGCAGTTCCACCTTCGGTTGTGATATTGGCTGCAACAAGAGAGTTTTCAATATTGATGCCTTGCAGTCTCGCCGTAGCGTACCCGCTGTCATCGGCTAACCTGAACTGAACTTCGGTTGTGCTGCGCTTGAAAGCGGGAAAAGATGAAGTAGTGCCCCCAATCTGAATCAAGCCTGTTGTATTCAGTAAAATATTTGCATTGCTATTCGGTGTGATGGTTAAGGCGCCCGATGCGGTAATTATCGAAGGAGTCGAAATGCTTGTCGTGAAAACCGGAGCTGTTGCTAAAAGCAAGCCGCTACCGTAAGTCTGCGCGGCCGTCCAAGTCTGCGCCGTGCCGAGCACGGCAACCGTATCCGTGGCGTCCGGAAAGGTCAACGTTCGATGACCCGTCGGTGTGCCGGTGAACTTCAATGAGTGGGAGCCGAATGTCCCATTGCCATATAACCACAGCTCTTTGAAGGGGGTTGCCTGGGCGCCAAGGTTGACACCGGTTTGCGGAATGAATGATGTGTTGATGTTAACCGATGCCAGGTTGTCGAGCGCCTGAGTCGCACCGCTACTGCCGCCTATTGCGCCCCATGAAGTTGTATAGACATTGAGCGCATTGGTTGTCGTGTTGTAGATAACAAGCCCGGCCGCAGGTGAGCTAATCGCATCGCGCTCGGTCGTCGTCATGCGCGGTGGCAGGAACCCCTTTGTTGTACCTGATAGCTCAAGCAGGGCGCTCGCAGCAGGAGATGCCGCGCCGATAGCGACACTGCCGCCCGTGAAGGCAAAGGGACGCGCTGTGCCCGCGCCGTTCGCTGTGCTCGCAAATGTGTACACATTGGAGACCGGCGAGAGTTGCAGATACTCCGTGCCGCTCCCCGTTTCATCTGTGCCAAACATCGTGCCTGTCGTGCCGTTGTACAGGCGCACGCGATTATTGAGAATCGTCAGCCCAATATTAGCGCTTGAATCTATTGACCAAAAAGTTGAAGCGACTTGACTCGCTATGCCCTGCACTATCAGCCCGCGATTTCCCGTCCCTTGCGTCGTCATGTGCAGACGGCCAAAGGGCGACGGCGTGCCGAAACCAAATGCCCCGCCATCCTGCCAGCGCAACGCTGTCGAGTTATCACTGTTAAGCCAGTCAAAGCTATCGCCGCTCCCGAATTTTAGATTCAGCACGCCGTCGCCGCCCGCGCCTGACCACATCTTGGCGAGCAAGTTGCCCGCGCCATCTTTGAACTTGAGCGCGTTGCCAACTGCCGAGCCGTCAAAGGGCAGCGTTAAGCTGTTGATGCTCGCGTTGTCAGCGCTCGATAGCGCATTGACATTCGTTGCGCCCGCGCCCGCTACGCTCAATAAATCTCGCGCCGTAACGCTGCCCGCTTCAGTGCTGATATTCAGCGTTGCTGTTCGCGCCCCGCCGTCCGTGTTCCCGTTGATAATTGTGCCAGCCGACGACGCAGCGTAACCGAGGTTGACGACATAAGCTGAGCCTGACCCCGCGCCGCCTGGTGCAATTCTCGTGGTGTTGCCGGTGACAGCAAGGTTGAGCGCAGCGCCATCTATAGCACCCAATCCTGCTCGATTGACGACACCCCACGTATCGATAGTGTTGCCTGTGATGCTTGTACCATCTGAGGCGCTCACAAACACGGCAGACACACCATTCATCCGAAACGTGTTGCCGTTCACCACGGCACGAGGGCAGGAAGTTAAGGTGATGCCCTCATCCTGCGTGTACTCAATCGTGTTACTGGCGATACGCACGCGCTGACTTGAGAACACGCTCACCTGGTCGGCCCAGGAGCCGCGCAGATGATTGCCTTCAATCAGCACGTTTTCTGCATTCGCGTTGATGTGGATTCCGCTGTAGCCTGTCTTTGATAACTCTCGACAGTTTTTGCCGACAAGAGTGAGCGCGTCATCTGTGACGAGGCGCTTGCCCGTGTAGGGATTTATCGGCTCATTGTAAAGGGTGATCGTTGAATCGCTCGTGAAGTTTGCGGTCGCGGCGTAGTATCGCGTGATGCGCCAACTCGCATTTGCTGCCGGCAGTGTGGTCTCTTCAAAAGTCGCCTGGTCTTCCCACTGCCCGATAGCGATGTGCGTCGAGTCCGTCACACCGACAATCATTGCGCGCTTGCCGTCGCTCGTTTCAATCACATCGCCGTACTGAGCAGAGCCGAAGCTCCCCGATGTCACAAGCCCGCCCGCAAAGAAATTCGTGATTGACGAACTCGCGCCCGTTGAAACGGTCACGGGGATAGACATCGTGTGATACTCACCCGCCGTGAAGCGACCCGTCAACCCCCCGCCCGCGACGGTGACAACTTTCGTACTGTTGTTGTAAGCGGTAGGCGTGAAGTAGTACAGGCGATAGGGATTATCCCACCAGTCAGCGCGGAAACGGCTGTTACGCACGATCAATCCATTCGTGCTGCTCGTGCTCTGTGTGCCTGAAACAATGCCCGATTCGAGGAAATGGAAATAGCAGTTCTCGAAAACAACGTTGGTTTCGCCGCCGTTCAGTTGGAAGCCCCGGCTGTAGGTCGCGCTGCCGTTGGCGGCGGGGTCAGTCGCCCCTGAAGCCATTACGCCCGAACGCGTGCCGTAGAACTCACAGTAGTTAAAAATGACGTTCGCGGAGTCCTGCGACGACACAGCGATTGCAAAGTTGCGGAACTTGCAGCGGTTGAACTGAATGTCGTTTGCTCCCGTCAGCACCGCGCCTTGCGCGTTGTTGGCGTCAAACTCAATGCCCTCAAGCCGCCAGTGAGAATACGCGCCCTGAGCGTTAGCAAATATGCTGCTGCCTTTGATCTTCGCCCCGGCGCGCCCGATGATGGCAACGTAAGAGGTGCTGGTGCTGAGCGCCGAGTTGATCAGGTAGGTGCCGCCGTCGAGCACCACCGGGTAGCGCGTTGTCGCGCTGGCGGTAATGGCGCTGTTGAGCGCCGAGGCGTCGTTCGTGACCCCATCGCCCTTGGCGCCGAACCACTCCGGCATGATCTCTTTATTGATAGGAACCCACTGCGAACCGGTGTCAACGTAGATGCCGCGCGACCCGTCAGTGGCGCGAATGACCCGGCCGGCGACAGATGGCGTCGGAAAGCTTGAGGTGGCGTAGCCAGCAATCGGCAGGTTATCAAGCGCCAGCGTTTCCCAACTCGACTGGCCCGCGCCGGTGCCTAAGAGAACTTTACCTGCTGCCGGCGTATTAGTGCCTGAATCTGAGTAACCGAGTTTACTTTCAATATTGCGGAGCGCCTGGCTCAGAGTGTTGTGATGGACCGCGAGGATGGGTGAAACGACACCAATATTGGCGGCATGGACGAGCGCCGCCGTGCCTTCGCGACCGCGTAACACACCGGTAAAGGTGGTGAGCGTTTTGCCAGTGTAATAGACGATTTCTTTACTATCCAGAAGTAAGGAACCCGTTGCCGGGAAGGTCGCTGTCGAGGCAACCGTCAGCGTCGTGGCGCTGGCGCTGATACTCACCCGAAGCGTGGTCTTCGCGTTGTCCTTCACCTCGAACAAGCTCATCGGCGAATCTTGCGATGTCGGATACTGAACCTGGCCGGGTTGTTGGGCGCGAACGGTACCAAGCACAGAGATAACCGCTAATAGAAGGGAAAGGAATTTCTTGTACATAGGCTTTATGAGCTTGAATAGAATACTGACTACTGAGTACCGACTACCGGCTACATCACAATGGCTTTGCGTTTGCGGCGAAGCGCCGGAGCCGGATTGATAGCCAGCGTGAAGTTAACCCCGAAGCAACTCACCGACGCGGTGACCGATGCCGAACCAGTTGAGCCGGCCGTGCTTTGTACCTTGTCGGCAACAAGCATGACGCTGTGATCGTCAATCACGGAGCCGGGCTGATTGAAGCGTTCGGTTATCGCCGTGTTGAGCGTAAACACGGCGTCACGTTGACCGGAGCCGAAAGCGTAAACGACCAGGCAATTTGCCGTCGTCGTGGTGACACTCGGCGCTGAGTGAATGGTTAGGAAGGATGACGTATTACCCTGCGACACATTAATCGGGTTCGCGAGGTCCACACTGCTGTAGGTGACGGCGCGCCACACGTAGCGAATGACAGAGATGGATGTTGGAAAGGTGACCGATGTTGTGCCATCGCCCTGCCGGTAAAAGACCTGCATGAACTGTCCGGACCCGCTTGCCTTGGGGATGGCGGTCCAGCCCGCTGGGGTGCTGATGTCAGGCGCTTCGATATCGTGCGAGATGTGAAAGGTAATGACAACAAGCTGTGAATTATTATTCGTCGGCAGCGTGACATTGATGTTAGTGCCGGAGCCATTGCTGGAAGTGGAGTCAACTTCGGCCGGCGGCGACACTGCATATACAATAGGCACGAGTGGACTTAGAAAAATAAATAGAATTAATAGAGCGGTGAATTTTTTCATTGGTGATTATTGGGCGCGTCGCAGTGTCAATTCTACGCCGATGAGTCGCGCGGTTGATGCCATGGTGTCTGCCGATTGTGACAACCGCCGGGCAATTTTGAGGTGCAACAACTTCCCTGTCGAGCAACCCGACATGGTGATATTGGTCATCGCCGCATCGTTTAATTGATTCGCTGTGCCTTTAGCGATGTCGGTCACATCATTAAATGAGTTAAAGGTCGGGTCATCGAGCGCCCCATCACCGGCGCAACCCGTTGCCACGCCCCATACGACGCTGCCGGTTGTTGCTGATGCAAACCAGGTGAATTTCACATCTACCTGGCCAGCCCAATCCGAAGGCAGAGCAATCGTTCGCTGAACGCTAAGGTCACTTGCGCCGTCGGCAAAATCCAACACCCCCTTAACCGTGTTACTACCCGTTGAACAAGCAGCCACCGGCATATTGGAAGAAAACGCATCCCAGTTAGATGAGGCGTTCGTCCCTTCACAACTCGCCGCATCCATCCAGACTTTCGATGAGAGCGTAATGGTGTTGCCGGCAGCTTCAGCATCAATCGTCTTGTGGTCAAGCGTCTGGGTGTCGGTTGTTCCAACTATCGCGCCTGTCGGTGCGGTAACGGTTGAAAAAGCCGATGTGCCGTTGCCGACGACTACCCCTGTAAGCGACGTTGCACCGGTGCCGCCTTTGCTGACCGGCGTTGTGCCGCCGATATTGGCGTGGTTGAGATTGGCTTCAACAACATCGAGGTCAACCTCGTTATTGCCAGAGTCCAGGGTGACGGAGAGTTTCGACGAACCCGAGTTGATGTTGCGGAACTGCAAATCAACACCGCTCTTTTGTTTGAAGAGGCCGACGCCGCCCGCGCCCTGATTGCTGGCAGTGTTCGCTTCGCCGCCTGACGCGCCCGGTGGGGTCGTCCACGACAGCACGCCGCCGCCATCAGTCGTCAGTACCTGGTTCGCAGTTCCATCTGCGGTAGGCAGTTGCCAGATCTTATTTCCAGCAAGTGACGATGGAGCCTTAAAGCCAACATAATTGCTGCCCGCTGTCGGGAAGTAGCGCGTTTCCGCGCCCGCTGAGTATCGAAGAAAGTTGGTAACGATGTTTGAATCGAAAGTCTTGTTGATGAGGGTCTGTGAATCGGTGTCGCCGACGAGCGCGCCGGTCGGTGCAGTGACCGCCGTGAATGCCGATGTGCCGTTGCCTCTGAGAATGCCGGTAAGCGTTGTTGCGCCCGTTCCGCCCTGGGCGACGGTCACCAATGCGTTATCGGTGAGCACTGTTGCGTTGGCATTCGGGAAGGTATAGGTCTTCGCCGAGGTCCCAGGTCCTGCAACCTGAAAGAAGCCGTTGTTGGTGCCGCCGCGTGATGCCGGAAGCAACCCCGACCAGGTAATCGTGTGCGCCGTGCCGGATGAGGCAATCGTGACGTTCGCATCATTAACAAAGGTCTGTGACGTGCCGGTTAACCCGTTGAGCGAGGTGATGCCGTTACCCGATGCGGAGATGGTGGTGATGCCGTTGCTGTGCGAGATGCTGATGCCGGTGCCGGCGGCCAGCGACTTCCATTCAAACGTCGTCCCGTCGCTGCTCACACCTAAAAAGCGATTTGCCGAGCCCAGGGATGACGGCAGCATGTCGAGCAGGGTCTTATTGGCGTGCGTATGAGAGTTCGCGTTCAGCGAATTATAACGGGTGTTGAACAGCGAGAAATTACTGTTCTCTTTCTGGCGGCGATGTTCAAGCGAGTCGGTTGGTTGAATGGTCTGTACCGACTGAGCCTTTGCATGCACACACCACAAGACAAAAATAAAGATTAAGAGATAAAGCTTTTTCATTCGACAATCCTCAATGGCACATGACCGATGCTTGAACGCCTTCCCTTAAATTTTTCATTTGCAAGGGTGCGCTGTTGGATTTGGAAATCAATCGGTAATCCGGTGAGCATCTTTCCGAGAGCCGAATATGCGAGGCATAGCGACACCCACTTCGCGTTATGAAACGGGTATCGCGGGTCGCCAAGCCCTAACCGTTCGTACTCCTCGTCATCCAGGATCAGCCGAACGTCGACATCGCGCCATTGTTTTTCGGTCACTGAAGTGCCAACGTGAAAAGGCGGTTCACCAAAGGCTGCCCAAACTTGTGAGCCAAATTCTTCGAGCAGCATTGCTGCCGGCATTCCTACTCCCATGTCGATTTGATTAAATGAAGTCGCTTGCGCGGGGGCAGGACTTGAACCCGCACCTCCTACATCCCCGAAAGGCAAGGCTATGCAACCGTTTTACACCACCCCGACGCAATCTTGAATTGCAGGGCAAACGACTCGAAGAAAACCCCGTACCCGTAGCGATTTCGCTTCTGTTCGTTTTATTAAGCCGTTTGCCCTACAAACTGATTAACCGACTATTAGAACAACTGCGGTTTCACCTGAACTCGTCAGCGCCGACGTGTCAATGTTTCCATTAAAAGGCGCTGCCGGTGCAGCACAATCTTTATAGAATCCCGACCCGTCAATCTTCTTCGCCGAGATGTGATCAGGCGCAACCGGGAAATCATTCTCAATCACCGCGCTGGAATCGAGAATGCGGTACTCGCGAATCACCAGCGGTTTATTGATGATATTCAGGACAGTCGGCGCAGAGCTGCCGCTGCGCACGATCTTCGCCAGGTAACACACTTGATCGGTTGACTCTTCGACAGTGCTTTCCAACACGATTTCACCCGATACCTTCTGCTTCAGATACCAGGTGCCAATCGGCGGGTTAAATCTCACCACAACTTCCGTCAGACCCGGGCCGCCATCCTGTTCAAAGGTCTCATTGATTTCTGAGATACACGGCTTCTGATTCGCCGTGCCGGTGATGATGACGTGGAGTTCTCGAATCGGATTGTTGTCGGATGAAGTAATTGCGGTAATCTTACCTACCGGGATTTCAACTGGTGTCCCGCCATTTACGAAACTCACCAAGGCGCGCACCTGTCCGGGTAAAAAGAACCCTTTAAACGTGATGATGTAGCGCCCGACCGGCCACGGTAAATAGCCGTTGCTATTGTTCGGGATGCGGATAGTGGCGCTCGTCGCCCCTTCGCCAAGCGTAATTCCGGTGGCGCCGCCGCAGCTGCTTGCCACGACGCCGCCCGCCTTGAATTTCCACACCTGTCGGAGAAAATCTATCGCCGCTGAGGTCGAAGACGCGCCGCCGCCAACCACATAGCCGGTTCCCATTGGCAAGCCATTCGTCAGCATGCCAGTCATCATCGAACCGAAGCGCGTGGTTTTGGGAAAGCCGGTTGGTTCCATCGCCGGCACGCGAATCTGCTTCCAAACGGCGGTCGCCCCGATGCTCAACTCCCAAAGGGTAGTGCTACCACTGAGTAAATGGACTTTGCCGTTGACGTTCGATAATGACAACCCCCAGAGGAGGCCGTTCGTGAAAGGGTTGATCTCGTAAAACGGCTGGCTGATGTTGTATTCGCGCCAGCTCTTGGTCTGGTGATTAAACACGAAGGTATGCGCCGGGCTGCCAGCCCCATCAACCAGCACCAACTCGTTTTCACGCAACACACAGGCATCCATGTGCTGGAATTTCGGAGATAGTCTGAACCAGTTGGGGCCCGTACCGATTATCGCCAACTGGGTAAAACTATTTGAGTTGATGTGATACTCGTACTGCGCAACATTGGTCAGCGTATTAATGCCTTCGCCCCAGATGATGAGGGAGACGATGCCGTTGACCCCGCCGACAACCAGATCGCCCATGATGTTGAACTCACCGAGCGCCGAAGTTGAAGTGTCGCCGGGTCCGCCGCTGATCGCTGTCGCCTCGCCGGTCGCCGTATCGAGCAGGAACCATTTGATTCGACCTTTATCAGCACTGACCGCGGTACCGCCCGGCCCCGCCATCAAGACTTTTCCATTGCCAAGCGAAACTGCGAAGGTCACACCATAAGGTGGGACGTCGCCTTCCATATCCTTCGGCGTAAAGGTTCCGCTTACCGTGTCAAACTCAAGCAAGGTTGAAGTCGGTTCACCGGCAAAATCGCCGACGCCAATCAGGTCAATGATGGTCGAATTGCGTGGGCAGATGCGGCGGTTGCCAACGACGCCATGACTGATGTTTGTTGGGCTGGTGGCGCCCTGGAGTTCATAGACGCCGCCGCCATCGGTCTCTTCAACGATGATGCCGCCAATCGAAATCGGCGTATTCAATTGTTTTGAATTGGTGTTGGCATTAACGTGCTTATTCGCCAGTCGCGCGTTCAGACTGATGTCAGTGTAGTGTTCCGGCGAGAGGTCACGAATCACCCCATTGAAATCAACCTGACGGGGATGCGGGTATTCAACCACCGGGATTGAGTCAACCACGTCGCCTGAGGCGCCGAGTTTGCCGCTATTAACATTCGATGGCAGCACATCAGGGCGCAGGGTTTCCGGGCGGGCGCGCGAGGTCGTTGTCGTGCCGCCACCACCGCCGCCGCTCTTTCGACGTGAGATGTCATTCCAGGCATCCTGATCGGTAATCCAAATGCCCTGAACTGAGGGGTCAAGTTGCGCCTGGTCAATATAAACATCCTTCGCCGGGTGGGTGTGCTTGTTATCTTTGATGATGTTGATCTGAGCGAGGATAGAGAGGACCAACTCATAGACCTCTTCCAGGGTTAAAAAGTTGTGGCGTTCATCAATGAAGCTCGACGAGTTCACCGACACCGCGTTCGCCGGTATGAACATGCGCCAGAGTTTTACGGCGCCGACGGGCAGATCGGGCGGCACAGGATTAGCTGAAGGCGTGCCGGCGAGATAGACCAGCGAAATTTGATTTCGTTTGGTGACGACCGCATTAACGTCTGCTTCCTGTGACCCCTCAACCGCCGGGTTCACATTGACGTGCATCAATTCGGTGAGGCCGTCGGCATCTTCTTCGAGCGCGGCATAGACGCGGTCAATGCGCGGATTGTCGGTATCGGATGCCGAGATTTCAAAGGCCTCGGAATCGAGGTTGAAAGACTCAAAGTGCTTGCCGTCAGTCGCGCGATAAATGTTGAGCGGTTTGCCAATCTCAAAATTCAAACCACCGGCGGCAAGGATTTCGCCGCCGTGAACGGCGTCTTCACCGGCAGGTTTGACGATGAAATTCTTCACCAGCCAGGCGGCAAGAAATATGGGACTGATGCCGAGGCGGGTGAAGTCATCTCCGGTGATCTGCATGTAGCCAAACGGGCCATTAACGCCAATCTGCTGGGCGGCTTTGTTAACTCTTTCACTCATTTATTTATCCCTCAAAGGTGAGCGGTTCTTGATTTATCGGTTGAATAATTTCCTGTTGCACAGGTTGGGTATCTAGCAGCACTTCAATGCGCGGTCGGGTGTTTTGCGTGACCCATTCGACGAGCTGAACGGTGCCGGCCGGCCGCGACCATTCAAGCAAGGCGCGCACGAAATCTTTGGTTACCAGCGGCTTGGTTTTATAGGCATAGGTGAAGCCGACATAGTTGCCGACAAAAGTGTTGCGCGGCGTCTCCCAGGGTTCAAAGTAGAGAATCCGAATCCACGATTGCAGGGGGGACGATATCCCCCACTGCCCGACGTAAGAACCGACATACAGCGGACGGTCAATGACCATTGCCACTACACCGAACTCGCGGAGCAGTAAGCGAATCCCGGCCCCGCTTTCTGCATCGTTCAACTGCTTATCCAGAGCCGTGCCGTTTTCATCAGTGACATAGGTTTTATTGGGATTGCGACCAACGGTGAAACGGCGTTTGTAGTGCGCGTGAATATTCTTGAGCAGACGGCGCTTTCGAGCGACCGGGTAGCCTTCAGGGATGAGTTTCCAGCCCATCACCTCGATAATCAGCCAGTCCAACCATTCTTCCGGGGCACTCTCCGGGTAGAAATAAGTGTCAAGCAGGTCGAGCACCTGATTGATGCGCCCAAGGTCTTCAGCTGTCGGCAGCAAAAAGCGTTCGAGAAAATCTCGGTTCTCCGGTGTGACGTAGGGCGGCGGCTGGGTGCGGATTAATCTCTGTAAGAAGAAATCCGTATTTAACTCGCCAACGCGATAGAGGGCTTCGCCGTAGAGTGACATGGTTTAATGGGTGAATGGGTAAAATTTGTTGAGGGAAAATTGCAGGGATTAAAACGCTACCGGTTTTGCTCGACAGGATTGTTGGACTGCTTTAACCCACCGAACCGTGCGCGACCGCGCTTCAATCTCATCGGCCTCTTGCCGGAGTCGTTTTGCTGTTGCCTCAGCTTCCAGTCGTTTGCGGTCAGCGGGTGGGAGGGAATCCCATTCGCAAACTAATACACCAGGCGTCAGTGACGACCAGGTTGATGGAGTTATATTCGGGTCAGTCAGCATATCCGCAGCTTTTGCCAGTGCCAGTTTCAAGTTCTCTGCCGTACATTCGACGTGATCACTGGAGCCGGATACGAATGTGACGGTACCTGCATCCGTGACACTCCCTGAGTAAAGCAAGGTCGTTGTAACCGGTGCCTGGCTCCCCAGTGTGATGTACGGAACATTGGAAACACGTGGCTCCGCAATGGTGAGCGAAGAGGTCAGCCCAATACCTCCGACAACAACCCCGGAACAAGACTGTTCTGTTTTTTGTACCGTTGAAGTTTTACCTTTTGCCTTATGTCTCGATTGTGCTTTTACTTCACAACTCAATCCGACGACGAGCGCGATGATTAACACGGCGCTCATCACAATGCCGAGTGCGTAGCTCAATTTTTTAGCGAGTGAAAGTTTCATGATTTTCTCCTTGTAGATTTGTCGAAAATAGGATGAACAAAATAGTGCGGTGTTAATTAACCGGGGTGAGCGTTACAGATTGCAGGCTGGGCACCTCACCGATGCCGAGCGGGACATCGCCGGAATAGGGTCCGCCGTCTGCGATGATTTTGACCTCAAAAAACGTTCCGTCGTTTTGTCGCACGCTGATGCCGTTTGGTGCGGCGTTTTCGATTTGACCGATGATATCAGACACGCTGATGCGGCGGTCTGAGTAGGTTGGGCCAAAGGCGAAGGTCAGCGGGTGAAAGAAATTTTGAAGGTTCTGCTTTGCCTTGTTGATGAGCGTCGTCGCCGACTGCCCCTGCGTGATGCGTACCTGTGCCTCGATGCTGAACGCCTTATAAATTGGTGAACGCACGGCGATTGAGATTCCTGTCACGCGATAGAGGCTCACCACCGCCGCAACTTGTTCAATCAAGTCATCGGACGGTTGCAGCCCATCTGCGCCTTGAATACTCAGCAGCAAATAGCCGTTCCGATCGGTGACGCGGGTGAAGTTGCCAATGTAGTTTTCAAACGCCACACAGCGCCCGTTGCGGCGCAGCGTGTTGAAGAAAATATAATTCTCCCAATCGGCGGCCGAGGTCAGGTGTTTCCCGGCCTGCATCTCTTCGCGGGCGCGAATTTTCGCCTGGTCAACCGACTCGGCGGCCGCGCCGCCGATGAGCGGCGTGGTGTTTGTTACACTTTCAACACCTGCGATGGCTTCAAGCAATAGCCCGATCGTATTTGCCGGGAGCCGGATATCGCCTTCGATAACCGCGCGGGCGCTCACCGTCCCGCTCATTTCACCCGCCGGAATCGTCAGCTCTTCATCAATGGTGACCTGGGTTTCCAAATCGGTCGTTGCGATCAAACTGCCGACCGGAATCACCACCTCAACATTCAAATAGTCTTCAAGCTTGGTAAACTGCAGAGTCGTTGTAGAAGGTTGCGCGGAAAGTTGGACCACACCAAGCAAACGGAGAAAAGCGATGCGATTTTTATTCGGAACCTGATTTAGCCTAAAAATAGTTTCAGTGATCGCGCGCTCGATTTCGGTTAGTAAAACAACATGCGGCTCGCCTGGACGCGCACTGGTCAGTTCCGGTGTGAGCGGAGCTGAAACCGGCCCGCTTGATTCGAGTTTCTTTTTTAATAACTCGAAAAAAGTTACTGCCAGTTGCGCCGCTTCAGGGGTCAGATTACCTATCGTGCGATGAATCCGGTCGGAGATTCGTTCAGCCTCAGTGCGCGTGTCGAGAACTGGTTCTTCAATGAGGATTTGGTCAGTCGCCATGATTATTCAGAAAACCGTCGGTATTGATAGTTGAGAGTTCGTAGCGTTGCCTCACCGCGAATCTGGTAGATGACTATGATGATTAACTCTCCTTCATCACCTATATCGGCACTCACTTGAAGAGTGTTTTCGACTATCCGATCTTCCCAATCAGCAATTGCATCTTTAGTCAGTTCAGCGATAACATCAGCATCCTGAACTGGGATGAAGGGCTCAATTGGTGAACCGAGTTTGGGGTTGAAAGCATGTTCGCCAATCATCGTGACGATGATCGCCTTCAAATTATTCTCAACTGCGGCTTCCTCTTCGACAGTTTTCAAGCCGCCTCGGCCATCTAGTTCAATGGGGAATTTCAGCGAACGACCAAGGAATGACATAGCTAACCAAGCAGGGATTCGATAGCTTCTGATTCAGCGTTATATAGCGCGTCGGTGTCGACCACGGGCGGTGAAAAATTGCGAACCAGCTGCAGAGCCTCAGCAGTCTTCTGTCCACCCTCTTTCAATTTACCGACTGCGCCGCTCTGTAACGCCTCGTTCAATGTTGTCAGCGCCGCTTTTATGTGGTCAATTTCCGTATTGATTAAATGAGCCAATTCATCAAACGCGGTTTGAATATCCGCCTGGTTGTTACTCAGAAGCGTCGGAGCCGTTATATTTTCAATCGCGTCAATCGTATCCTGTGCATCGGTCGGCTCATCGACACTATCAAAAGCTTCACCGGCTTCCGTCGCCTTGGTTTGTAAATCAGTGAGATATTGCTGGTAGTCGCCTTCCGCAGTAGTGTATTCGTTTTGCGCCTGTTCGAGACTGCCATTCAACTCGCTACCGGCATCAGCCATTGAATCCGATGTCGCTTGGATGATTTCACTGTGCGTTTGTTCGAGCGATTCCCGCTCCGCGTCAAACCCAGCGAGTTGTTGCAGCAATTCTTCTTTCGCATTCATAGTTAAATCAGACACCGCGACTGATTGTTCTCTTCGGTCTGCTTATCCAGGTCGCTTAGCGCGTTGTTCCAAATCTCGGCGATTTCGTTCTCAAACTCGGCGCGAAGTCCGCTAGGAGAGAGGGTCTGCTTCCCGTAGTTGATGATGGCTTTGCACTGACCAATGTGATTATTCGCCAGGTCGACCTCTTTGTTTACAACCGAGCGCCAAAAGTTGTAGGTAGCAACCAGGCGGCGGATATAGATGCCCAGTTTGACGGCGTCAATCTTATATTTAATTTTCCTGAGCCAGGTCGGCAGAAAGCCGTCAATGTAACCGCGAATCTTCTCCTTAATCCAGCGCTTGGCATGAGCGATGTTCTGAAGCAGGTTGAATTTAAACTGACCATCAATGTATTCGTTGATTTTGCGCCCGGCGCGCGTCGGCGTGCATTGAGAATTCCAACCCATTTCAGGATTTTGAATGGGGCGCGGCAGCCTCGGCATCTTGGAATCGGCGATGCTGAGGTTCGGTATCGGGTTATCAACGAGCCGGTGCATGGGCTGGGTTTTGAAAATCTTCTTTCCCATTAACTGAGGTCCTCAGGTTTACGAATACCGGGATCTTCTCTACCGGGTACGCCGTCCATCATATCAATCAGGTCGTCGCGAAGTTCCGGGTCATCGTCCGGCCTGATGTAGTGAACTTCCTGAATTGTAGGAGAAACCTTTTTGATGATGGAGAGTGCGCCTTGCACCAGCCGCACGGTAGTCTGCTTGAGCTTCCCACGAGCCGACTGGTGCCAGTTCCCCTGCACCTTTGAGCGATAGTGGCCATTGACGAGGTGCAAGGCATCGCCTTCGGTTCCAACCGCGAACTCATAACCGTTCGGCAGCTTTATCCTCAGGCTGAACTGAATCTTTTTATCCTTTTCAATTCGTGGTGATGCGCGTTCATTTAACCCAAATCTCGGAACCCCGAAGTAATATCCGTCATACGGATTCCCTTCCATAAAGAAAACAAAAACATCCGAATTTATCTCCGGCAGAGGATAGTCCAACCCCCAGGCATCAATGCCGCGTTGCTTATCTACAGGACCGGCGAAGAGTGTTCCTTGTTGCAACCAATCGGATTCGTACTCGTTGAGTTCCTTTTGCCACCACAACTTGACCTTGATGCGGTTCAACCTGAGAGGGTCATCAATCCGGGTCACTCGCCCCATGAAGTTTCCTACAAATCGTCCGGCAAATCTGTCGCGGGATTGCTTGTTAAGGTGTTCACCGATGAAATCCCATTGTGCTGGGGAGTCGTTATCATTCATCTTTTATTTATCGCTATCGAGCAGGGGGCTTTAGCCAGCACTTTGCTTTCTATCTTTTATGTGTGTAGTCATCGCCTTATTCAATTCGTGCTTCGATTGAGCAATGACCTGCTGTACAGCACTTTTGATCGGAGCTATGTTAGGTCCCGCGATACCATATAGATTAAGTTCAAAATGCTGGGTTACAGAAGGTACGCCGCCACCGCCCTCAATATCTCTTGCGAACCAATCTTGTGCTTGTTGCCTTGGTATGATGTATTCGTTCTGATGCACAAATGCCAGGTGATCACGTCGGGTCAACCCACCAGCCGCATTTGAGGATTGGGGAAACAGAGTCAGGCCATCGAAGAAACCTTTTTTCTTCTTTGTACGTGGTCCAGACTCACCAGTTGCCCCTTCTCCTCCTGCATAATTTGGTACTTTGAAACTAAATAGTTCGGTAGATACGCTATTTATTGCAGGAATCAATTTTGAGATAAGGGCATTTGCGGCGGCCTCTTCCTGAATCTTAAGCGATTGAGTTGCTTGTTCAAATGCCTGCGGGAAGGCTTTCGCCAGCGCCTGCATCAGATTCTCTTTCCCGGTGTCACTCAATCCCATGGCGCCGCGATTCACCTTCTCAATAAATTTCTCCATGATCTCAGGATTTGAGAGTTCCCTGGCTCTGTCTTTCAAAATCTCTGTTGCGGCACCAACATTGTCCCTTGGAATTAAATGCATGAGCGGTGAAATCATGCTGAATGGATTGCGAGCCGTATCCAAAAGTGAGAAGTTATTTTCTAGCGCATCCTTGAGCCTGGTTACTAACCCGAATTTTGATTCCCCGCCAACTTTTAGCGCCTCAATTGCGCCGGCAGCTGCATTGGCGGTGATTTGGGCGGGAACCTTTTCGCCCTTGCCCTTCTTCAATTCTTCAAGCTTGTTGTAGGAGTCAAGAGCTGTCTTGGCGCTGGCATTCATATCTTTCATGGCGTCGTCAGTTTCAATAGCCTGCCGCGCGAGTTCTTCAAGAGAGATGATCAGTCCCACATATAGTCCAGCACGCAACGTTGAACCAAGCGCACTCGCGCCTTTGACCGACGATGTAACGCCGGCGACATTTTGTGATGCGCCTAATGCTGCCGTGCTAAGGCTATTGAACTGAGAAATGGCTTTCAACATTTGGAATTGACGAAGCACGGAAGAAAGCTCGAAAAATGTGGTGGTGGCTTTAAATCCCGCAAGAGTCCAAAATGCTAATTTCGGATGCTGCCCCAAGAACTCTAAGAACGGTTGGCCTGCGGTCGCTAATTGTCCAAGCACTTCAATCAACGGTAGTCCGGCTTTCTGTCGGAAATTTTCCAATGCGACTTCCCATTTTTTCAACTTACCAAGCGGGCTTTCATCAACCATCTTATTCAATTCGTCCTGGGTCATCGATTTCTTGACATTAGCCGAATCTTTTTGAATCTGGCTGATCTGCAGAATCATGGTCGCCAGTTCATTCATTGAGGTTTTGGAACCGGTTATCTGCGACAAGGCAAGCGCCACATCGGTTGTCGCCATTGGGTCGAACTTTTTACGACCTCTACCGGTGCCGAAAACCTTGTCTCCGTTTTTAATCAAGGCTTCGTGTATAGCGGTCGCGAATTGAACCGGATCTTCTGCTAACAGGTCCGCAACCGGAACTGCGCCGGGTAAGAGTTTTTTAATTCGACCTTCTTTTGAAAACTCAGCGAGTCCTTGACGTTCTAATTCATGCCGGGGTTTCACAAGTCCGAGTTCGGCCATCGTATCGAACGAACGTTGCCCACCGGCACCTTGTCGGAAGGCACGGAATGACTGGAACATGGCCATTAATCCAGTACCGGCGCGCCCCCCCTTCATCTCCTGAATGATGAACGTCATATTACGCAGCCCTTCCGGAGAGAGCTGCTTAGCAGCGACGCCACCTGTAGCAACAAAGGATTGAAGGTCTTGTCCGCTGATTAGTCCCTTGGTCATCACCTGCATTTGGATGACGGTATCGTAATATTGTTTGAGCCGATCCATATCGGCTTCAGTTACCTGAGCGATACCGTGACTATCCTTGGGACCTGTTCCGCGCAATGCGCCCATCTGTTCGAGTGCGCGCATCGTTGAAAGGATGTTGGCTTGGGTTTCCTGAGGGTTTTTGCCGAAGAGTGCTGAAAAGACATATTCCGTTTTTGCAGCTGTCGGCAGGAACTCCATGGCGTGGTGTAAATCTCCAAAAGCGGCATGAAGATTCTGGAGTTCGCCGGTTAGGTCTGCATAAGTATTTTTTCCGTTCTTTACAATGTCATTAATGACCTTGAACGCTTCGGCATTTTCATTAGCCGATAAGTTCAGCGAGCGGAATTGCATCTCAGCACGAGCAAGGGTTTCCGCCCCTTCTTTGAAAGGTATGAAGGATTCAACCTGAGAGCGAACAATTTCTCTAGTTTCCCGCATTGCTATTCGGTATTTATGCGCCGCCTCAGCAACCTTCATAATTGCGCCGGCTTCCTCGCGATGTTGGCGGGTTCGATATGATGAACCTTGCCCTCCTTGATTGGTCGTTTGATTTGATGTCCGACCCAGGGCTTTGTTCGCGGCGTCGACACCTTTTATCGCTTTCTCGATTTCCTTATATTTGGCGACAATCTGTTCGGCTCCAGCGAAGGTGCCAATGATTTGATAGGTGTCACTCATGATTACTTTTCAGGTTCAAGGGAGATCGAATCCGAGCCCTTTAGAAACCGTAAATAATTAATGGTTTGTTTATCGAGCGCCGCGTCTTCTAACATCTGCACTTCTTCCTGCGAATGGTTGGCTATCCATTCTTCAAGCTTTGATAGATCACCACCGAAGACGATGTTGGCGAAAATAATTTTTAACTGAAAATCAGAGACGCACTGCTGACGCGGGGTCAACGGTTCCCTGGCAGGCTGGACATTTGTATTTGATGCGAAAGTCTTCGCGCCGGTATTTATTAACCAGCGCCTCCTGTTCTGCTGCTATCGTCTCTTCATCGGTCTCAAGCAATAGACCGTAATACTGTTCTATCTTTGTTCGGTCATCAATTCGCGCGCCGGAATCCGTAATAAAACACTCAATCGCCAGGATGGTTAAATGCTTTCTCTCAATGCGCTGAGAGATAGCGACACTCTGCACGACATTTAATTCTTCCGGTTGCGCATTTGATTTTGCCGAGGCATTTGCCTGTCGCAATTGTGATTCGGCGAGTTTAATTTCCTGCAACTGTTTGCCGCGAATTGCTGTTGAGGCAATTTCGCGTTCATTGTTGGTTAATAACCTGACAACTGCCTGGGTAATTTGTTTTCCTTCCGCTTCAAATCCGGGGCTGAGATTGAAGGGGTCACTTGTAAATCTTGCCATGGGGGTTCCTTTCAAAAATAAATTGCGTGATTAAATATGAAATAATAGCCTTCGCCAAAATCGGGAAGCTTTATGAAAATGAGAAAAAGTATTCTTTATTTTTTTGCACCTTTGTTTTTGATTAGCCGTGATTCGCTCGAAGAAAAAATCAAACAGGAGTATAAACAAAGAGCGATTGCCAAAAAGTTAAAAGTTAGAGATG
>JBIOWC010000723.1:0-8214 GCA_044868105.1 Blastocatellia bacterium
AGGTTATTGACCCAGGTTGGAGTCGCGGCTTGGAAAATCGCTTCGGGTGAAGTCGGTAGCAGCCAGATGTTTGAAGAGATGGCCGCCACCCGATTGCCGATTTTGCTCTCTACCGGAATGAGTTCGATTCAAGAGATTGATGAAGCGGTGAGCTTTGTCAGTCAGCGCGAGTTGCCGCTGACCGTAATGCAATGCACTTCGGCCTACCCTTGTCCGCCCCAACGGGTTGGCCTCAACCTGATTCCGTTTTTTCGTGAGCGTTACGCTTGCGCCGTTGGACTTTCAGATCATTCAGGCACCATTTATCCCGGTTTAGCCGCCGCCACCTTGGGCCTTGAGGTGCTTGAAGTCCATGTCACCCTGAGTCGTGAAATGTTCGGTCCGGATGTTGTCGCTTCGGTGACCACGGCGGAACTGCGGCAACTGGTTGAAGGCCTTCGCTTCATTGAAACGATGAAAGCCCACCCGGTTGATAAAGACGCTTTTTCCGAAGAGACCGCCCCCTTGCGAAAGCTCTTTATGAAGAGTGTGGTGGCGCAGATGGATTTGTCTGAAGGGACCGTCTTGCGCCCGGAACATCTTGCCGCCAAAAAACCCGGAACCGGCATTCCGGCGGCGCGCCTGAAAGAGCTCATCGGACATCGGCTCCGGCGCGACCTGAAAGCCAATGATCTTTTACTGACTACTGATGTGGAGGGATGGAACTGATGCGACGAAAAGTATGCGTAGTAGTAACTGCCAGACCCAGCTATAGCCGAATTAAAACCGCTCTACAAGCCATCAAGGATAGCCCTGAGCTTGAACTGCAACTGGTGGTTGCAGCCTCGGCTCTGCTGGATCGTTACGGCACGGCGGTCAATTATATTGAGAAAGATGGTTTCGAAATTGCCGCCCGCGTCTACATGGTGCTTGAGGGCGAGAATCCGGCTTCGATGGCCAAGACCACAGGGCTTGGCTTGCTTGAACTGGCCACGGTTTTCGATAACCTCAAGCCGGATGTGGTGGTGACCATCGCTGACCGGTATGAAACCCTGGCGACGGCCGTCGCCGCGTCCTACATGAACATTCCGGTGGCGCATATTCAAGGCGGCGAGATTACCGGTTCGATTGATGAAAAAGTCCGCCACTCGGTGACCAAGCTGGCTGACCTCCATTTCGTTTCGACCAAGAAATCGCGGGAACGGGTCATTCGGATGGGCGAAGAAAAGGCCACGGTTTTTGTTACCGGATGTCCCTCGATTGATCTGGCGGCGGAAGTCTTGCCTGATCCCATCTTGAACTTTGATCCTTTTGAAAAATATGGCGGGGTGGGCAATCGCCTTGATTTAACCAATGGCTACCTGGTGATTATGCAGCACCCGGTTACGACCGAACATCAATTATCTCGACAACATGTGCTGGAAACGCTTTACGCGGCAAAAGAGATTGGCTTGCCGGCCCTGGTGTTTTGGCCCAACGTAGATGCCGGGTCGGATGGCACCTCAAATGGCATCCGAACTTTCCGCGAAACCGAAAACCCCACCAATATACATTTCTTTAAGAATATGATGCCGACCGATTTTTTGCGGCTCATCTATAACTGTCGGTGTTTGATTGGCAATTCGAGCGTCGGCATACGGGAATCTTCATTCCTTGGCGTGCCGGTCGTCAACATCGGCTCGCGCCAATCGGGTCGCGAACGCGGGAAGAATGTTCTTGATGTCGGCTATGACCGCGTGGAGATTGAACAAGCGATTCGGCGACACCTGGGCAATGGCCGATATGAAAAGGACTTGCTTTATGGTGACGGCAACGCGGGCACACGCATCGCTGAACTGTTAAACGAAGTGCCACTACACATAGAAAAAAGGTTGACCTACTAATGCGTATTCTTGGATTAATACCGGCGCGCGGCGGCTCCAAGGGAGTCCCGCACAAGAATATAAGGGTGCTTTGCGGAAAACCCCTGTTGCAATACACCGCCGATGCAGCCTTGGCCTCCCGGCGTCTGGCTCGCGTGGTCTTGAGCACGGAAGACGAAGAGATTGCCGATGTCGGCAGGTATTGCGGAATCGAGGTCCCCTTTATGCGCCCGGCCGAACTGGCCGAAGATGAAACGCCGATGTTGCCCGTCGTGCAACATGCGTTGACCTGGTTTGAAAAACGCGGGGAACGATTTGATGCTCTCTGTTTACTACAACCGACAAATCCGTTGCGAACGACGGCCACCATTGACGGGTGCATCGAATTATTTGAAAAGCATGAACCCGACGCTTTGATCACCATTCTGCCGGTTCCTGCGGAATATAACCCGCATTGGGTTTATTACAAAAGTCAGGATGGCGGGCTGCGCTTGAGCACAGGCGAAGCGATGCCGATCTCCCGTCGGCAGGACTTGCCGGAAGCCTTTCACCGCGAAGGCTCAATCTATATCACGCGACGCGATGTGGTGATGGAAGAGCAGAGTCTCTATGGAAAGCGTGTGCTCGGATATCCGTTGCACGCCGAACAGAGCGTCAATATTGACCATATGCGTGACTGGCAACGCGCTGAACAACTCCTTATGGCGAGGTCAAGTTAATATGTGCGGAATCGCAGGAATATTTGGCAGCGGCTGGCAGGCGGGGCAAATCGAAGCCATGATTGCCAGCCAAAAGCATCGCGGGCCGGATGCCACAGGATTTTATACAGACCCCGGACGACGGGCGACGCTCGGACACAATCGCTTGAGCATCATTGATCTTTCTGAAGCCGGGCGACAACCCATGGTGGACGCGACGGGAAGATACCAGGTTGTTTTCAACGGCGAGATTTACAACTACCTGGAACTCCGCGAGCAGTTAAGCGGCGACTACGCCTTTAGAACACAATCCGACACGGAAGTTTTGCTGGCGGCTTTTCAAAAATGGGGAAGCGGGTGTCTTGAAAAACTGCTCGGTATGTTTGCCTTCGCCATCTGGGATGAGCAGACGCAATCGCTTTTTGCGGCGCGCGATCGTTTCGGAGTCAAACCGCTTTATTATCATGTGCAAGCGGACGGCACGCTGTTTCTGGCAAGCGAGATTAAAACCCTGCGGGCCGCCGGTCTGGCGACGGAACCGGACGCGGTGACCTGGGCAACCTATTTATCGCAAGGCGTCTATGATCATTCGCAGCGCACCTTCTGGACAGGCCTTCATTCATTACCCGCCGGACACATCTTGACCTGGCAGAATCAGAGGATGGCGGTGGCCTGTTGGTATGACCTGGCGGAAGCCGTGGGGCCGGATTTTGATAACCGTTCACAGGCCGAAGTTGAGCAAGAATATCTCGCTCTATTATTAGAAAGCGTCCGGCTGCGTTTTCGCGCCGATGTTCCGGTGGGCATCAATCTGAGCGGCGGACTGGATTCTTCCACGCTGCTGGGTCTGGTGCAGGCCGTTCAAGGTAAAGAGAGTGAAGTCGCCGCTTTCACCTTCATCACCGGAGACGAAAATTATGATGAACTGCCCTGGGTGAAAATGATGCTGGCTCACACCAAACATCCGGCGGTCGTCTGTCGCCTGGATGCTACGGAGGTGCCAGCCTTAGCCGAGGATGTTCAAGCGCATCAGGACGAGCCTTTCGGCGGACTCCCCACGCTCGCCTATGCGCATCTCTTCAAACAAGCGCGGGCGCGCGGCGTCATCGTTTTACTCGATGGTCAAGGCATGGACGAGCAATGGGCGGGTTATGATTATTACGCGTCGGCGCTCGCTACCACGCAAACCTCCCTGATACAAGGGACCAAAGAAAGGCCGGTAAAACCGGAATGTCTGGTTCCCGAATTTGCTCAGTTGAGCGAGCCTTTTGCAGCGCCGCAAAAATTTGCTGACCGGCTTCGCAATTTACAGTACCGGGATGCGCGCTATACCAAAATCCCGCGCGCCCTGCGCTTTAATGACCGGGTCTCGATGCGCTCATCAACCGAATTGCGCGAACCCTTTTTAGATCACCGTCTCTTTGAATTGGCCATGCGTCAACCCGTGGAGCGTAAATTGGTCAACGGAATCCGCAAGTGGATGTTGCGCCAGATTAGTCGTCGCCTGTTACCCGAAGGCCTCATTGAAGCGCCGAAACGGGCCTTACAAACGCCGCAGCGCGAATGGCTGCGCGGGGCGTTGCGCCCTTGGGCCGAGGAACAGATTGAACACGCCTTAAGCGCCTTGGGCGGCGCTTGGTTCG
Organism: Blastocatellia bacterium; assembly: GCA_044868105.1. Lineage (GTDB taxonomy): Bacteria > Acidobacteriota > Blastocatellia > UBA7656 > UBA7656 > JBFMDH01. The sequence continues at coordinate 4,183 of JBIOWC010000723.1, forward strand.
AGCCCGACAAAATCCGCAACGCCTGGCAAGCCTACTGCGCCGGGAGTAGCGACAACAGCTTCTTCGTCTGGCAGTGGATTTCCGCAGGACTTCTCCTTAAGCAAAAGAGCCTTCCGCAGGAAAGCGTGGCTCACCGAACGACAAATGCATCATGACTGAAAACGGATCAGATATAGCACTCGATAGTTTATCTTCTTCGGTCGTCTCGAATCGAACCGGCCAGACCGCTGCTCCAGGCGTGGCACAAGCGGAGGATTGGACCCTGGTCATCCGCCCGAAAACCCGCTGGTTCGACCTCCACCTTACAGACCTCTGGCGCTATCGGGATCTGGTGATGCTTTTTGTAAAGCGGGATTTCGTCGCCACTCACAAGCAGACGATTCTCGGTCCCCTCTGGTTCATCATCCAACCCTTGTTGACGACGTTAACCTTCACCTTAATTTTTGGCAACATCGCGCAACTCTCTACCGATGGCTTGCCGAAAATTCTCTTCTACCTGTCGGGAATTACTGCGTGGAGCTATTTTTCACAGTGTTTAATCAACACGTCGGATACCTTCAGCGCCAACGCCAGCCTCTTTGGCAAAGTCTATTTCCCAAGGCTCGCGGTGCCGGTATCGATCGTCATTTCAAATCTCATCAAATTCGCAATTCAACTCGCCCTATTTCTGGCCTTCTATTTTTATTTTCTGGTGAAAGGCGCGCCGATTCGCCCCACCTGGGCGCTGCTGCTTTTGCCGGTGCTGCTTCTGCTGATGGCCGCCTTGGGGCTGGGCAGCGGCATCATTGTATCGTCTATGACGACCCGTTACCGAGACCTGCGTTACCTGGTGCAATTTGGCGCGCAACTCTTGATGTATTCAACGCCGGTCATTATTCCGCTGTCGAAACTGCCGGCGCAATATCGCTGGATTATGCTCGCCAACCCGATGACCCCGATCATTGAGACCTTTCGATACTCGCTGCTCGGGACCGGCACTTTTAGTTGGGGGTTGCTCAGTTTTTCGGCTGCGGCAACCCTATTCATTCTCGTCATCGGCGTTTTACTGTTCAACCATGTTGAGAAAACCTTTATGGATACGGTTTGAAGAAGGCCGACCTCAAGGGTAGTGAATAAATCGAGATTTAATTAATCATGTCTGAAACGGTTATCCAGATTGATCGCCTCTCTAAACATTATCATCTCGGCGCTATCGGCGCGCGAACCTTGCGCGCCGACATCAACCGTCGCTGGGCCAAGCTCAGAGGCAAGCCCGACCCGCTCTCCAAAATTGGTCAGCCATCTGCCGGAAGAGAAGCTGACCAACAGGGAAATTCAAAGGACGAACTCTGGGCGCTCAAGGATGTCACCTTCGAGGTCAAGCAGGGCGAGGTGCTCGGTATCATCGGACGCAATGGCGCGGGGAAGAGCACGCTGCTGAAAATCCTCTCCCGGGTGACCGCGCCGACCAGCGGGGAAGTGAGAATCAAAGGCCGCATCGCCAGTTTATTAGAGGTCGGCACGGGCTTTCATCCTGAACTCACGGGCCGCGAAAATATTTTCCTTAACGGCGCCATTCTCGGCATGACAAAAGCGGAAATTATGCGGAAATTCGATGAAATTGTCGCTTTTTCAGAGGTAGAGAAATTCATTGATACGCCGGTGAAGCGCTACAGCAGCGGCATGTATGTGCGGCTCGCTTTTGCGGTGGCGGCGCACCTCGAATCAGAAATTCTTGTGGTTGATGAAGTGCTGGCGGTTGGCGATGCCGCTTTTCAAAAGAAGAGTTTGGGAAAAATGGGCGAAGTCGCAAAAGGCGGACGGACGGTTTTTTTTGTCAGCCACAACATGGGAGTTGTCTCATCCCTCACGCAACGATGTGTCTATTTAGAAAATGGTAATGTCGCCGCCTTAGGTGATTCCCATCAGATGGTCGAGCTCTATTTGAAAAAATCGCTTGAGAACCAAACGGATCACAGCAATGGCCTGGAATTTTATCGCCGTGACCGCAACCTGGATTCTCCGGTCAAAATTATCGGCATTGATCTAAATGGCGACACCGCAAAATCTAATGTTCTGCCCGCCGTCGAAATGGGGAGAGATTTTTCGATTAATTTTCATTTGCAAGTAGCCCAAAAGCTGCATGGCGCTAATTTGACGCTGATGATAAAAAATTCTCAAGGAACCAAAATAGCTGTGGTCCTTTCCTGGGATAAGAACTATGCGCTCTTTCTGGAGCCGGGGCGACGCACCGTAACAGCTAAATTTCGCGGCTTGTCGCTGGCCCCCGGGCAATACTATATCGATGCCGGTATTGAGCAATCCATCCATACCAAAGCCTTCGATGTCATCCTTGATTACCCGCTTTTTTCAGTAGCGAACAATGGGCAAGTTACTCATTGGTTGGAACGCCCCTGGGGCGTCCTGCATTGCAACTCGGTTGAATGGGAGAGCCAATGACCGCAAATATCAGGTGGATTTCAATGAGCCAGCATCATGACTTTTTGCATCCTTTGTGCAGTCCGAGCACCTTGGATATTTATTTATCGCGGCACAAGATTCTCAACTCGCTGACCGAACAACTCGGCAATTTGCACGGCACGCTATTGGATGTCGGCTGTGGGCGGATGCCTTATAAATCCATCCTTCTTGCGCCGCCCAGCCGCGTCGAAAAATATATCGGATTAGATTTACGCGCCGACTTGCGCGGCAAGCCATACCAGAAATTTGGCGCGCCTGATCTGGAATGGGATGGCTCAATCATTCCGCTGGACGCCGAGGCCGTCGATTGCGCCATCGCCACAGAAGTGTTTGAACAATGTACGGATGTCGAAACCCTGATGCGGGAAACCCTGCGCGTGCTCAGGCCGGGCGGCTTGTTGTTCTTTACGGTTCCCTTTCTTTGGCCCTTGCATGATGCGCCGTATGACCAGTACCGCTTCACGCCATTTGCCCTGGAGCGCCATCTGCGCAACGCCGGCTTCGAACACATCCAGATGAAGGCCCTCGGAGGCTGGGATAGCAGCCTTGCGCAGATGATTGGCTTGTGGGTTCGCCGACGGAAGATGGGGCAATGGAAGCGGCGAATGCTCTCCCGTTTAGCTCTGCCGATTGTTCGTTTTCTCATCAAGCGAGACTCCCCGCAGCCGGTGTTCAAAGATCAGACCATGATTACCGGCATATCGGGAATCGCGCAAAAACCTGCGCGGTAGCGGTTAATGAAGCCGGTGCAGGCTGCGCGCCACCGCGGATGAAGGCGCCAGGAGGCGACAAACTTATAGAACATCAACCTCAAAAAATTCATTTAACATTGAGGCGGGTGCAGATTAGATAAAAGCAATTCGATGAAGAAACTCCGACCTTTAATTAAACGTCTTCGCGAAGTGTGGTGGAGACAACGTCATCGCAATTTTCTCATTGTCTTTAACTGGCACCAGGTGACCCCTGAATTTGACCCGCTTCGGCATCACCAATATACCTGGACACGACTTGAGCAATTTCAACGAGAATTGGATGACGTAGAGAAAGCCTTTCAAATATTGCCGCTGCATGAAGCTTTATCACGCCTTAACAAGGGAAGCCTTCGGGGGCGCTGCGCTTCATTAACCTTTGATGACGGTGATATTTCAATGTCCGATTACGTCATCCCGCACCTCAAGCAGCGCGGTTTGCCGGCGACCATCTTTATTAACACGGCCTATCTTGGAGTCCATCGTTCATATTGGTTTCCTATTTTAAATTATTTGTCGGCCGCCACGGATCGCTCAAACGACGCGGCGCTCACCAACGAACTTCAGGAAAAAGCCCTCAAACTTCGCGGCACATCCGACCCCGGCTTTTACCATGAAGTGCGAAGCCAGATAGAACAACTCGCCTCTTCTGTTCCCGATCTGGCATCGCGACTGATCTCGGCGGAATGGTTATCCAGCTTAGACCCCGAACAATTTTCAATCGGCGCTCATGGGCACGAACACCAGCGTTTTGCGATGATGCCAGCAGCGTGGCAACAAAATGATTTACGCGAAAATGTCCGTATTTTGTCGCAGTTTCGAG
>JBIOWC010000724.1:0-23858 GCA_044868105.1 Blastocatellia bacterium
CTCGAAAATATTGACCAGTAGCGCCGCTCCGGCAACCGCTCCGATAGTGGCAATCAATACCGTAAGCAGCACAAATTTACGATTGCTCCAGGTCCGAGTAGCAGGTTTGGTTTCGTCAGTGGTTTCACTCATAGGGTTCTCTCAATGAAGGTGTCCGACATTGCGATGACAACGAAGACACGAGGTTTCGTCACCGCTTTTTTCTGCGTGTGGCGATTCAATCGCTTCGACAACATCTTGATGACATTTCCGACAAGCCTTTTCGGTCACCTCTTTATTGTGAGCTTTGATTTGAATCGGCTCGTGAAATCGTCCGGTCGTAAAAGCGAATGAATGCCAGAAGCCATTTGAAGCTTTGGTCGCATACTTGGCAAAAAAGCCGGGCGGGGTGTGACAATCGTTGCAGGTGGCAACCGAGCGGTGGCTCGATTTCTCCCAGCCATCAAACTGTTCTTGCATCACATGACAATTGGCGCAAGACTGCGGGTCGTTCAGCAGATAAGAGTAGCCCCTGGCGTAAACAAAGGTGTAAGACCCAAGCCCGACCGCGAGCCCAATTGAAACGCCCAGCACAATACTTTGAAGGGTGCGTTTATTCATCAGTCCTATCTAGGCGCTGTCAACTAGAGCGGCGGGTTCCTGAGTTTACTAAAAAACAGGAATCTCGACGGCTAAACAACCTGGCGAGCTTTACGGTGCTTGGCGACTTGGCGAGAAATCAACTGGTTCGTTCACGCCAAGCCGCCAGCCTGTCGCAAAGTTCGTCAAGTTTTCTCCATGCCTGATCTTTGTAAATGCATTCGCAAACCGCTCTAGAGAAGCTTTTTCCAGCGTTCAATACTGACGCCGCGCCGCGCCGCCATTTCACCTCCCACTGCGGCAATCTCCGCACGGTTTAAAACTTGTCCGGCGAGTGGGAATATTTCACGGTCTTCAATACCGATATGGTTGTCATAAATGTGGTGCAGGTCTTCAAGCAACCGGCTTAATCGCTGAACGCTCGCTTTAGCCAACCCGCCCTCATTTAACCATTGCGCGCCTAAAGTATCAATTTCCTTGTGCTTTTCATCGGCGACCAAGTGGTCTGCGCGCAACGCTTCAAGCCTGACCAAAGCCGCTTTCATCGCCTCATGTTCAGAGGCCTGCAGTCGCGGGAAAAGCGACTCCTCTTCATCAAGCGTATGTTTAGGGGCCGATTGTCGAAAGTATTGCAAAGCCGAAGCCAGCGCTTCTTGTTGCTCGCGGCTCAAGGCGCGGCCCCGCGCTTGTTCGGTAATCGTAATGAGCAGGGTCAGGAATTTTTCTATGCGGCGATGACAGTCGCTTAACATGCCCAGCGGGTTGGTGTAATCGTTTTCTATTTTATGGCCAAGAGAAATTGGCATCTATCTTTCGCCTCGCGAAAGCGTCAGAAATTAGACCTCAACGCCTTCGCGACCTCTGTGGTCTTGGTGAGACAATGGCAAACCTTGCTCACAGTTTCAAGGAGAATTTCTCACCAAGACCCCAGCGGGCACAAAAATCGCTAAGCTTTTTTCTCGCTCTCCAAAGCAGAACATCAATTGGCCGTCACCGGCGATTTGCTACTTTAACCTTGTGCCATTGGGCACTTCTTCGCCGAAGGTGGCAAGCACCGGACGACCTTCTTCACCGACGGAGGCGGCAAGCAACATGCCGTTTGATTCAAAGCCGCGCATCTTACGCGGCGCCAGGTTGGCGACGATAACAATCTTGCGTCCGACGACCTCTTCGGGTTTGTAGTATTCGGCAATCCCCGCGAGAATCTGTCGCGGCTGGGCTTCGCCAACATCTATTTGCAAGCGCAAAAGTTTATCGGCTTTCGGAACCCGTTCAGCTTCCAGAATGGTTGCCGCGCGAAGTTCAACCTTGATGAAATCGTCAATGGTTATTTTTTCAGAATTGGCTACAGGAGCCGGTTTCGCGGTCTCCGGCGGCGATTGAACTTCAGCCGTTTTTTTCGCGTCTGCGCTCTGCGCTGCGCCTTCATTTGTTGCCGCCGATGCTTCGCCGCCCTTGGTGGCGGGCTTGCCATCGGTCGCTTCTATTTCGGCCATAATTTTTTCCTTATTCAATTTCGGGAAGGCGCCGCTGATGGTTTCGATTTGAGCACCTTCAATCGCTTCGCCCCAGGTTGCCTCCTGCGGATTGATTTGCAAGGGGTCGCCTGCAAGTCCCGCTTGCTGCCAAATCTCTCTCGCAGCGTTTGGCAAGACCGGCGCGACCAGCAATACGACATGGCGCAGCGCTTCATAAGCCGTCGCAATCACCGCTTCAAGCTTGGCCCGTTGCGATTCATCTTTGGCAAGCTTCCAGGGTTGATTGTCCGTGATGTATTTATCAACCACCGCAATCCCCGCCCAGGCAGCTTCTAAAGCGCGAGAAAAATTCAGCGCCTCATACTCCGTATCAAATTTCGCTTTCGCTTGTTCAATTGCCTCCTGCACCAATTGCGAGCTTTCATCGAACCCGCGCGGCGGCACCCCTGCGAAATAATTTTTCACCATGGTCAGCGTACGGTTTGCCAGATTGCCAAGTCCGTTTGCCAAATCACCATTGATGCGGTCAATCAAGGCGCCGTAGCTGATTTCGGAATCCTGCCCGAACGGCACTTCGCGCAGCAGAAAATAACGAATCATATCGTTGGTGAAATGTTGATGCAGGGTTTCGAGCTGGATCGCGTTGCCCAAACTTTTGCCCATCTTCTGCCCTTCCCTGAGCAGCATGCCATGAACAAAGACCGTGCGCGGCACTTCAACGCCGGCGGCCAGTAAAAAGGCCGGCCAATAGACGGCGTGAAATCTGAGAATGTCTTTGCCAACCAAATGGAGCGCATTACTTACCGGCTTGCCGTCTTCTTCATTGAGCCAATACTTATCAAACCCATCATAGGTCTGGTTGCCCCAACCGAGCGCCGTGATGTAATTCGATAAGGCATCGAGCCAAACATACATCGTATGCGATTCATCATCAGGAACCGGAATGCCCCATTTCACCGAAACGCGACTCACCGCTAAATCTTTGAGGCCGCCCGCGACAAACGAAATCACTTCATTGCGCCGCGCTTCCGGTTGAACAAATTCAGGTCGGTTTTCATAAAGCTCAAGCAAAGGTTTTTGAAAGGCGGAAAGCTTGAAGAAATAGCTCTCTTCGGCAACCCGCTCAAGCGCTTTGAGATGGATCGGGCAAGACGGATTTTCATCCCCCGCTTCAACCTCTTTGTACTCGTTGCAATTGGCGCAGAACCAGCCTTCGTAGCTGCCTTTGTAGATGTAGCCGCGCTCTTTCAAGATCGTCCAGAGCTTCTGCACGGCTCGCTCGTGCACCGGGTCGGTGGTGCGAATCCAGCGGTCATAGCCAATTTCGAGACGCGCGAAAGCGGCTTTGAAGGCCTCAAAAATCTCATCCACATGTTGTTTAATGGGGATGCCGCGTTCATCGGCTTTGCGTTCAATGTTGATGCCGTGTTCGTCGGTCCCCGTCAGAAAGAATGAATCAATGCCGCGCTGGCGTTTAAATTTCGTCAGCGCATCGGCAACAATCGTCGTATAAGCGTGCCCGATATGCGGCGCTGCATTGGTGTAGTAAATCGGTGTCGTAACATAAAAAGTTTTGTTCATAATCCCTCGAAGTGATTAGTGATAAGTAATGAGTGATGAGCGAAAGCGATTCAACTCATCACTCATCACTCGTTACTCGTCACTTCAATAGTGTCATTGCTTCAGCGCGGGTTGAGGCGTTTCTTAAAAATCCGCCCCGTAACGCGCTGGTTACGGTTGTGGCGCCGGACTTTTTGATGCCGCGCATCTCCATGCACATGTGCTCGGCTTCGATAACCACCATCACCCCTCGCGCTTGTAATTTGCTGTACAACAAATCGGCGACCTCAGTGGTCAGCCGCTCTTGCAGTTGCGGTTTTTTTGCCAATAAATCAACCACCCGCGCCAGCTTTGATAACCCGACTATGCGCCCGTTCTTCGGAATGTAAGCAATGTGCGCCACGCCTTTGATTGGCAGCAGGTGATGTTCGCACAAGCTCATGATGGAAATATCTTTGACGATGACAATCTCATCGTGCGTTTCATCAGGGATGAAATGGATGAAGTTGACCGGGTCGTGATGCAGCCCTGCACAAATCTCTTCATACATTTTGGCGACGCGGTGCGGCGTACCCTGTAGACCCGGACGGTCTACGTCTTCGCCGATGCCTTCTAAAATCAACCGAACCCCGGCTTCAATCTTCGCAAGATTCATCTGCTTTTCCTGCTTACTTACCCTGTTGTTTTTCGAGTTTGCCATTCCTTCCAGTGGTTCAGTGTCGCGCTTTCAGGCGGGTGGCTATCCAGTAAGGCTATCCGCCTGAAGGCACGCTGAACTTATCCCCTTGTCTTTTGCTTATGGGCCACAATGGCCGCTTGTTGTACTTCAATCAGCGAAACGCCTTTTTCGTTCGCCAGTCGCGCGCAATCGTCATACTCAGGTTGAATGTGCATCAGGCGGTTTTGATGACGCGCCACTTTTACCCTTACCTCGCCATACGGTGTCTCAACAACTTCAAATGCGCGGTCAAGCGTGCGCCGCCTGGCTTCGTAATAACGAATGCCGAGCGTGGTGGTTTCCGACAACAACAGATGCGCGAGCCTATCAAAATCTTTCGCCTCACACAGCACGGTCAACATCGCCCCCGGCCGGTCTTTCTTCATCTGCACAGGGGTGAAGAAAACATCCAAGGCGCCAAGCTGAAAGGCGCGTTCCATAACAAAGCCGTAAGCTTGCGGGTTCATATCATCAATATTGGTTTCAATGACCGTAATCCGGGGCTCTTCGCTTAGCGCGTCCAGCACCTCGCCAACCGTTAAGCGCAAAACATTCGGAAAGGCTTGCGGGTCGCGGGTGCCTGCGCCATAACCAATTTTGTCAATCTGCATCAGGGGCAGCGCGCCAGACCGGTCACATAAAGCCGCCACCATCGCGGCGCCCGTCGGGGTCACGAATTCGCCTTCGCTATCGCCCGCATAAACCGGCAATCCGCGCAACAGTTCCGCCGTTCCCGGCGCCGGAATCGGCATGAAGCCATGCGCCGCTTTCACCCACCCAAACCCCGTACGCAACGGCGAGGAGATAAATTTTTCAATACCCAAAAATTCAAATCCGATGGCCGCCCCGACGATGTCAATGATTGAATCAACGGCGCCGACTTCATGAAAATGAACGTGCTCAACGCTGGCCCCGTGAACCTGCGCCTCAGCCTGGGCCAGCTTTAAAAAAATCTGCATTGAACGCGATTTGACGCCTTCGCTTAAATCCGCGTGCTCGATCATCTCGCGGATTTCAACGAAAGTGCGCGCCGGTTGTTGGGCTTCATCAACTTCAACCCCGAACTTCGTCGCCGCAAAGCCGGCGCGTTTGACCTGGCGGGCGCCGAGCTGGTAACCGCTGAGTCCGAGTTTGCGGATTTCGCCTTGCAAAACTTCAAAGTCAAGCCCCAAATCGAGCAAGGCGCCGACGCTCATATCGCCGCTGATACCGGCAAAACAATCGAAATACAAAACGCGCATCACCCTCGCTCCTTTAAAAACTGCGGCAGGATGTCGCCCGCTTTTCCTAAAATCGTCACATCAACCATAAATGAGATATCGGTCTGTTCAGGGTTGACCTCAATGACTTTCGCGCCACATTGTTTTGCCGTAATCGGCAATGAGGCAGCCGGATAAACCACTGCCGACGTGCCGATGACGAAAAACAGGTCGGCGCGTGCCGAAGCTTCTTCGGCGCGGTCAAAAACCCCTTCGGGCAACATCTCGCCAAATAACACGACATCCGGGCGCGCCGCATACCCGCAGGCCAGACAAAGCGGCGGGTTCTCCTCAAGCGGCGATTCGCGCACTTCAAAGGTGCTCTGGCAATGCAGACAACGCGCGCGCCAGATGTTGCCGTGCAATTCCAGAACCTTGAGACTGCCGGCGGCGCGATGCAAATCATCAATGTTTTGCGTAATCAAAGTGAAATCTTCAAAGCGCCGTTCCCAGGCGGCAAGCGCCGTGTGCCCGGCGTTTGGTTGTAAGTCTTTCAACAGGCCGCGCCGGTAATCGAACCACTCCCAGACCAACTTGGGATCTGTCCGCATCAACTCCGCCGATGAAAGTTCGCTCACCGGTTTGCCGCGCCAGCTCCAAATTGACGTATCGCCACCGCCGCGAAACGTCGGCACACCGCTTTCCGCAGAAATCCCCGCCCCCGTGAGTATCGCTACCCGACGGGCATTATCGAACAGGGTTTGCAATTCGTTTGTCACTTCCGTAAGCACCATAGCGACTCACTATCTTAACAGCAAAAATTTGCATACTAAAAATCGGTGAAGGATAAAGTCAAGGTGAGATTCGCGCGAGCGGACAGCCAGGTCCTTCGCGCCATCACATATTCATGCGGAGCGGGGTAATCAGAGAAGGTGTGTGTGTAGCCGTGTGAATCGTCATTATCTTTTTAACCAAGGCTGCAAAATTTTGCGCCGAATAAATCGGCACATCGCCAAGCTTAACGCTTCTTTCGGCAAATTTGTTGCGAATCATTTCCAAATTTTTTTCATCAGCCTCTGCGCGGTTCACGAAAAATGCATCTATGTGATTGGCGACTTTCAAGGCCGATGCTTTGATTTCGTTGCGTTGAAGGTCAACCACCATCAGCGAAAAATCGGCGGGCACGAATTTTAAAAAGCTGGTGCCTTCGATGAAAACGCCGGCGCTGCAAACCCGACTTAAAGCTTCCCGCGTTCCGGCTTCGAGTTGTTCGTTGGTGCAGATTAACCAATGCACGTTGTCAGCGCCCGCTTCCCAATAACGCCCGGTGTCTTTGCGCGGGACACAGGTCGCTTCGACACCGCTCAGGAGCGTGGGGCGCTCGCCAAGTAACGGGCTCACGCAACAAGCCGCCGGGTCTTTACCACAGGAACGGTAATGCCCGCGTGAAATCTTTATCGCTTCCCATCCGGCAAACTCTTTGAGCAAATCGCACACTAAAGTTGTTTTGCCAACATTGGATGAAAAGCCGGAAATGGAGACGATGGTTGGTCGCATAGCACAGAGGTTAGCGGTCAGAGGTTAGATGTTAGAAAAATTGCTTTGAGATGAGTTGATCAGCTAGTCTCTCTCTAGTTGCTGACATCCGACATCTGATATCTCTTTTCGCTATTCAACTATAGCATAAAGGGCGAAGCCTCGATCTTCAATGTGTAGAAAGGCAAGCGAGAAGGGTAAGGATGGTCAGGAGGATTCGTATTTCTTGAGTGGTGTAGAGAGGGGGCAACCACAGAGGATTGCCCCAACATAAGGCGTTTAACGGTTAGCAAAATCAACTAATCATATTGAGCATCCCGGATGGCATATTGAGCATGCCTGAACCGGAACCCGTACCGACATCCGAAAGCTGTAACATGAGGTTCTGTCGGTTGGTCGCATACATTAATCCATCGTTTAAGGAGATGATGCCCTCGCGAATCATGCGTTCGATTTCGGCGTCGAAAACCTGCATCCCTTCGAGGTTGCCGTCCCGCATCGCATCATAAAGCGATTTGCCTTCGCGTTCACCTTTTTCAATATACTCGCGGGTTCGCGCGGTTGATTTGAGAACTTCGATGGCGGCGATGCGCCCTTTGCGGTCGGCTCTCGGAATCAGGCGTTGTGAAACAATAAACCGGAACGCCCCGGATAAACGCATACGAATAATGTGCTCTTGATTTTTCGGGAAGAGTCCAATCAAGCGTTCAACGGTTTTAACGGCATCGGTGGTGTGCAAGGTGGAGAGCACGAGGTGTCCGGTTTCCGAAGCTTCCATAGCCACTTCACAGGTTTCCAGGTCGCGAATCTCACCGACCAGAATCACTTTCGGCGCTTGCCGCAAAGCCGCCCGCAAAGCAAAAGCGAAATTCGGCGTGTCGGTGTGCAATTCGCGTTGATGAATCGTACATTTTTTGTGACGATGCATGAATTCAATGGGGTCTTCGATAGTGACAACGTGGTAATACTTGGTCTCATTAATTAAATCAATGATGGCTGCCAGGGTTGAAGATTTTCCTGAACCGGTTGGTCCGGTAACCAACACCACACCGTTTTTTAAATCCGCAACATCTTTTAAGACCGGTGGCAGGCATAAATCATCAAAGGTCGGAATATTATCGGGAACGACGCGCATCACGATGGCGTGACTGCTTCGTTGCATAAAGATGTTGACGCGGAAACGCGATAGTCCGGGCAAGCTGAAAGAGATATCCGCCGAACCTTGTTCTTCGAGCGCCTGAGCGGCGGTTTTGTTACTGCCAATTAACGCTTTGGCAATGCCGGCGGTGTGCGCCGGGGTGAGCAATTCCATTCCGGGAATATTCACGGGCGTGAGTTTGCCGATGAGTTCCACTTGCGGCGGCCGACCGGGCGAAAAAATCAGGTCTGAGATTTTATCCGAAACTGAGAGCATCTGCTGAACAACTTGCGAAAAGTTGATGGTTGACATAACGAACTCCGAAGCAATTTATTTATTCAGGTATAAAAATATTAGACACAGCGGCATTCAGCGATGAAGACTGTGGGTGAAATTCATCTCCGTGTGAGGGGCAGATTGAATTAAATCGCAGTTAAAAGGCGCGCATTTTCTACGCGCATCACGATATTAATCGCATATCTGCCAAAGTCAATAGTTCAAATTTCAGGGTTGGTTTCGGGTAACGGTTCGGGGTCGGGTGACATTCATTAACCCTTGCATGCGTTCAAAAGTGTAGTAGATTTCGCCGCGATTGACGCTGCCTAGGAAAAGCCATTTGTCGGCAATAAGGCCGCCGGGTTTGACGCCTTTTAAGGCCTTCATTCCCCCTTCAATCAATTGCTCAATTTCTGTCGCAGTGACGACATGCAAATCGGGCACGGTGTCTTCGCCGGTATCTTTGGCGCGCTTTAAGACCATTTGGCGTTGAATGGCGAGGCGATTTTTTGAGCGAATATAATCCTGACGATTAATCTCGCCGTGTTTAATTTGAAATTCAAGCTCTTCTTCTTCGTGGCGACAAAGCTCAAGGAAGGATTTGACCTCCGGCCCGTACTCGCCCTGCAGAGCGCGAGCCTGGCCCCCACTCAGATTGAACCCAAAAACGGAGATGAAAAAGATGATAAATATTAAACCGCTGACTCGCATATCCGCTCAATCTAAAAAGTAACAAAGCAAAAGTAAGCGGTCACCCTTTCTCTCGGTAGGAGAAAAGCTTTCTGAAAACTTTTGCTTTGGCGCACATTGCCCGATGAATATTCTCAGGCTCTGTCATTTTCGTAAGCCGCATCGAGGAGTTCAATCGGATGCACGACGTCAACTTTGAGGCCGCTCATCCTTGCACCCGCGCCAATTTGCATTATACAACCGGGATTGGCGGTTGCTACAACATCTGCGCCGGTGGCTTTAATGTTCTCAAGTTTGCCTGAGAGAATCTCGGCGCTCAAATCCGGGTGTTGCAGGTTATAGATGCCGGCGCCACCGCAACAGTTTTCATAACCGGCCAACATTCTGAATCGCAAACCGGGAATCGTTTTCAACAGCTCAATCGGCGGGTTGACGATTTTCTGCGCGTGCATCAAATGACAAGGCGCGTCATAAGTGACCCGCAGGTTCAATGGCCTAGTCGGCTTTTCGAGGCCGCGTTCAATTAAAAATTCCGAAATATCTTTAACCCTGGCGGAAAACGTGAGGGCCCGTTCCCGATAATCTTTATCGCCTGCAAACCAGTCTTTGTACTCTTTCATTGCCGCGCCACAACCGGCTGAATTGACGATAATCAACTCCGGGTTGTTGCTTAAAAAGGCTTCGATATTTTTTCGCGCCAACCCTTTTGCGCCTTCCAGGTGCCCCGCATGAGCGTGTAACGCTCCACAACACAGCTGCCCTTCAGTTTCAACAATCTCACAATTATTGCGCGCGAGCACTCGCTCAGTCGCGCGATTCGCCTGCGCAAACAGGCCTTCCATCACACAACCGCGCAACACGGCAACTTTGATTGACGGCTTTGAGCTTGCCGTTTGCTTCGCCTCTTCAAGGCGGTGATTGGCTGTTTTTCCAGCAAACGGTGAACGGCTTGAGAGCAAAATCGCCAGCGCAAACCCCGGGCTTCCGCTGACCAGTTTTGCATCCAGCGCGAGTTCAACCAGCCCACTGTCGCGAACCCAGCGCGTCAGCTTCATCAAAAAGTTAAGCACCTGTGGGCGTGTAAAAATCTGATTCAACACGAAACCGACAACGATAGCCATTTTCGTGTCGCTCTCATTTTTCGATTCGACAAGTTCAGCGCGCGCCGCTTCCAGTAAATTTCCGTAAGGCACGCCCGACGGACAAGCGGTTTCGCAGGCGCGACAACCTAAACAGAGGTCAATATGTTTGGCGAAGGTTCCGCCAAGCGCGAGTTTCCCTTCCACCAGACTGCGCATCAAATAGACGCGACCACGCGGCGAATCATTCTCATTGCCGAGGGCTCGATAAGTCGGACACGAAGGCAGACACAATCCGCAATGCACACAGGTCAACAGATTCTCGCTGTTTTCTTCGAGCAGTGAATGAAGGGGGCTTGGTGTTGTTGCCATAATATATTTTGAACGTGAAGCACACCAATCTCACGCAGCCGGTAAATTCAGGTGATTTTTCGTGTGCGTCGTGGGCTTCTAAATTCCGGCAACAAACTTGCCGGGGTTGAGTAACGACTGCGGATCGAAATTGTGTTTCATGCCTTTCATCAAACTTGCGAGATTACCGACATCATTCCAGGCATCGGCTTGTTCGCGCACCACGCCTGGCGCGCCTTCAACGAATAAGGTGCCGCCCAAACACGCCGCTTCGACACGCATCTGTTTGATTAATTCGACGGATTGATGGTTGCTGCCTTCAAAACCTAATCGAAGGATGCCCATCCCGACATCCAGCGCCGCGAGTTTCACTTCCGATATTCTGAGCAGTTTTTCATATACGCCTATGGCGCTTACCAACGGCACACTGAGGCGGACGGCGCAATAGGTTTGCGCGTCAAGATTGGCCACCTGTTGCCAAACCTTTGTTGCCGCTTCATCGCTTAAAACTTCCGCATAAAAATCTTCGTCCAATAATTGTTTCACTATTTCTATCTGATTACTGACGACGGTTTCGCTGTCACAAAACTGCACCAGCAATGAATCTTCATTTTCACTATCGGAAATCCGATTGGTTAAAAAGATAGACGCCGGCTGTAAGGTCGCCGCATTCAAAATTGCTTTTGCCGCATCAGTCAGTCGTGAAGGATTTTTTGCGACCATCGCAAGCGTGGCAAACCGTTCCGGCAAGGGGCGCAATTTACAATTGAGTTCTGTGATGACCGCCAGGGTGCCGAAACTGCCAACATATAGCTTATTCAAATCATAGCCTGCGACATTTTTCACGACCCGCCCGCCACATTTGCTCTCGGTCCCATCAATATGAGCAAGCCGGAGACCAATCACATAATCGCGCGGCGTTCCAAACCCAAACCGAAGGGCGCCGCTCGATGCGCAAGCGGCAATCGCGCCCAGCGTTGAATCCACAGAGCCCGAGGGATCAAGGGGCAACCATTGGCGTTCAGTTCGCGTGATGGCGTTCAGGGTTTGCAGGGAAATTCCTGCTTCAACGGTGATGGTCAAATCCGCCGGGCTATAATCAATCACCCGATTCAAATTTTGCAGACTCAAAATAACCTCAGCGCGACGCAGCGGATTTCCACCCTCAAGCCAGCTCATCGCCCCTGCCGGTACGACTGCCGCATCGAATTTCGCGCAACGCTGCAAACAGTCTGCGACCTCTTCGACCCTTGTGGGTTTGACGATGAGCGCCGGGGTTAATCCATCAATCGTGAGCTTTTGATTTTCTGTAAGGTTGTCGCTGCCGACAATCGCTTCGAGCGCTGCGGCAAGTCCTTTGAGGTTCTGAGTCATGCTGATAGTTTATCTGTTGCGCATCATAAATCAACACTTGCGGCTTCGCTTGCCAAAAGCCGAATTAACGGGCGCGGCGCATCAACCTTCACCGTAGCCGATGCTTCACCATTTTCGAAGACTTCCGAAAAGAAAGCCTTGAACTGGCGAGCGAATTCAACGACTTCCAGCGACATAAATACTTCCGGCAAGCGCGCGGCCTTTTCAACCACCCGCAAATACAAGCCGTGCGCCCCGAGGCGGTTATCTTTTTCGTAATGATGCAAGGCGACGGCTGCTTGAATGAGCATTTGATAAAAGAGGCGCTTATCATCCGACGAACGCACCCAAATATCTTCCCAGATTTCGTGAGCTTCAAAATAACGTCCGGCATTAAAATGGCGAATTCCCTCAAGGTATTCGCCCGGGTAAATGCGTTTCAGTTCTTCATCGAATTCGGTTTCGGTTGGCCAATCGCGCGGCGTAATCAACGTCTTCTGGTCTTCAAGCGCCATTTCAAAACGCATGAAGAAGGGCCCGGCCTTAATCACATCGCCTTCCTTTAACTCAACCCAGGTGACGCGCTCGCCGTTCACATAGGTGCCGTTGCCGCTGCCACTATCAACGACGAAGAATTTATCGCCCGAGCGTTCAATGAAAAAATGTTCGCGCGAAACGGTCGGATGATTCAGCACACATTGACAGGAGAGATGCCGGCCAAAGGTCATCTTATCTAAATGAAGTTCGATAGGTTCGCCTCTACGCAAATTGGAATCAAATCGTAAAATTGCCATAGAGGAATTATTTTGCGGGAAAGCCGGAGATTCTTCAAATTCTTGGTGAGCGAGGCGCTAGAAATCCTGGTAAATTAACTCCGGCGAGCCCTCACCCTTCCTCCATCAAACTAAACGCCTCGATAAATTCGCGGTGCGAGCGAAAGGAGTTGCGGATAATGGCGATCGACTGCTTGTCCATTTGTTCACTCTTGTAATAGTCGCCGAAATCAGGTTGTCGGCCGTCAACATCCGTAAAGCCGTATTCGCGCATGAGGCTCCAGGAACTCAAAACCTTACCGGTTTTTTGAAAAGCTTTACGGTCGGCCGCCAGCGCCGCAATTCCGCGCCCGACAAAAAACGGGGTTTCCGACATCATAAACGATGGAATTTTTTTTGCGCCGTCCGGCCAGTTGGCCTCGGTGACGCCGAAATATTCAAGCATCGCTTCCGAACGCAGAAATCCCGGAGTGACGGCAACTGCGGTGATTTTATGTTTGCGGAGTTCTTCCGACAGAGCGAACGCCAGACGGATGGTGGTCATCTTCACCAGGTCATAAAAAAATTGCCCGCGGTAACCGAAGTTATTCGCGTCAGTGATTTCAACCACCAGTCCGCCCTTGCGCTCAAGCATTAAGGGGACTGCGTAATGGCTGGTGATGATGTGAGAATGGACGGCCTGCCGTAACATCAACAACCCTTTTTCCAAAGAGCATTCCCAGAGCGGTTTTCCCCATTCGGTCAAGGCATCGCCGCCCCATATATCATTGACTAAAATGTCGAGGCGATGTTGTTCGGCTCTGACCCGTGCAAAGAGCGCTTTGACGTCGCCCTCAACCGTATGGTCAAGGCACACGGCAATGCCGCGACCGCCCCGCGCCGACACCAACTCAGCAGTCTCTTCAATGGTTTCAGGGCGACGCGATAAATCGAAAGCATCAGAAGGTTTGCGCCGACGCTTTTGATTGACACGATTCTCTCGTGTGCTGCGACCTGTGCAATAAACAATGGCTCCCGCTTCACCCAGACTACAGGCGATGCCGCGTCCTGCTCCACGTGTCGCGCCGGCGACAACCGCGACCTTGCCCTTCAAACTTTTCATGGACCACCTCCGGTCGAATAATTTTCATACTTTTTCTGCCGCACCCGGGGCTCGATGATGGTTTATGCTCCGTCCTCGAAATGCCAGCGCGTCGCGTCCTGGGGAAATTTTTTCCAGGCGAGCGCCATTTGCGGGCGAAACATTAAGACGCCTTCGGCCGTTTCATACATTTCAGGCGGCGGCCCATAGCCATATTTTTTCTTGGAAGCTTCTGCTAAAAGCAGCGCAAAGGCGTGGGTCGGCGCGTGAAAGGGATGGGCTTCGCCGTGCAGGATGACGACTTCCAAAGCATTTTCCAGATGGATGCACACCGCAGGGTTAGCCAGCAAATTGCGATGCCGGCGGGTTGTCACGCTGCCGCCAAAATAGAGCCGGTCGTCAAGCCAGAGGCCATCCACGGGGGTCGCGTGAGGTCGCCCGTTTGCATCAACCGTGCAAACCCAATAATGCAAAGCTTCGGTCAGGCGTTCACTCACATACGACCAGGGCAGTATCCCTTTGCGGTCTTTAGGAACGCCGTAATCGGGCATATGCGGGCGGCTGGCTAGCGGATGGTTGTTGGGTTCAACCGTCGCCTTCCTGGTTGTTCGTTTGGTCTTGGTCATCACTTACCTCCGAATAAAAGCCCGCCGCTTGCGCAGCGGTTCACCAAACCGGTTGGTGGTTGCTCCGGTCTTCCGTTCGAGTTGTTTGTCGGTTTCGTCCCCTCTTTAATCAAGCGAACAATGTCATTGTAGAAAAGTCAGGCGGTGAAGTCTTGGCGTTTTTTGATATTGCCTCAAGTAGCAACTAAAAATTTTTACAACGACCGGGCGAGGCTTTTATAAATTTGCGAAATTGCTTGTAAAATCGCCCTAAATCGTTATAACCGACATCGAGCGCCACTTCGGCAATCTTTTCGCCTTGTGACAGTTTCCATATCGCATAATTGAGACGCACTTTGTGCAGATAGTTGCTCGGCGTAAGTCCAAAATCTTTTTTGAATTGTCGGGTGAAATGTTCGTGCGAAATACCCAGTGCACGGGCGAGACTGGCAATCGAAGGAGGAGCAGACCAATTGCCATCAATTAATTTCTTCGCCTGTTTGGTAATCCATGAAGGATTCGTATTGAGTTCAATAGACTTGAAGAGGCGCGGCGTTTGCAGAATTTCAATCACTTCATCGGCGCTCTTCGGCAGTTCGTCAATCTGTAAATCAAAAATCAACGGCACGGTCATCCAACTCGCGGGCGCCGCAGTAAGCGCCGCGCCAATCCCTACCCAACGAAACTTCACATCGCTTATCGCCAGTTTGACCAGCGAAAACGGAGCATAAAAAACCGCGAAATAATCGCCGTCGGGTTTGACTAATTCATTATCGCGATAGAAAACCATCGTACCTTTTTCAAGCTTAATAATTTCAAACATCCAGGCGCAGCCGGAGATAAACAGATCAACCCCTTCGCCGGCAATTTCAGCCTCATCTGCAATCCATATCATCTGCTCTTTAGGTTTCCCGCGCCGCGCCGGCGTTGTCGTTCGGGAGTTCGGCAGTTCTTTGTAGAGAATTTCTTTCACCATAGACGCTTTTTGAATTCCAAGGCTCTGGTTATTTTCAGCTTATTGGGTTTCTATTGGGCATTGACGGTTGGCTGTACGGTGCGAGTCCGAAGATTAAAGATGGTTCCGGGACTCAGCCAGTAATACCATTTGCCGTCGCGTTGTTGATTGTCGTAAATGGCAATCTTGCTTTCGCCAATCACTTCAACTCTATCGCCTTGAACAACAATTGCGGCTTGATCATCTATTCCAATACCGAGCAATTTTGGATAGGCGTCAAGGACATTAACGAGTTCATTTTCCCTTTGCGCAGAGATGATATGCGGATTGACTGCCACATTTTTCAAAAAGCCGAAGCCGCGTTCATGCCCTTTTGCCATCAACAACGGTTTATCCGGACGCCCGCGCACTGTATAGGAACCTTGAATAATGGCTCCCGCTGAGTTGCCGCCAATTACGCCTCCGCGTTCAAGCAAGGCGCGCAGTTCCTGATGCACCAGGGTGTCCAAATAGGTCATCGCCAAGCGTCCGGCATTGCCGCCACTCAACCAAACCCCATTGGCTTGACGAAGCGCTTCAACAAAAACTTTTGAATTCGCCGTCTTTCGGTTTCTGGTATGTAAGACGGTGATCTTTTTGACTCCGAACATTTTGCCTAACTCTTGCTCAAACTCTTTTAGGTTTTTCAAATCCCCATCTGAATCGGGCGGAATGTAAATAAATCCTGATGCGAGTTTTATCCCTGAAGAGGCGGTTGGAATATAGACAAAATTGGCATCCGCGCCACCAGCTAAAGTCACAAAACGCGAAGCGACCGATCGGTCAAGGTCAGCTCCTGCGCCGGAAAGAATTAACGCGCCTTTCGGCGGGCCGGTTGAAATTTGCGCGAGGCAAGAAAAACCCCAACCGACGACCCAAAAGATGGCGAGGAAGAACCTGGGTTGCGCAAGCGCTTTCATCATATGAATCGGTTACAGATTCGTGGCCTTTGGCTCTAAACCAAAACTGCAATAGCGACAGGTCTTGGTTGCAGGAATCATCTTACCGGGATTGCACAGTCCCGTTGGGTTGAAAACATTTTTCACCGCCAGCATGCGTTCTAAATCCGCATCGGTAAAAATCAAACCGATGTAATCAATCTTGTCTATGCCGATGCCGTGTTCGCCGGTGATTGACCCTCCGGCATCAACACAGAGTTGCATAATCTCTTTACCGGCTTGCTTGACGCGCGCGGCTTCATCCGGGTTGCGCCCGTCATAGCTGATGTTGGGATGCAGATTGCCGTCGCCGGCGTGAAAGACATTCGCAATATTCAACCCATGTTTAGCGGCAATGTGATAAATTTCGTCCAAAACTTCGGGGAGTTTCGAGCGCGGAATCACCGCATCCTGTACCATCAAATCTGCTTTAATGCGCCCCATTGCGCCGAATGCCCGTTTTCGGGCGCCCCAGAGTTTCAGGCGTTCGGCATCATCTTTGGCAACCCGCACGGCTCTGGCATTATTGCGAAGAGAGATTGCCACAGCCTCGTTGGCGCTCTCTTCAATCCCGACTTGCAACCCATCCACTTCGATAATCAGCAAGGCGGCAACATCGGTAGGAAAGCCGCCGGCGAAGATTGAATTTTCGACCGCAACAATCGTGGCGCGGTCAATCATTTCGAGCGCGGCGGGTAAAATTCCGGCGGCGATAATTTCCGAAACCGTGCGGCTCGCATCGGTGATGGTCATAAATTCCGCCAGCAACGTCTTCACCCCTTGCGGCAAGCGCGTCAGTTTCAAGGTAACTTTCGTAGCAATGCCACACGTGCCTTCCGAGCCGACAAACACGCCCACTAGATCATACCCCGGCGTCTCCGCTGTGGGGCTTCCGATATTGATGATTTCGCCGCTCGGCAACACGACTTCAAGCGCCAGAATATGATTGACCGTCGCGCCGTATTTCAAGCAGTGCGGTCCGCCGCTGTTTTGCGCCACATTGCCGCCCAGCGTACAAGCCATCTGGCTCGAGGGGTCGGGCGCATAATGAAATCCTGCGGGCGAGGTCGCTTGCGAAAGGTGGATATTGATGACTCCGGGTTCGACAACCGCAAGGCGATTTTCATAGTCAATCTGCAAGATGCGATTCAGGCGCGCCGTTTCGATAATCACTCCTTGATTCATCGCCAAGGCGCTACCCGTCAATCCGGTTCCGGCGCCCCGCGCCGTAAACGGAATATGGGCTTCGCCAAGGATGCGAACAACGGTGGCGACCTCTGCGGTGTTTTTCGGTAAGAGGACAGCGCCTGGAAGTTGTTTGATAATCGTCAACGCGTCTGCTTCATAAACCACAAGCTCATCGCGTTCGGTTAACACCTGGGATTCACCAATCGCGGCTTTCAGTTTATCAATAACCTGCGCCGGCAGTCTGTTATGGGGTTGAGTTTGAGTTGATGGGTGCATGTCGGTTGTCGTCAGTCAGCAGCCGCTAGCCGGTTACTGGCTTAATTGAATTGACGGAAATCACATCCTATTGAAACGATGAATCAATTTCAACCGGCAACGGACTGACGACAACCGGCAACGGATTAATATTTGGGCACACTCGGGTCTACGTCATCCGACCAGCGCAAAATGCCGCCGACCAAATTCTTCACTTTGCGATAGCCGGCTTGCTTCATCAGTTCAACCGCTTTGCCGCTGCGCACGCCGCTTTTGCAATGCACGATGATTTCATCTGCGGTTGACAGTTCGTGCAAACGTTCCGGCACACTAGCAAGCGGAATCAGCGTTGAACCGGGTATGCGCCCGATGGCGAACTCTTGCGGCTCGCGCACATCAACCAAAACAAAGTCGTCGCCCCGGTCAATTTTGGTTTTCAGTTCGAGCGGCGTAATTTCAAACTCTTTGCCGACGTTCACCTCTTCGTGCTGGGTCACGCCGCAAAATTCTTGATAATCAATCAATTGATGGATTGTTGGATGGTCGCCGCAAATCGGACACTCGGGATTCTTTCTAAGTTTTAACTCGCGAAACTTCATCTTGAGCGCATCAAAGAGCATCAAGCGACCAATCAAGGAATCGCCTTTTCCTAAAATCAGCTTTACGGCTTCAATTGCCTGGATCACGCCGATGATGCCGGGTAACACGCCAAGCACGCCGCCTTCTGCGCAACTCGGCACCAGACCGGGTGGCGGCGGTTCCGGGTACAGGCAACGATAGCAGGGCCCGCGCTCGGCATCGAAGACCGTGGCTTGCCCTTCGAATCTGAAAATCGAGCCGTAAACATTGGGTTTTCCCAAGAGCACACAAGCATCGTTGGTCAAATAGCGGGTTGGAAAATTATCCGTGCCGTCAATAATGATGTCGTAGTCTTTGAATAGCTCAAGAGCGTTTTCCGAGGTGAGCGCCGTGTTGTAGGTATCCACTTTGACGAAGGGGTTGATTTCAGCGATGCGCTCTTTTGCCGATTCGAGTTTTGATTTCCCGACACTGGCCGTCGAATGAATAATCTGTCTTTGCAGATTGGTAAAATCAACGACATCAAAATCAACCAGACCCAAACGCCCGATGCCGGCCGCCGCCAGATACATAATCAACGGCGAACCAAGCCCCCCGGCGCCGATACAGAGGACGCTGGCGGCTTTTAATCGCTTCTGCCCTTCAAGAGCAACTTCGGGCATGATGAGATGGCGACTGTAACGCAGAATTTCATCATTACTGAGTTCTTCTTCGGGCTGCCCGTCCGCTTTAACTTTGTTTTCAATAACCGCTGAACCGCCCGCAATCGAAGGCACAATGCTTAAGGTGTCGCCGTCTTTCACGGCCGTTGCGCCTTTTTCAAGATGACGCATATCTTCATCATTGACATAGATGTTGACGAACTGCCGGAGTTGACCCTGGTCATTGTAAAGGTGTTTTTTCAAATCCGCATACTCGGTAACCAGCGCGTTTAATACTTCATCAACCGTATGGCCTGCGACCGTGACCGTGTCATTGCCGCCGGTGAAGTTCCTGAGCGCAGTGGGTATCAAAATATTGATTGACATTGATTCTCCTCTTCAATAAAGAGTAGCCCAGGCCTGAGCGTTTTTCTTAGGCTCTCCCTAACGAGCGGGGGCTACTTTTTGATTTAATAAAAAACAAGCCACGAATCACACAAACCGCGCGAATAAGAAATAGATTGCTTTTGTCGCCCCAGCGACCAAAAGTCAATCTAGCTTTTACGACAACAACAATTCATCGTGTCTATTCGCGTTTGTCTAATTCGTGGCGAATCTTGTTACATTCGGCGCAAGACTTTGGCCTGCGCGCCATTATTCTTCCACCAGCAAAATTTCTTCCTGCTCGAATTTTCCGTAGTCAGGTTTCGTAAAAGAGTTAAGCACGGAAGCCTTGCCTTTTTCAACCGAAACGATGATGTAGGAATCTGTCGGCCAACACGAGTGGTCCAGGTCAAAGCCCGAAGGACGCGCCGGGTGATCGGGGTGCGAGTGATAAAAACCGATCACCCCAAACCCGCGTTCGCGCGCCGCCAATTCCGCCTGTCGCGCCTGTTCGGGCGTAATCAAATAGCGATTCGCCTGGGATTCGCGCGCATCGCTGGTCGTCCATTCATTCACGGCGCGATGCACAGCGCGAAGCACATTCGCCTCGCCATCTTTTACACCAATCAAAAACCCACAACATTCATTGGGATAGGTTTCTTCCCCATGCTTTTTTATTTCGTCCAGATGTTGTTGCTCAACTCGTATCATTCTTGAGGACTGAGGACTGAGGACTGAGCTTAAGAAACGATGAAGTCAGAACGATGAAGGATGAAGAAAGCGCTAAATTCCTACTTCATCGTTCCGCGTTCCGCGTTCATACTTTCTCTCGCTCAGTCCTCAGTCCTCAGCACTACCTCCGTCCCAAAAACTTTCACTCAAATACTTGTCAGCGCTGTCGGGGAAGATGGTCACGACAACGCCGCGCTCGATTTTTTCTGCAACCTTCATCGCACAAGCCATCGCCGCGGCTGATGAAACGCCAACCAGTAATCCTTCCTGTTTGCCTAAAAGGCGCGCATATTTGTGGGCCTCTTCGGTGCTGGCTTCAATATTTTCATCAGCAATCGTGGTGTCATATATCCCTGGCACAATCGCGGTCTCCATATGTTTCAACCCTTCCAGCCCGTGAAAAGGCGAGTCGGGTTGAAAGGCGATACATTGGATTTGCGGGTTCAACTCTTTCAAACGTCGGCTGGTGCCGACAAAGGTGCCGCTGGTGCCCAGTCCGGCAACAAAGTGTGTGATGCGCCCGGCGGTTTGGTTCCAGATTTCGGGCGCCGTGGTTTCGTAATGCGCCCGCCAGTTCGCATCGTTGTTATATTGGTCGGCATAAAAATAGAGTTCAGGGTTTTCCGCGTACAAACGGCGGGCTTCTCGAATCGCTCCGTCCGAACCTTCGAGCGGACTGGTCAGCACCAAATCAACCCCATAAGCTTTTAAAATCCGTTTGCGTTCTTCGCTGGCGTTTTGCGGCAAGGCGAGCTTTACCCGATACCCCCGCGCCGCGCCTAACCACGCATAAGCGATACCGGTGTTGCCGGATGTAGCGTCAAGAATCGTTTTATCTCGCGTGAGGCGGCCGCTGCGCTCGCCTTCCAGAATAATGTTGAGCGCCGGGCGGTCTTTAACAGAACCGCCGGGGTTGAGCCATTCGGCTTTGGCATATATCTCTTTACCTTCAACCGTGAGATTGCGCATTTTAAGCAGCGGCGTGTTGCCGACCAGTTGCCAGGCTTCCAGCGCGTCGCGCGCGCGACTCGTCATCGCCGCTTCAACAGTCGAAGCATTTTCAGCGGGGGACGTGATTGACTTGGCGTTCATACCGTTAAATCAAGCATAGCATCGCAAATTGAATCGAACAAATTTGTCATCGTCGGAAGCGTTGCCTATTGCGTTTGGCAAAATTCTCTCTGCAAAGCAACGCTCCCAAACTTTATCCGCACAGTACCGCGCCCCCATTGACATTGAGAATTTCACCGGTGATATGCCGCGCCAAATCGGTAGCGAGAAAAAGAATCGGACCCGCCACATCATCCGCCGTCGCGACTCGTCCAAGCGGAATGTGGTGATTGATTTTTTCCAGTTCGCGGTTGTCTTTCAGCGGTTCAGCGGATAATTCCGTATCAACCCAACCGGGCGCAACACAATTTACCGTAATCCCATATGCGCCAAGTTCTGTCGCCAGGGATTTCGTCAATGAGATGATGCCGCCTTTTGATGCGGCGTAATGTGAATGCAACGCTTCGCCGCGTTGCCCTGCGGTTGAAGAGACCGTGATGATGATGCCGCTTCGTTGGGCTTTAAATATCTTCGCCGCAAAGTGGCAACAGGCATAAACGCTCTTGAGATTCGTATCTATGGTTTCGCGCCAGGTGGCTTCGTCCAGTTCATCAATCGCCGCTGCTGTCCAGATGCCGGCATTGGCAACCAGGACATCGAGATGACCGAACTCGGCAAGGGTTCGTTCAAAGAGCGCCCGAACCTCCTCGAAACGTGACACATCGGCTTGCACGGCAATCGCCCGCGCGCCTTGTGCGCGACACTCACCAACCACGCGATGAGCTTCCGTTTCCTGTTTGCAATAATTGACCACTACCGATGCGCCCGCTTGCGCAAACTTCAAGGCCGCCGCTGCGCCAATGCCGCGTGAAGCGCCGGTAATTAAGACCACTTTATTTTTCAGCTTAATCATAACTTCCCTTTTTCTTAGAAAGGGAGAAAGGAGGAAGGGGCGATCAGCTATTTGTTACCCTTTCTCCCGCTCTCCCCTCAACATCAGCCGCCAGCGATGGCCGGAACAATGGAAATTTCTGCGCCATCATTGGTGCGCGTTGCTAAATCGTCAAGGAAGCGAATGTCTTCGCCGTTGACATAGATGTTAATGAAGCGACGCAATTCCCCGGTCTCTTCGCAGACGCGGGCCCGAAAGCCCGGATAGTTTTCATCGAGCGTTTCCAATAACTCTTTGATGGTCGTTGCCTGTACCTCGACTTCCTCTTTGTCATTGGTAAAGCGGCGAAGCAAGGTCGGAATAATAACTTTTTGTGACATCTTAATTTCTCCTTTCTCTCTGATAAGGACTGAGGTACGCGAAAGTATGAACGCGGAACGATGAACGATGAAGGCGAAATTCATGCTTTTGTTCATCGTTCATCATTCCTACTTCCTCGTTTCTTCTCAGCACTGGTTAGGCCGTGGCTTTTAAGGCGCCAATTGCGTTTTCAAACGCCGTCAGTTTAGGTTCGATGATTTGTGGCGGCGCAAGTTCGACGGCTTCGAGGGTCTTCAACCCATTGCCGGTAATGGCAATGACCGTCAGTTCATCGCGCTTGATGTGACCTTGTTCGATGAGTTTTCGGGTTACGGCGACGGTAACGCCGCCTGCGGTTTCGGCAAATATGCCTTCGGTTTCGGCAAGCAGTCGTATGCCGGCAACGACTTCCGCATCTGTCACATCCTCAGCCCAACCGCCGCTCTTTAAAATGGTTCCGGCGGCGTGATAGCCATCCGCAGGGTTGCCGATAGCCAGCGATTTCGCAATGGTGTTGGGTTTTACAGGGCGAATGTTGGTGGTTTGATTTTTGACCGCGGTGGCGATGGGATTGCAGCCTGCGGCTTGCGCGCCGTGTACGCGAGTCTTCACTTCACCGGCAATGAGTCCTAATCGCTCAAACTCTTTGATGCCTTTGAAGGTTTTGGTTATCAGCGAGCCGCCGGCCATCGGCACGACGATATTGTCGGGGGCGCGCCAACCGAGTTGTTCAACAATTTCATAACCAAAGGTCTTTGAGCCTTCGCCGTAATAGGGTCTGAGATTGACATTGACAAATCCCCAGGCAAAGCGGTCGGCAATTTGTGTGCACAGACGGTTCACATCATCATAGTTGCCGCGCACGGCAATGACGCGCGCACCAAAAATGGAAGTTGCGGTGACTTTGCTCTTTTCGAGATTGTCGGGTATCAGGATATAGGCTGGAAGCGCGGCGGCGGCGGCTTGCGCGGCGACGGAATTGGCGAGATTGCCGGTTGATGCGCAACCCACGGCGGCAAGCCCGAACTCGCGAGCTTTGTTGACGGCAACCGAAGTCACGCGGTCTTTGAAAGAGAGCGTCGGCGAGTTGACGCTATCGTTTTTGATGTAGAGTTGCTCGCATCCCAGCACCCGCGCTAAACGGTCGGCGCGAATAAGCGGCGTAAAACCGCTGGCGCGTCCGACCAGCGGGTCATCTTCGAGGGGTAAAAGTTCGCGATAACGCCAGAGGTTTTTCTCGCGGCTTTGAATCGTTTCATGCGAAAGCCGGCGCGAAATGGCTTCATAATCATAATCTATTTCAAGCGGCGCAAAACATTCTGCGCATCCGGCAATCGGTTGTTTCGGGTACTCGGTGCCGCATTCGCGGCATTTCAATGCTCTGATAAAACTCATAACCTACTCTCCTTTTGTTGAAAAGAATTCAGCC
>JBIOWC010000725.1:0-9350 GCA_044868105.1 Blastocatellia bacterium
GTGCGCAAAAGCCAGGGCGCGAGGTATAAACCGGTTTATACCTCGCGCCCTGGCTTTTATAGGTTGAGCGGTTTAGCCTGGCTGCAAGCTTGCGCTTGAGTTATCGGGTTAAGGTTTTTTCCTCCCCCCTTTCTGGTTACCTTGAGCGGGCGCTCCCTGATTAACCGGCGGGCCCTTCATCTCAACAGGTTTCCTAGGCTGTGGCATTACAACTTGTGGACGCGGCGGCGCCGCCTGTTGTTCAGCACGACGTTGTTGTTTCATCATCTGTCGCTGTTGTTGTTGCATTTGCTGCTGCTGGACTTGTTGCTGGCGCTGTATCATTTGCTGCTCCTGTTGTCGTCGCTGCATTTTCATTTGCTGATGCGCCTGTTGCTGTTGCGCTTGTTGTTGCCTCATAACCTGTTGCTGGTCAATTTGCGGTGGCCTTTGTTGTTGTCTTTGAGCTTTGCGCATTTGCCGTTCATTATTCATCTGCGGTGGCTGCACCACCTGCTGCTGACGTTCAGCACGACGCTGCTGTTTCATCATCTGTCGCTCTTGGCGCGGTTGTTGAACGGGTTGATTCATCTGCGCGCGCTCCATTTGCTGACGCTCAAGCTGGCGTTGTGCTTTGCGTTCATTCTTCGGTAACGGCTGACCCGCCGTCGGCTGTTGTGCTCCAGGCGTTGGCGAATGCGTCATTGCAGGCGGCTGACCGCCGTTGCCAACGTCTCGCTGTTCGCGTCTCATTTGTTTGAGTTCGCGTTTAGCCGAACGGTCACCTTGCGCCGCTTGGGTGGAAAGTTCCGCCATCCGCTGCTGGCGTTCTTGAGCAATAACCGCAGAATTTCCTCGATTCCTCATGGCTTGCGGTTGACCGTTCTGTTGGGCTGTAACCACCTGCCCGCTATCTTGAATCTTAATTTTCTGGCGCTTCTGCTTGTCAGGTAAAGTGGCGACGTGAAGCTTGCTTATCATATTGCCGCGACCCGGCAGATTCGCCGGTTCGGCGCTCGTCACCACAGGTCTGTCAAATATCTGTTGAGTTATCGCGCGCTCCATTTTGAATTTGCGTCGAGGGTTTTCACCGCGCAGCGCCATATTGCGAAACCCGTCAATCGCGTAAGGCTCAACGGTCGGCCGCGCTTGCGCGATATATTGCGGATTCACCTGCGTAATCACTTGCGGTTCAACATAATTATTGAACTGCTGAAATGGAACTACAGTAATTGCCTGCGAATATCGCGTGTTGATATAGGTGCGTTGAACCGTGACCACTTCTCGCACAACTTCCGGCGACGCGTAATAGTGTGGTTGGAAGTTCGTGTCATAGTATCTCGCCACGTAAGGTTCGCCCGGCGCTAGCGGTACCCAGCCGATTTGATTGACCTGAGTAAAGGGAACAAAGGCAACCAGAGCCGGCGCATAAGCCGGACGGTAGCGCACACGGTCAGGAACCCAAATCCATTGGGCGTTGTTTACACAGGCCCAGCGTCCATAATGATACGGTGTCCAACCCCAGGTTTCCTGAGAAATCCAGGTCGGACCATAAATGTTATCGGAATCCCAATAACCATTGCGATAAGGCACCCAACCGGCATCCACACGCGGAACCCAACAACGACCGTAATCATTAAAATCCTGCCAATCTCCATAGTCATCCAGGTCATAAATTCCTGGCACATCGTACGATGACAGGTAATCGTAGCTCACCGAATCGTCATAAGAGTCATAATAATCAGGGTCATCGAGATAAGCTTCATAATTGCGATAACGACCGTCATATTTTTTGGGGTAACGATGACTGTAATAATCATTAACTATCTCGCCCGCATAATCGGGCGCCAGTTTAGAAGTGACCGCTTCGGCGGCAGCTTGTGCGGCGAAGTTAAAAATTTCGCCTTTACTGATTTCACCTGAACCGCCAAGTCCAACGACTTGAGCCAGCCCGCTGAGAACCGCAACCCAGGCATTGCCATCATCGCCAATGCCGACTTGATATAAACCCGGTTCGGTGAAATCAACTGCACCGTTGGTTGTGGCGACTTCAAAGAGTTCATTATCTGCGAGTTCTCCGACGTCAAAAAGCGCTGAGCCATTACGCAAGGCAAGTTGCGTTCTCTGTTCGGCAAGCGTTAAAACATCGAGCGCAGAATTTGAATCAAGCCGCGCGGAATTATGTCCGGTGAAAGCCACCGTAGCCGTTGACCCTTCACGGGCATAAACCCGGTCTCCGGCAACCAGCGGAGTATTACGATTAACTTCTTCCCAATCTAATTCGGTGTTTGAGCGATTTTCCAGGGCGCTGGCTTTACCAACGCCGCCCTCCACTTGCTCAATACGCGCAGCATAGGGCGCGGCTTTCGCTTCTACGGTCGGCGTTGAACGGGATGTGAAATAGACCACGCCAACGGCTAAAAGCACAGCGATAAATAATCCGATTAATGCGGTGCGGAGCGATATGCGTGATAAATGTCTGGATAAATATTGCTTGAAATTATCAGCCATTTGATGACCCTCCTTGTTCAATAAATGATTTTCAAGGTGCGACGAATCTATATATGGAGGCAAATATCATGCCTTATCTAATGCTTAATTTGATGATTGGGATTAGTGGAGTTATCAAGGGATTTACAGAAGAGTAGGAAAAAAATACGTACAGTTTGCGGACAACAAATGGCTCACCGCATTACCCCATATCGTGACCTTGAACACGATAAGGAAACCTTTCCCGCTATCAAAACGCGACAACTCTATGCCCAAGATAGAAGCAACCTTCAACACCTAGGGCTTTTAGAAATTGGTTGAACGAGATTGATTAATCGAATCTTCTATCGCGTTTGTAAAACGGCATTGCGACGACGTGAGCCGGAACTTCGCGCCCGCGAATAGCAATGCTGAGCGGCGTGCCAACGGTGGTGTATGGCATGGGCAAATAAGCCATGCCGATGTTTTTTTGTAAGAAAGGCGCCGGGCTACCGGAATTGACTTTACCAACCTCTTGACCGTTGACGACAATCGCATAGCCATCTCGCGCCGGTGCGCGGTCGTCAACCACAAAGCCGATGAGTTTGCGGGTTAAACCGCCGGCTTTTTGCGCTTGCATGGCGTCGCGCCCAATGAAATCACCTTTTGCGAGTTTCACGACCCAGCCAAGCCCCGCTTCAAGCGGCGTGGTGGTTTCATCCATATCATTGCCCCAGAGTCGAAAAGAGGCTTCAAGCCTGGTGGTGTTGCGAGCCGCCAGCCCGCAAGGCAAGAGGCCTTCACCGGCTCCCGTAAGCAGCAAGCGATTCCAAATATGACGGGCATCTTTCGGGTCGCAGAAAATTTCAAAGCCATCTTCGCCCGTATAGCCTGTGCGCGAGACGCGACATTCGATGCCGTCAACTTTGACTTTGTGTGACCAGTAATAGGGAATGCGGTCGAGCAGGCCATCGGTGATGTCTTGCAGGATATCTTCGGATTTCGGTCCCTGCAGAGCCAACAGCGCATAGCCGTCGCTGACATCATAGGCGTTGACATTGCCCATAGCGGTCGCATGTTTTTTAACCCAGGCGAAATCCTTGGCAATGTTGGAAGCATTAACCACCAAGAGAAAATGCTCCTGATTTAAACGATAAACCAACAGGTCATCAATGATGCCCCCTTGTTCATTGGTCATCGTGCTGTATTGAACCTGATTATCGTCAAGCGCGGTTACATCATTGGTGGTGATTTGTTGAATGAGATTTAAAGCATTGTCGCCGATAATTTCAAATTCACCCATATGAGAAACATCAAATAGTCCCGCGGCCTGGCGTACTGCCAAATGTTCGGGAAGGGCGCCCGAATATTGGACGGGCATTTCCCATCTGGCGAAATCAACCATACGCCCGCCTAACGAGACGTGCGCTTCATAAAGCGGTGTGCGCTTGAGCATTGTATAAATTCCTTTTCGAGACGATTAAATTTGCGACCATGTAACGATACCAAGAGAAAGCCAAGCTATCACACGGATTTTTCATCAGTCAAGTTTTGCTCCCTTTGCAGTCGGGCCTCCGGCGTGCGCCTAATCTGCAACCCTGCAGGATGGGTGATTGCGAGCGCCGACTGCAAGGCGCTTTTTTGATTACGGATGATTTTTGCATTGTTGAAGGCGAAAAATTCGTCTATGGGTGCTGTAGGAAAATCTGCATAAGTTGGTCAGCCAAATGCTACAACTAAATTGACATTTAAAAGGAGTACAGTATGGCGAAAGGAATTGCTTTAACAATCGGACTCAATGCCGTTGATCCAAAACATTATCAAGGTTGGTCTGGAGAATTGAATGCTTGTGAAGCCGATGCTGAAGATATGGCGGATATTGCCAAAGGAAAAGGCTTCAAGGTTAAAACGCTATTAACGAAAGCCGCGACGCGAACGCGGGTCATCAATGAGATTACCGCAGCTGCCAAAGCGCTGAAAGCGGGCGATCTATTCTTGCTCAGTTATTCCGGTCATGGCGGGCAGTTGCCGGACAAAAATAACGATGAAAATGATGGCCAGGATGAAACCTGGTGTCTATACAATGGCGAATTGGTTGATGATGAACTTTACGCGCTATGGGGGAAATTTGCCGAAGGCGTACGCATATTGGTCTTTTCAGATAGCTGTCACAGCGGCACGGCCGTCAAAGAGGCTTTTGAACGGATGCTGGCGGCCTCGCGGATTCGCTCGGATTCGGAAAATGAAAGACCGCGCTTTATGCCGCGTGATGCCGCCTTGCGAACCTATCGCAAAAACAAAGCTTTTTATGACAAAATTTTGAAAGATAAAAAACTGAAAGGCGTTGATGTGAAAGCTTCCGTGGTGCTGATTTCCGGTTGCCAGGATAACCAGACTTCTCTGGACGGCGATTTTAACGGCTTATTTACCGGCACCATGTTGCGCGTATGGGATGAGGGAGCCTACAAAAAAGATTACAAAGCTTTTCACGCCGCAATACGTAAATTGATGCCGCCTTATCAATCGCCAAACTATTTCAAAGTCGGCAAAGCCAACGCCAAATTTGAAACACAGATTCCCTTTACAATTTGATCAACCCTGACCCGCAGGCTTCAAAAAATTAACCGCCACTCATCAGCGAAGGCGGCGGCCGTGGAAATGCCGCCTTCGATTTTTTAACCCCGCCCTTAACTGCGCTACCGCTTTCAAATCACCGGCCATTGCTTGCACGACGGTTTTCGACATGGGAAACTTTGACGCTTGTCAGTTTTGACGCTTGTCAGTGCTGAAGCTTTTCAGCCAGAGATATGACGATGCACACACTCGCTGAGTTAGCCGAAATCATCAAAGCCGACGTTGTAGGCAACCCCGAAGCCCTGGTCGAACGCGCCCAATCTTTTGAAACGGCGCAACCCGGCGACCTGACGCTGGCTGTGGGTGAAACCTATCGCGCGCAGCTTCAAAGTTCACGCGCCACGGCGGTGATTATTGCGCCGCCGGTTGTCGAAGCGAAAACCAATTTACTCATCGTTAAAAATCCGAAACTGGCTTTTGCCCTAGCTATTCAAGCGTTACACGCTCAGCCTTATGTGCCAACCGGCATCAGCGCGGATCTGGTCAAAGGCGAAGATTGTATTTTGGGAAATGACCTTTCGATTTATCCGCGGGTGACGCTTGGGCGTGAAGTGGTGATTGGCCATCGCGTCACCCTGCATTCAGGCGTTGTGATTGGCGACCGCGCGCGCCTTGGCGATGACACGATCGTTTACGCCAATGTAGCCATTTATGCGAATTCAGAATTAGGCAATCGCGTTATCGTACACGCGGGAACCGTTATTGGCGCAGACGGATTTGGCTTTGTCCCCGATGAAGAAGGCCGGCAAATGAAATTCCTGCAACTCGGTCGTGTGCTCATCGAAGATGATGTCGAAATCGGCGCCAATTGCACCATTGACCGTGGCAATTTTGCCGACACCATTTTGCGGCGCGGCGTGAAGGTAGACAATTTAGTTCAAGTCGGACACGCCAGTGAAATCGGCGAGAATACCGTCGTTGCCGCGCTCACCGGGTTTTCCGGCGGCACGCGCGTCGGTCGCGGTTGCGTGATTGCCGGACAAGTCGGAACGCAACAGCATATTACGATCGGCGATCATTGCTTAATCGTCGGGCAATCGGGAGTGACGAAAAACATTCCCGCAGGTTCAATGATTGGCGGGATGTCGCAAGACCTTAGAGGGTGGCGACGTTCTCAAGTGCTATACTCTCATCTGCCCGACATCAACGACCGCTTAAAACAGGTTGAAAAGGCAATCAAAGATTTAACCGAGAAGAAGACTTGAGGAAGCTCGCGTGATCAGCAGCGTTATGCAATTGACCGCACCGAATAGGCGCAAAAAGGCTTGGCGAGAAGGCTTTTCCACGCAGGTTTCTCGCCCAGAACGCCAGGAAGTCGCCAGGCGATCGCTTTGCAAATACGTCGCACCAGCTTCTAAAAGCTAAGTGATTGAATTATGGAAACAATTTTAGACATTACACAAATTCAAGCCATCTTGCCGCACCGTTATCCGTTTTTACTGGTTGATAAAATCGTTGAGTACGAAGAAGGGAAACGGGTAGTCGGAATTAAAAATGTCACGCTCAATGAGCCGTTTTTTCAAGGCCATTTTCCGGGCGCTCCGGTGATGCCGGGCGTGTTGATAATTGAAGCCATGGCGCAGACGGCCGGCGTGATGATGCTCGCGGGGTTTGAAGATCGCAATAAAAAACTGGTCTTCTTCACCGGCATTCAAAACGCCAAGTTCAGAAAGCCTGTGGTGCCGGGCGACCAACTCAGAATGGAACTGACGGT
This sequence comes from Blastocatellia bacterium, assembly GCA_044868105.1. GTDB lineage: Bacteria > Acidobacteriota > Blastocatellia > UBA7656 > UBA7656 > JBFMDH01. The sequence goes on from JBIOWC010000725.1 coordinate 6,797, forward strand.
TTTACGATTCGGCGGACGGCACATTAAACTGCGCGGCGAAGCCTATGTTGACGGGGCGCTGATTGCCGAAGCTGAAATCTCTTCTTCGCTGATTGATCGCGACCTGATGGATAAAAGCAAACAAGAAAATCATGCTGCATTTAAACCGGCTAAAACCCCGGCAGAGGAGTAAGGCGGCGTGAAGATTCATCCGACAGCTATCATCAGCCCGAAAGCTGAACTTGCCGCAAGCGTTACGGTCAGCGCCTATTCCATCATCGGCGACCACGTGACCTTGCATGACGATATTGAAGTCGGCAGTCACACGGTTATCGAAGGGCCTTCGGAATTTGGCCGAGGCACGGTCTTCTTTCCCTTCGTTTCTGCCGGGCAAGCGCCGCATGATTTGAAATTCAAAGGCGAAAAAAGCTGGTTACGAGCGGGTGAGCGCAATATCTTCCGCGAATTTTCGACGATTCATCGCGGCACAGAAGTCGGCGGCGGACTGACCAGCATCGGCTCTGACAATCTCTTTATGGCGCAATCACACATCGCCCACGATTGCCATATCGGAAGCCAGGTCATCTTTGCCAACGCCGCCACGCTGGCCGGTCACGTCATCGTCGAAGACTTCGCAACCATCGGCGCCTTTTCGGGGGTGCATCAATTTTGTCGCGTCGGGAGATATGCCTTCATCGGCGCCTCATCAGCGGTCGTCAAAGACGCCTTGCCATATGCCCGTACGGTTGGCAACCATGCGAAATGTTACGGCGCTAATACCATCGGCCTAGAGCGCAAAGGTTTTTCCAAAGAGCAGATCAAACTTATCAAACGCGCCTTTCGCTTGTTGCTTAATTCAAAGCTCAACACGACGCAAGCCCTCGAAGCGATGAAACAGGAACTCAGCGGGTACGCGGAGATTGATTACATCATTAACTTCATCGAAACCTCAGAACGAGGTGTAACCAAATAAGCGTCGGTAGTCAGTAATCGGTAGTCGGTTCAAACAAAGACTACCGGCTACCGACTGCCGACTGCCGACTACCGAGATGAAATACGGACTGATAGCAGGCAACGGCAGGTTCCCGATGATGGTGCTGGAAGGCGCGCGGGCAAGCGCTGTTGATATCGTTGTCGCCGCCATTAAAGAAGAGACTTCGCCTGAGGTTGAACAATTAGCGACTCGCGTTGAATGGATGAGCGTTGGGCAACTCGGCAAACTCCTGAGCTTTTTTAAAAAAGAACAGGTCACGCATGCCATCATGGCCGGGCAGGTCAAGCATCATCAAATCTTTCGCCTCAATGCGCTGCCGGATTTGAAGATGGTCAAACTGCTGGCGCGGCTAGCGACCAAAAACACGGATAGTCTGCTGGGCGCGGTTGCCGATGAACTGGCAAGCCAGGGCATCACCTTAGTTGATTCAACGACCTTTTTAGAAGGCTTGCTTGCAGAAGCCGGCGCGATGACCAAACGCGCGCCAAGCAAAAATGAATTGGCAGACATTGAGTATGGGCTTTGGGTGGCGGGTGAAATTGCGCGGCTCGATTTAGGGCAAACGATTGCCGTCAAAGACCGCGCCGTGGTTGCCGTTGAAGCCATGGAAGGGACGGATGCCGTGATTACCCGCGCCGGTGAAATCACCCGCGGGCGTGAGTTTGTTGTCGTCAAAGTCGCCAAGCCGAATCAGGATATGCGCTTTGACGTGCCGGTCATTGGCCCGCCAACCATCGAGACGATGCAGCGGGCCGGGGCTACGGCGATTCATATCACGGCGAAAAAAACCTTGCTATTTGATAAGGACGAACTGCTGAAACTTGCCGAAAAATATCGCATTTCAGTCTATAGTTCGGGGAAGTAATCGTTCCTTTTTCATCAAACTCTCCACACTTCATCTGCGCTATGGTAGACTGCATTTCGTAAAAGAGTGAGAGCCATGATAAGAAATATTCCTGTAGATTTTGATCCCGAAAGCGCCATCATTGATGCCGAGTTGTTGGTTAAATATCGAATGATCAATCGCGCTATTGAAACGCTTGAACGCGCCATTGACGGCGCTCCGCGTCACGTCGGATTGCGGGAAAAACTCCGACAAATCTTGATTGAAGCAGGGCGACGCGATCTCGCCGCGCAACAATGTCTGGCGCTTGCCAGCTTGCATATCTCTGCCGGTGATATTGAAAAAGCCAATGAAAGGTTGCTCGAAGCCAAGCGGCTCGACCCGCGGGTTTCCGTAACCGGTCAGTTGCGCGAAAGTCGCAAACCGGATACGCCGCCGGCGGTTGCCGCGCCCGCCCTCCCGCCGCCTGTGGTAGTCGTTGAAAAACCGGAACCCCGGGTTAATAAGGTTTTAATGGGCAGCCTTGCCGATGTCAGCCTTTTCGACATCATACAGATTTTAGAAAACAGCAAATTAACCGGCGAAATGTTGATTGATTCATCGGTAGCCAAAGGCGAAATATATTTAAAAGAAGGCTTGATTATCGGCGCCAGTTGCGACGGTAAATCGGGCAACGCGGCGCTCAGTAAAATCGCCGACGCGGTTGACGGGATGTTTGATTTGGCGAAATCAAACAC
>JBIOWC010000726.1:0-3451 GCA_044868105.1 Blastocatellia bacterium
GTAGTAGTTTTCTTTTAGCCGAAAGAATGATGCAGACGCGATAAACTGAAAATGTCGTCCATAGCGCTGGTGAACCAAAGTGGGAAACGAGCGCATTTTTTGTATGTCAGGAAAGTTATCAACCGTGAAAACCGTAGCTTTACCCGAAGAAGCCATAAAGTCGCTGTTTGGACCTTATGACGAAAACATCAAGCAACTCGAAAGCCTCATCCCGGTGCGCGTCAATCTGCGCGGCAACGAGATGACCATTGAAGGCGAAACGGCAGATGTTCAGGTCGTTGAGCAGATACTTGCGGACTACGCGGCGCTCTTTCGCGAAGGCCAACGCATGTCGAACGACGAATTGAAATCGGCCTTCAAACAGATCGCCGAAGACCGTGCCTACCGCTTGCGCGACTACTTCACGAAAGCGCGCATTAATCCGGCCGGCAAAAAACAGGTGGTCGCGAAATCCTATAATCAACGCCGCTACATGGAAGCCATCGAAAAAAACGATGTGGTATTCGGCATCGGCGTCGCGGGCACCGGGAAAACGTTTCTTGCAGTCGCACTGGCGGTGCAGGCACTGATGCAAAAGCGCGTCAATCGCATCATCCTGGCGCGACCGGCGGTAGAAGCCGGTGAAAAGCTCGGCTTTCTGCCCGGCGATTTGCAAGATAAAGTTGACCCCTATTTGCGTCCGCTCTATGACGCCCTCTTTGATTTAGTTGATTACGAGCGGGTGACCAAGTTACTTGAAAAGCGCGTCATCGAAGTTGCGCCGCTGGCCTTCATGCGCGGCCGGACCCTTGGCGAGGCGTTTATCATTTTGGACGAAGCGCAAAACAGCACGCCGGAACAGATGAAGATGTTTTTGACGCGCATCGGGTTTGGCTCGAAAGCGGTAATCACCGGCGACGTGACGCAGATAGATTTACCGGGCGGCAAACGCTCAGGGTTGATTGAAGCGCAACGCATCCTCAAAGGCGTCGAAGGCATTGAATTCATCTACTTCAATGAAAAGGATGTGGTGCGCCATCGCCTGGTGCAGATGATTATTCAAGCCTACGAGAAAAACTCGAAAACAAATTTTGAAGAAAAACTGTGAAACCCGATGACGGATGTTAGCCATTCACCATATCGCTAGAAGAGGCTCTGAGAGCCATTTTCAAGGTAATGATACTCAATCCGACATCCAGCATCCGACATCTAATCGCTAATTTATGCCCAAGGCATCACCAACCCCTTCGCAACGTGTCGCCCGATTAATGGACGGCGTGAAGCGATTTTCTGCGACCTTTTCCGACCAGGCATTTATTGATGCGGGGGTTGGTATCTTTATCATTGTCGGGCTTTCGATGCTGTTGCTCAGAGGTTATCAACAACCGCTGATCCAGGCGCTGCCGGCCGGCAGCACTGCGCCAGTGGACATTCTGGCTCCCGACGATTTGAAAGTTGAAGACCCGGCCGAAACCGAACGCTTGCGCTCGCAAGCCGGAGCGGCGATTTTGCCGGTCTATGATTATGCGCCGAAAGATGCGCGTGATGTGCGCGGCAAAATTGAACAGATGTTTATCATCGGGCGTGAAGCCGACCCGGAGATGACCAATGACCGGCTCAGCGAAAAAATTCAGCAAGAGACCGGCATGGTGCTTGATGACGCGCAACTGAATGCGCTGGTCAAACACCGCTTCAATTTCGAGTTGGAAAAGTTAATGATTGACCATCTCGAATCAACCATGGCGGCCGGTGTGGTGACCACGCGCTCGCAACTGGTGAAGTTCGGCACCTCCGGAATTGTGCGGCGCGATAGACGCGACAATACCGAAACCATTATCACCGACCTGACGGCAATTAAAGAGTTGATTACGGCGCGCGCCCATCTGCGTTCCGAGAAACTGGTTTGGCCCACCGATTACGATGCCAAAGAACGCAAACTGTTCGGCGAAATTCTCGGTTCGATGATTGTTCCTAATCTGGATTACAACGACGGCGAGACCGAAGCCCGGCGCAAAGCCATGCGCGATGAAATCCCGATGATTACGGTGAGCATTCCCAAAGGGCAACCGATCGTCAAACATGGCGAAGTCGTCACGCACGCCAAAGCCGCTTTGCTGGAGGTGGCTTCGACGCTCAGACCCACAGGACAACGCGCCATTGAGTTTGCCGGAACGGTTGTCATCGTCATGATGCTGGTGTTGGTTTTGTGGCAATACCTGGGGCGTTATCAAAATCGCCACGTCCGCGTGCGGCGCCATTTTCTTTTGCAAATCACTTCATTTGTCGTGGCGCTGGGACTGGCGCGAATGTTCTTTGGGCTGGCCTTTGTGATGAGCCATTGGGTTTCTTACGCGCCGTTTAATTCCGAGATGGCTTATAAATATCTCGCGCCGCTGGCGGTCGGCGCAGCCCTGGTCACCATTCTGACGGATGTTCACGCGGCCTTCGTTTTTTCAGCGCTGCTGAGTGTTTTTATCGGCGTGCTGTCGGGCAATATTTATCTGGCGATTTATACGCTCATCACCAGCGTCAGCGCGCTTTATTATTTACAGAATTGCCGCGACCGCACGGAACTCGTCATGGGCGGTTTGTGGATAGGGATGGTGAATGCGGCGGCGGCGCTGGCGCTGGATTTGTTGGGCGCGACGGAAGCGAATCTGGCCAACAGCAGCGGCCTCACCTGGTTATCCATTGCGCTCTTTAACGCCGCCTGCGGATTTGCCAGCGGCGTCCTCTCTTCGATGTTCGCTTCGATCCTGTTGCCGCTTTTTGAGTGGTTATTTCAAATCACCACGAATATCAAATTGCTTGAGCTATCGAATCTGAACCTGCCGCTTTTGAAGCAACTGGCGGAACGCGCGCCGGGAACCTATCACCATTCAATTATGGTGGGACTCTTGTCGGCAAAAGCCGCCGAAGCCATTGGCGGCGACCCGCTCTTTACCCGCGTCGCTTGTCTCTATCACGACATTGGCAAAAGTGTTCGCCCGACTTACTTCATCGAAAATCAAACTTTTTCCGGCAACCCGCACGACAAGCTCGAACCGAAGATGTCTTCCATTGTGTTAGCCAACCACGTCAAACAGGGCATCGAGTTGGCGAAGCAATATAAACTGCCGCCGCGCATTATCGCCGTCATTCCGCAACATCACGGCACCGGGTTGATGAAATATTTTTACTACAAAGCCAAGGCCGTCTCTCCCGACCCGGAATCGGCGGCGCTGGAAAAAGAGTTCCGTTATCCGGGACCGAAACCGCAAACCCGTGAAGCCGGAATTATTATGATTGCCGATTCCGTAGAAGCCGCCTCGCGCACGGTTCAGGAACCCACGCCGGCAAAATTCAACAACATGGTTGAGATGATTATTTCGCGGCTGCGTGATGATGGACAGTTGGACGAATGCGACATCACCTTGCGCGAGTTGAATATGGTTAAAGATAGTTTCGTTAAAACCTTGCTGGCAATCCAACA
>JBIOWC010000727.1:0-5334 GCA_044868105.1 Blastocatellia bacterium
GTTCTGACGCTGGCTTTGGGAATCGGAGCGAACACGGCAATTTTCACGGTGATTTACGGCGTGATGTTGCGAGCCTTGCCCTATGAGCACGGAAAGAATCTGATTGTTTTGCGACAACAAGCGCCGCTTGCTGGGATCAAGAATCTCACCTTCTCGGTCAAGGAGATCGAAGACTATCGCAATCAGAGCCAAACGCTTGATGCCATAGCCGAACACCACTCGCTGAATTTTACCTTGCTTGGCGGGGCCGAACCGGAGCGCGTTCAAGCGGCGGTTGTCTCGGCCAATTTTTTCGATCTGCTCGGAGTCCAACCAATTCATGGCCGAACCTTCCTGCCTGAAGATGACACACCGGGCGCGCAAGCCGTCCTCATCCTCAGCTACAAATACTGGATGAAGAGTCACGGGGGCGATGCCAATGTCGTCGGCAAGGTCTTTCAGATGAATGATCGCCCGCACACCGTCATCGGCGTGCTGCCCCCGATTCCGCAGTACCCGAACGAAAACGATGTCTTCATGCCGACATCGGCCTGTCCGCTGCGCGCCTCCCAACAATTCCAGCAGAACCGCAATGCCAGAATGATGAGCGTATTTGCCAGGGTGAAACCCAATACCAATGTCGAGCAAGCCAACGAGGATGCCAATGCCGTCGCCCGCCGCATGCAGGAAGAGAACCCGACCTCCTACCCTAAAAATCGGGGTCACTGCGCCACGGCGACCGACATGCAACAGGAGCTTACGCAGCAAGCCCGTCCGACTTTTCTTTTGCTGTTAGGGACGGCGGGGCTAGTTCTGTTGATTGTCTGCGCCAATGTCGCCAATCTGACGCTGGCGAGGGTGATGCGGCGCGAGCGTGAAATTGCCTTGCGAATTGCGCTCGGTGCCAGCCGTCGCCGCATTATCAGGCAACTGCTTACCGAAAGTACGCTGCTTGCACTGATGGGCGGCCTCCTGGGTGTTTTGATTGCAGCGGTCAGTCTAAATCTGCTCATCTCCTTTGCGGCGCGTTTTACGCCGCGCGCCGACGAGATTAATCTGAACGTTTATGTGCTGCTGTTTACTTTTCTGGTTTCGGTGCTCACCGGTTTATTCTTCGGGTTGATGCCAGCGCTTTCCATAAAGCCGCACCTGCAGGCGGCCCTCAAAGAGGGAAGCGCGCAGACGACCAGCGGTCGCCTGCGCAACCGGTTACGCAGTATGCTGGTTGTCGCTCAGGTGGCGGTCTCCTTCGCGCTATTGATTGGCGCAGGATTGATGCTCAGAAGCTTCGACAAACTGCTGAATGTCAATCCGGGTTTCAATCCCGAAAAGGTGCTGGTGATGCGCGTCACCGCGAACTGGTCCAAGTACACCACCAACGAACAGTTCAAAAATTTTTCACTCGGCGTGCTTGAAAAAGTACAACATCAACCGGGGGTTGTTTCTGTAGCCATGTCAAACAACTTTCCGCTCAATTCCCTGGTGAGCACAAACGGCGGCTCGCTCTTTAATAATTTTATTATCGAAGGGCAACCGCTTGGCGAAACGGAATTGAACCCCCAGGCAGATTTTCGGGTCATCAGTCCTGACTATTTCAAAACGCTGGTGATGCCGATTCTCGCCGGTCGCGATTTTCAGGAGAGCGATGACAGCCGTGCGCCTGGGGTTGCCATCATCAACCAGGCGCTGGCGAACCATCGCTTCAAAGACGACAATCCTTTGGGAAAACGCATCAGCTTTGATAACGGCAAGTCTTGGGCGACCATCGTCGGTGTAGTGGCCAATGTCAGACAATACGGATTGAATCGCGAACCGGTCGATGAAATCTATTATCCGATTCATCAATCCTTCGGCGGCGGCACACTTTTACTTCGCTCTAGCGTTGAACCCGAAAGCCTGATGCGCCAGACCAGAGCCGCTATCTACGAATATGACCCGGAGACCGCGATTGATCGGGTGCAGACGCTCGAAGATGCCCGAAGCGAGTCCCTGGCATCCCCGCGACTAACGACCATCCTTCTATTGTTGTTCGCCGGCCTTGCTCTGGTCATCACGGTTGCCGGAATCGCCGGGGTGATGGCGCTTTCAGTTTCCCAGCGCACCCAGGAGTTAGGGATTCGGCTGGCGCTTGGGGCAACCCAAAAATCGATCATGACAATGGTCGTGCGACAGGGAATGATTCAGGTTTTGGTCGGTCTGGTAATCGGCGCGCTTATCGCCTTTCAACTCACGCGCGTCATGACGACGTTACTCTACGGCGTTGAACCGAATGACCCGCTGACCTTTGCCGGAGTTTCGGTAGTGCTGGCAATTGCAGCGGCTATCGCCTGTTTTGTGCCGGCGCGGCGGGTCACCCGCATTGATCCGATGATTGCTCTGCGCAGTCAATAAGGCTTGCAGAAAAGACCGGCAAAAAGTGCTCTTTCGAGCGGCGCAGGTAGGGGTTCGTCGTTACATTAAACCGAGTTTTTTCATGCGGCTGCGCAGCGTGGAAACCGGCAGGTCAAGGATTTCCGCCGCCCCGCCTTTGCCGCCGATAACGCCGTTGGTGTGGCGCAGAATTTCCTGAATGTGAGCGCGTTCGTTGGCTTCGAGTGAAATCAATCTATTTTGAGCCGCTGGTTTATCGGGCTGGGAAAACGCCACCGGCTTTCTCAGTTCAGCGAGCGGCACTTCAAGCTGGTTGCCTTTAGAGAGAATCACCGCGCGTTCAATGAAATTTTCCAACTCGCGAACATTCCCTGACCAATGATAAGCGTTGAGCGCTTCCATATCATCGGCGCGCACCGAGGTGATGCGTTTATTCAGGCGCAGCGAATGCTTTTGAATGAAATAGCCAACCAAAAGCGGAATATCTTCCAGGCGTTCACGAAGCGGCGGAAGCCTCAGTGGAAAAACATTCAAACGATAAAACAGGTCGCCGCGAAATTTTTTCTCCTCGACCATCTGCGCCAGATCGCAATTCGTCGCCGCGATAGTTCAAGACCAGCGCCTGATCGTTTGTAGGCTGTGGCTTATTGCCCATAAGGTCATCCCGAAGCTGATAAAGCCGATTGACTGGAACCGGCACTGAATTGAAACGCGTTCAACCCAATGAAATTTATTAAGAATGTAACTGTATGAATGCGGCTAAGGTTTGAGCAAAATCACATTACGCAAGAAGCCCAATATTCGAACCATACTGGGCTTGAGAATCTATTAAAATGAAACTCGGCAATTACCAATCGCCGAGTTTGACGCGTTTTTTGATTTTGCGTTTCACTAAATCTTTTTTGAGCGGGCTCAAATATTCAATAAATAATTCGCCGTCGAGATGGTCGGTTTCATGCTCCACACAGCGCGCTTCCAAATCCATGACGTCGAGTTTAAATTCGCTGCCGTTGGTATCCTGGGCGCGAACGATGACGCGCTGCGGACGTTTAACCTGGACAAAGATGCCGGGAAAACTCAGGCAGCCTTCGTCGCCGGTCTGGTCACCTTCCTCCAGTTCAATCACCGGATTAATCAGGGCAATTTTCTGTTTCGGATTTTTACCGCTGCTGCAATCCATGACGAATAGTCTTTTCAGTAGGCCAACCTGCGGCGCGGCCAGCCCGACGCCCGGAGCGGCGTACATAGTTTCGAACATATCATCAATCAATTTATGTAATGTTTTATCAAAGTCGGTTACCTCTTCGGCGCGTTTCGTGAGAATCGGATCGCCGTATTTTACAATCTCTAATTTCATTACTTTATCTCAAACTCCTTATGTATCTCTTCGAGTTGTCGTTGCTCGGCCCGTTTTTCGGCAAGCACGTGTGAGAGAATTTTGGTGCGCGCCTTAAAGTGCGCCACCTCTCTCCAGGCGACTATCGCCAGCCCGATAAGTATTATAGCCGCTCCGACAAGATTATGAGTAGCATAACCTATCGCGAAGCCCACCAGCATTAAAACCACGAGCAACGAATAGTATAGGATGCCGTGGGTGCGACTGGCGTTGAGCGACCGGCGCAATTCGCTCACTTCATTATCAATGTCGTCAAGATTTTTCATGGTTCCTGAAATTATCCGCAGCCCAAGCCTCAACAGTGGCCTGTCGTCAAGGCCTGCGGGTCGGGCGACGGTCGCGCTATCAATAATTTTTCAACTGTTCGGCGTAGCCCTCGAAGTTGCGTTGCATTTCTTTGAGGCTATCGCCGCCAAATTTTTCGCGGGCGGCATCCGCCAAAACAATGGCCACCATCGCCTCGCCAATCACCCCTGCGGCGGTGACCGCGACAATATCAGAGCGTTCAAAGGCCGCCGCCGAGTCCTCTTTGGTCAACACATCAACGCTGGCGAGCGGTCTTCTGAGCGTTGAAATCGGTTTCAAATGCCCGCGAATGCGAATCTCTTCGCCGTTGGTAATGCCGCCTTCAATGCCCCCGGCGCGATTGGTCGGGCGCGTGAATTGGCGTGCCGCTTGATTATAGCCGATTTCATCATGGACGTGCGACCCTGTGGTTCGGCTCACCTCGGTTCCCGTGCCGATTTCAACGGCTTTCACCGCGTGAATACACATCACCGCTTGCGCCAGTTTGCCATCGAGTTTGCGATTCCATTGCACGTGTGAGCCGAGTCCGGCAATGACATTATGAGCGACCACTTCGAAGATGCCGCCCAGCGTGTCTTTGTCCTCTTTGGTCTGATCAATCAACGCGATCATTTGTTGCTGGGTTTCTTCGTGAACGCAACGCAAAGGCGAATCATCGGGCAGCGCGGCAATCTCTTCCCAGGAGGCCGCAATTGGCTCCTGAGGGACGCCGCCAATCATGGCGACGTGGCTTAAAACTTCAATGCCGATTTCTTTGATTAATAATTTGGCGAAGGCGCCGACGGCAACGCGCGCCGTGGTTTCGCGGGCGCTGGCGCGTTCCAGGATGTCGCGCAAATCGTGGGTATCGTATTTCAACCCTCCGGCTAAGTCCGTATGACCGGGACGCGGACGCGAAACCCGACGAGCGCGTTTTTCTTCGGCAAATTCGCGCGGTTCGACGTTCATCACATCCACCCAGTTATCAAAATCGCGGTTGCGAATGAACAGGGAAACCGGTGACCCCAGCGTTTGACCATGGCGCACGCCGGATAGAATTTCAACTTCGTCACGCTCAATCTTCATGCGTCCGCCGCGCCCATACCCCTGTTGCCGGCGCCACAGTTCGCGATTAATAAAAGATAGATCAACCGCAAGCCCCGCAGGCAAGCCTTCGATAATGGCGACCAACCCTTTGCCGTGCGATTCACCGGCGGTGATGAATTTGAACATGAGCATAGGTTACAAGCGAGTGACTCTTGATGCAACCATCCAGTGATTGACGCTCGCCTCGGTAGATGGTG
>JBIOWC010000728.1:0-9198 GCA_044868105.1 Blastocatellia bacterium
GGCACCAGCGGCACAAAAGAGAGCGCGCCGATGAACACCAACAGCCCATCGCTTTTGGCAAATATAGAAGCCAGAGCAACCACCGCAATCAAAGGTATCCAGGCGAGTTTGATAAAGCTGCAAAACGGCGTGCACCCTTGCAGGGCTAAGCCTGAGCAGTCCAAAGACGAAGCCCAAAAGCTAAGCGGGATGGCGGCGAGCAAAACGTTTCGCGCCAAGGGGCTGATGATTTTCGCGCGTTGCGGTTGAAAAGTTTGCCGGATGTTCCAGGCGGCGATGGCAAGCGCCAAAAGAACTAATAGAACGAAAGGGGCGCTTAAAATGAGCGGCATCTCGCCCACAAAATCAATCGCAAATCGCGTCAGCAATATGGCCGAGACGATCAAACTCAGCACCAGCAGCGCGCGTTGAAGTAGTTCATTAGCCATTTATTTGGTTGGGTTCGTCGAGGTTTGGCGAGGCTGGTTCTTTTGCCCTCCCGAAATTTGGCGACCGGTTCGGATTTCAAAAATTATCATGATAAAAAAAAGTATCATTCCCAGAATCGTGACTGGCCCGATTTCAAGCAGGGCGCTTCCCAGGGTTGCTTGTTTAACCAGAGAAACCCCTGAGAGGCACAGAAAAACGCCGAGCGTGATTGCGCTATAAACCCAGATGGCTTTCAATCGCGCCAGGGCGGTTGTGGGCTCATTAGATTGGCGAAATTTCTGCAACTTCGTTCCCACACAAAAGAAGCTCCACATCATCATCCAAAAGGAAAAATCGGCAAGTTGAATGGAATTGATTGCATTATGTGCCGCATCAACGAGGGGGGACCTTTGGTAAAGAAAAACCAGAAAAAAAACCATGAACTGGGCCGGCAGTACACTGGCGAAGAATAAATGAATGCTGCGCGTCGGTAACGTTTTGTTGGCTTCCAAAATCAGTCCTCAATTCAAGCAGAAATGTTAATCGAACTATACCCAGTTTCCGGATTTGCTCACAAGCTCAGGGTTCAGGAAAACCCAACCTATTGGTCATTTGCTTAGGATAGTGGTTTTTTGCCATGATGGATTTTGGCTGGCGAGAAACCCAGGTAAAAAGGTGAGGATACACGGAATGCTCTTGAATGAACCGACAAGTGCAAAGACCATAAAATGTTTTGATTGCGAAAGACCCAGTCCCGTTTACGCCACCCGCTGCATGTGGTGCAATCTGCCCATCGTCAATCATGAGACGCCCGAAAAGTTCGCGCTCACAAAATTTGAATTACACTACCTCGGCGGCATTGCGCGATTGGATAATCCCGAACCGGTCAGCTTGACCGTCAGTCTCGATGGCATAGAGGTCAGAGAAAATTTACCGGGGAGTCGTCGTGTACAGATTGCCGCCGAATCTATCATCGAAGCTCACATCATCAATAATATTCAAAAGGTCAAAGTTGAAACCCGAGTCTCCTGGTGGCGCAGGCTGGTGCTTGATGATGAAGCCCTTGAAAAGCATAAACGGATTGAGCAGATTTTGTATGACTACATTATTACGATTCGTTTTCGCGCCGGAGAGAAAACCTTTAGCGCGGCCTTTCAGAGCGCCGGTAAAGAGGGGGCTTCGGTGGTTCACAAAGTTGCCAAAACCATCAATTCGCTTTTACGATTCAAAGCCATTCAAACCACTTAAAAGCTCCGCAACAGTCGCAAGAGAACGAAACCGGCGGAAAACTATTTGGACGGCGGTTGCTTCTCCCGGTCGTTCGGTCTTTTCCCCTCTATTCCGTATTCCGATTTTGGCAGGTTCCGCGGTTTGAGTTAAGCAGTCTCTTCAATCGAATCCACAACCCCGATAATCGCGGTGTCAATGGCGGCGCCGGGTTTGCCAATCGAAGCCGTCGAAGCCGACCACCCTTCACGCACAATGATGACGGTGTCGCCAATGCCCGCATCAACCGAATCGAGCGCCAACATCTCTTCACCGGCAGATGTGCCATCGGGATTGATGGGTTGCACGATCATAATCCGGCCGCCTTCATAGCGGTCATTTTTTTGTGTAGCGACAACGTTACCGATAACTTTTGCAAGCAGCATAATGATTCTGGATTTTAGATTTTAGATTTTAGATTTTAGATTCTCGGAGGCCATAGAGTTGCGGTACTTTTCTATAACTCGACTGCAAAACTCAGCCGCCGCTGCTCGTTGTATCGCTCGTGCAGCGGCAATCCAAAATCTAAAATCCAAAATCGGTATAGACCGTATCCACAATGCCGACAATCGTACAATCCGTAGGCACAGGCAATGGGTCAAAGGGAAAGGAGGCCTCTTTACCTCTGCACCAGAAGACGATTTCGCCCACCCCGGCCCCGGTCGAATCAATCGCAATCATTCGTTTGCCATAGGCTTCAAGCTGTGAATTGAGCGGTTGAATGAGGAGCAATTTGCGCCCTTCAAGGGCATCATTTTTGACCGTAGCGACGACCGTTCCGACGACGCGAGCGAGTTGCACGAGAAAACCTCTAAGTAAATTTGAGAGCCTAAAGAATCGCGCCTGCCCGGTTGGCTTGTCAAGCAGGGGCGGGTAATTACTTGGCCGGCGTTTGCCAACCGGAGCAAAGTCATGATAGAGAAAGGGGTGTCCTCAACGCTGGCAACTCAGTGAGCCATTTATTTCGGTTTGAAGAGCATCTTCACTAATTCAAGGAGCAATCGCCATGACGAAAAAAGCGACCAACCGCAGGGAGTTTCTCAAGCAAGCGGCCGCGAGCGCAGCCTTCAGTCTAAGCTACCCGACGGGCCGCGTGCTCGGCGCAAATGACCGTGTCCGGCTGGGCATCATCGGGCCCGGGGCGCGCGGCAAAGAGTTGATGCGGGAGTTCCTCAAGGCGCCGAATGTTGAATTTGTCGCCGCCGCCGACGTTTACACGTTGCGCCTTGAGGAGGTTAAACAACTCGCCCCGCAAGCCAAAACGGTCTCTGACCATCGCCACCTTCTGGATATGAAGGAGGTGGACGCGGTGATTGTGGCAACGCCGTTGCATTGCCACACGCGCCACTTTCTGGACACCCTGGCTGCGGGTAAGGATCTTTACTGTGAAAAGACCATGACCTGGTCTATTGCTGAAGCGGATGCCTGTCTTGATGCCGCCAGGAAATCGAAGCGGGTGGTGGGAATCGGGCTGCAACATCAAAGCTCTGGCAATCTCGCGGACGCAAAACAATGGCTCAAAGACGGGCTGGCCGGCAAGATCACCTCGGTCGAATGTTGGATGAGCCGCAACACGCCGCGCGGCAAGGGGCAGTGGGTGCGCCCTGTCCCTACGGACTGCACCGCCGCAAATGTGCAGTGGGAGGCCTTTCTTAACGGCCGCCCGCGCCGCCCTTTCGACGCCAATCAATTCATCAACTGGCGCCTGTTCTGGGATTATTCGGGCGGCAATGTTACTGAGAATATGGTTCATCAGGTCGCCTTCGTCATGCGGGCGCTTGATTTGCCGCTGCCGACCGCAGCCTACATGTCCGGCGGCGTCTTCTCGGAAATAGACGGGCGCGAAGTCCCCGATACCATCGCCGTGACCCTTGATTTTCCGAACGACCTGGTGGTGACCTGGCAATCCACATTCAGCAATAAGCATTACGGAATTGGCGACCGCATTCTCGGCTCACATGGCACCATCGAACGTTTGATGGGGGTTACGGATATGGTCACCGGCAAATCCGAATCAGGTTTACGTTACTATCCGGAAAAGGACAATCGCGCCGATGGCCAGGCGCTCGAAGGACCAACCAAAGACGCCGACCACTACGCCAACTTCGTCGAATGTGTACGCACGCGCAAGGAACCGAATGCACCCGTTGAAATTGGCTATCGTTCAGCCGTGGCGGGACACATGGCAAATATGTCGTACCGGCAGAAACAGCGCATCACGCTTGAAAGCGTCCGTCAGGTGTCGCGCCGATGACTGACCGGGCAGCGGGGATTACCGTTGATGCCCTGAAGGCATCATCCGCTGGTAACTTTAGTCCCGCGAAATAACGCCAATCTTAATGAGGGAGTCAATATGTATATGCAAACCGTTAAGCTACAGCTTGCAGCGAGGCGCACATTCAAGCGTTGTCTGGGCGCCGCGCTCACCTTGATGATTTTGTTATTTGGTCTATCAGCTGCATCCACGGCGCAGCAGAAATCACCGGCCTCCGGCAAATCCAAGACGGCGGCGCCGTCCAATACGCTCACGGCAGCGGAAAAGGCCAGCGGGTGGAAACTGCTCTTTGACGGCAAGACGACAACCGGCTGGCGTGGATTTCGCCGGGAAAAATTTCCCGAAGAAGGTTGGGTCATCGCTGACGGCGCGATTAAGCATGTCGCCGGAGGTGGCGAGCAGAGTCAAAATGGCGGCGACATCATTACCACCGAAAAGTACGATAACTTTGAATTGCAATTGGAGTGGCGCATCAGCCCCGGCGGCAACAGCGGCATCAAGTATCTGATCGCCGAAGAGATGGTAAACAGCGGTCATTCGGGATTGGGGTTCGAGATGCAAGTGCTCGACGATGACCAACACCCGGATGCCAAAATGGGTAAAAACGGCAATCGGACCGCCGGCGCGCTCTATGATTTGATTGCCCCTAAAAACAAAGTCCTGCGCCCCGTCGGTGAGTGGAATCAGGCCAGGTTGATAATTCGCGGCAACCACGTCGAGCATTGGCTTAACGGCGCGAAGGTTGTGGAATACGAATTAGGCAGTCCGCAGTTGAAAGCCTTAATCGCCGAGAGCAAGTACAAGACCATCGCCGGGTTTGGTGAAGTGAGGAAAGGGCACATCCTCTTGCAAGACCATGGCAATGAGGTATGGTATCGCAATATCAAGATTCGCTCATTTCCGGCCCCTTAATCCTAACCCTCGTCTTTACGTTTGCTGCGGCGCCTGGCGTTCTTTGCGAGAAACTAATCTGCCCTCCCAATAATCTTCAACCAGAAGGAAGGTTCTCACAAAGAATGCCAGGCGTTCGCCAAATTCACCCGACCTGCTCTGCCGTCGGGGTTCTTGATTCCTCAGCCAACTCACGCACAAATCGTTTTAGCAGTTGCGATATGGCGCGTAGCCGTCGGGGGTTGTACAATCCTACTTTCTCAATCAGTAAGCTCTATCAACACGACCGAATCATAATTTAAGGAGGCCGACTTATGGCTATCGTTTCCAGGTGCAAGCTATATATCGCTAGGCTCGCCATTCTGGCGCTCTCGTTTGCTTCAACAAGCGTTCCGACACTGGCAACGCCAGTGAAAAATCCGGGTAGCGCTCGCCTTGAACGTATCGCGCGCTCAATAACCATCTATCGTGACACCTACGGAGTGCCGCACGTTTATGCGCCGACCGATGCCGCTTGTATCTTCGGCTACGTTTATGCTCAAGCTGAAGATAATTTCTGGCAGGTTGAAGACAACTATATTCGTTCGCTTGGTCGCGCCGCAGAGGTTTATGGCGAAAGTAAACTCGCAGATGATTTAATGAATCGCGCCCTGGAAATCACCAAACTCGCAAAAGCCGAATATGACCGCTCAAACCCGAAAACCAGAATGCTCAGCGATGCGGTTGCCGATGGCCTGAATTATTTTCTGGCGGCCAATCCGCAAGTCAAACCCCAGCTCATCACCCAGTTTGAAGGCTGGATGGTCTTTGCCTTCAACCGCTACGCCCTTTATCAGCAGTTCATCTTTGGCAAATCCGGCTTGCGCGCCGATGAAATTAAGACCGCCGTGCGCAATGCCGATACCAACGCGCCGATGACCTCTTCGGGGTCAAATGGTGAACTCGGCGAAGCCCAGGACGAAGAGGCCGCCGCGCTCGAACCCATCATCGGCTCGAATATGTGGGCCATTCGCCCGGCAAAAAGCGCATCGGGAAATGCCATGTTGTTCATCAATCCGCATCAACCCTTCTTTGGTGTTGGTCAGTGGTACGAAGGTCACGTACACAGCGCGACGGGTTGGAATATGTCTGGCGCGTCATTTTACGGTTCGGGGTTTCCGACCATCGGACACAATGAAACGCTGGGTTGGAGCCACACGGTCAACGACCCGGACATTGCTGACGTTTATGCCGAAAAATTCGAGGATGCGCAAAATCCCCTGAATTATCGCTATGGCACGGGTTTTAAAACGGCGACCGAATGGACGGAAGAGATCAAAGTCAAAAACGGCGATAACCTGACCGCAAAATCTTTCAAATTCCGCAAGACCCATCACGGGCCCATTGTTGCCGTGCGCAACGGCGTACCAATGGCGCTCAAAATGGCGCGATTTGTCGAAGGCGGCATGGTCGAAGAGTGGTACGACATGGGGCACGCGCGCACGGTTGAGGAGTTCAAAAAAGTGATGTCGCGTTGTAACGTGCCGATGTTCAATGCGGTGGCGGCCGATAGCAAAGGCAATATTTTTTATGTCTATAACGGCTCGGTTCCCCGACGCTTGCAAAAGTTCGATTGGAAAAAACCGGTTGATGGCGCAAATCCCGAAACCGAATGGCAAGGCTTTCACACCTTTGATGAATTGCCGCAGATGACGAATCCGCGAACCGGCTATCTACAAAATTGCAATCAAACGCCGTTTACAACCACCACGGACGGCAACCCGGAAGCCGTGCGTTTCCCCGATTACATGACGCGCGAACAGGATAACGCGCGGGCACGGATTTCGCGACGCATTCTCTCGCGCAATGAAAAATTCACTTTCGAGGATTGGGCGCGTGCCGGTTGGGATACCTACATTATCGAATCGGAAACCTACATTCCCGACCTGGTTGCCGATTGGGAAAAATTGAAGGGCACGGATAGCGCGCGGGCCGCAAAATTAAATGAGGCAATTACGCTGTTGAAAGAATGGAATCACATCAGCACCATAGATTCAAAAGCCATGACCCTCTTTGCCATGTGGTTTTATAAACTCGCCAATTGGCGGGGGAATAAAGACGAATGGCTGAGAATTAAATTGCTCGAAGATACCCTGAAAGAATTTGAAGCTGGTTGGGGAACCTGGCAGGTGGCCTGGGGCGACATCAACCGTTTGCAAAAGATTCAATCCAGCGGCGAGCTGGAAAAATTCGGCGACGGGAAAAAGAGTTTGCCGGTTGCTGGCGCCCCGGGCTGGCTTGGCGTAGTGAATAATTTTTACGCGCGCCCCGAACCCGGCAATAAACGCTATTACGGGGTTGCCGGAACGTCATTTGTCGGGGTTGTTGAATTCGGCGCGAAAGTGCAAGCGCGAACCACCCTGGTGATGAGTCAGAGCGCCGACCCCAATTCTTCAAACTATTTCGATCAGTGTGAACTCTACGCCAAGCGGGAATTTAAGCCGGCGTGGTTTACCCTGGAAGAAATTAAGGCGAATGCCAAACGCAGCTATCGTCCCGGCGAAAAAGTGATGACGAAAAAAGCCGCGGGCTAGTTGAGGAAAATTTTTTGGATTCGCTCCAAGTTAAGTCACTAGTTGCTGAATGAAAAATAGAGGGTGTCTTCGGATTGAGCGGAGAGAAGCGGATCGGGATATCCAGATGCAGTTGTCTGAATTCGCTTCACCCGCTCAACCCAAAAAGGATTGCAGACTAACCTATAGACACGGTTTTGCGGCTGCGATAAACTTAGAACGTATTTTTGGCATCTCTAATAAGAGAGCTGAAAAACCGAATTTTACAAACTATTGAACAGTTTTATTAAGGAGATTCATTTTGGGCGATTATTTCATGATGGCATTAGCGTTCGTTCTGGTGTTGGGACCTTTGGTGGTCATACACGAGTTCGGACATTTTATTGTGGCAAAATTTTTTGGCATTCGCGTTGAAGTATTTAGCGTGGGGTTTGGCAAACGCTTGTTTGGCATCAAACGCGGCGATACCGATTACCGGGTGAGTTTGATACCGCTTGGCGGATACGTAAAGATGTCAGGCGAAAATCTTGATGAACAAGTTACCGGCGCGCCGTATGAATTCATGTCAAAACCGAAGTGGCAACGGTTCTGCGTTGCCGTCGCTGGCCCGGCCGTCAATATTCTCTTTGCTTTACTGATTCCTGCCGTCGTTTCAATGTTCTATTTTGAAGAAGAAGCGTACCGAAATAAGCCCGCGCAAATCTATTCCGTCGAAGCCAATTCACTGGCTGCAAACGCAGGGTTTCAACCCGGCGATGTGATTATGAAGATAGGTGCCCAGGAAAATCCCACCTGGCGCGACGTTGACGAATACGCGATTGTGCGACCGGGTCAATCTGCGACCGTCACGGTTAAACGCGGCAATGAGCTTAAAGAGTTGACTTTGCCAATCCGGTCGCATGACATTGAAGGGGAACGCCTCGGCGCTCATGGCTTCATTCAGGACAAAACGAAAATCATCGCCACCAGCATTGCAACCGGAAGTCCCGCATCCCAGGCCGGGCTGCAAAACGATGACCATATTTTAAGCATCAACGGGCAAACCCTTGAACAGAGTCCAGCCGGTGTGCAGCAACTCATTGACGGCATCAACGCCAGCAACGGGCAGCCGATTAAATTACTTGTTGACCGTAACGGCAAGGAAGTGGAAATTGCCGCAACCCCGCAAATGAGCGATGGCCGATATCGCATCGGGTTTAGACCGCAACCTAAATTCGAGACCATCGTCAAACCCAAATCCATCGGTGAAGCGATACCTTATGCGGTTGACGAAAATTGGCGTATGGTGAAACTCACGGCCACGGCAATCGGTCAGATATTTGAAGGCAAGCGCAAAGTCAGCGAAACCTTTTCCGGTCCTGTCGGTATCGCTGACCTTTCAAGCCAGGCAGTAAAAGCCGGGCCGGTGGTGCTCTTTTCGCTGATGGCCCTGCTGTCGCTCAACCTGGGCATCTTCAATCTCTTCCCGATTCCAGTTCTTGATGGCGGTTTAATTTTCATGCTTGGACTTGAAGCCGTACTCGGTTTCTTCGGCTTGCCGCTCACCATCAAGATAAAAGAGAAGATGATTCAAGTCGGCTTTGTGGCCTTGATGTTGTTGATGGGATTCATTATCTACAACGATATTTCAAAACGGATCAACAGCAAGAAAGCGCCTGCTGTACAACAACAGATTGAACAACAACAGCCTGCGGAGAAATAACTCCGCAGGCTTCGTCTCCCGCACCCATCTCTATCTATCTGAGGTTTTCTTTTCATGAAGAAGTACGTATCTATTTTTCTAGGCCTTGCTCTTTGTTCATTGCT
>JBIOWC010000729.1:0-7503 GCA_044868105.1 Blastocatellia bacterium
CGCTGCCCCAAGCCAATCATATCAACGCTATCGTGAGGCATCTCCGTATTGAGGCGGAGTGGCACCTGAACAGCCTCAAAAACGGTGCACCGATGCCGGTTGATGCGACGGTAGATCAAGCGAAGATTGCTGCGGTGCCAATGGATTTCGCACGGAACTTCAGCGAATTGGAAGAGCTCTACGAGCAATTCCTGGCGGTATTGCGAAAGACTTCACCGGAAGCATTGCAGCAGCATACCGAACTTGCCTACCAGGGGTTTTCAGGCGCACGACCAGCGCATCTTCTAAGCTTTCACCAAGCCGTACATTTGGCCGAACACTATGGGCAGATCTGTACAATTCGCAATTTGTACCGAAGAACGCAGGGAGAACCTTCTCGGTTTTTCCCTGACAACCCCACATTCCCCAAGTCGCAGGCCATAGAGGTTCGATAAGGATGCCCTAAGGCATCTAAGGCGTGGCCTAACATTAGCATTCAGCAGAGACCGCGAAGCGAATTGCTTATTGTTCTTTGAGGACGACGGCGCACGCCGGCTGATGCGGCCACTCAGGCACCTTAGTACAGCTTAGGTTATGATAAAAACTGGAGTCGAAATCTCTATCTTTTATGTAGATGAGCCCTTGCTTGAATTACGAGTCCAGGCATGCAACGGCGTGTTTGCTGGACAAGCAGATGTCTATGCAGACTTAGACGCTCTAAAGGGATTTGCAAATCTATTGCGGGGTTTTCCCGCCAGCCCTAGCGATACACGCGAGTTGGAATTAGGGACATTCGAGGCTGCTTATGCAGGTGGCGGGGCTGGTTTCAGGTTCTACTGTGTGGACTCACTCGGCCACGCGATAGTGCAAGTAAGATTGCGAACTGATGCTCGATTATCAGCAGGAACGAGCGACTTCGCGGAGATGAATATCTCAGTCGAGGCTTGTGCTATAAATTCATTTGTAGCAGAGTTAGGGCGAATGGCACCTGAGGTCGGGCAGGTCGCTCACCTGGTGGCGGCGGCCTAACGTTCGACCTGCACCGGAGCCGCCGAAGCGTGGTTCAAGTGGTTATTCGCTATGTTATCAGGCGGTCCCGCTCAAGCCCGTCGTTCGACAGACCGCTTCACCCAGAAGTTAACGATTCGTGAAATTGACAAATGGAGGAGTCATGAAAACGCGCTTAATAATGGTAATCCTGTTAATCGTCGGCGGCACTTTGCTGTTGCCGCCCATCCATCTCGCTCAACAACAGCAACCCGAGGGAGACCCCAAACTCACAGAAGTATGGAAACCCGTGCCGACGACGATCACTCCGGGTTTAGGCAGTGCGCCCCCGTCTGATGCCATTGTTCTCTTCTCTGGAAAAGACCTCTCTGAATGGCAGCAGGTCAGTGGCGGGCCCGCCAAGTGGAATGTCGCGGACGGCGCTTTTACGGTCGCCAAAGGCACTGGCAACATCCACACCAAGCGGGGCTTCGGCGATTGCCAGCTGCACATCGAGTGGCGCACCCCTGAGAAGGTTGAAGGCGAAGGACAGGGCCGCGGCAACAGCGGGATTTTTCTGCAGGGACGTTATGAGGTTCAGGTGTTGGATTCTTACAACAACGTCACCTACTCTAACGGTCAGGCCGCAAGCATTTATAAACAATATATTCCGCTGGTAAACGCCAGCCGCAAACCGGGCGAGTGGCAAAGCTACGACATCTTCTTCCGGGCGCCTCGCTTTGCCGAAAACGGTAAGGTGACAACCCCCGGATACCTCACCGTCGTGCACAACGGCGTGCTGGTTCAGGACCACGTCGAGTTGAAGGGGAACACGGTTTACATCGGCACGCCGGCCTACGAAAAACATAGCCTCAAGGAGCCCTTGGAACTCCAGGACCATGGAAATCCCGTCAGCTATCGAAACATCTGGATACGCGAGTTATAACGCTCGATGTGTCGCGCCTCACCTTACAGCCGACAAGCCCGCGCGCCTGGAAGTTGATAAATCGGTCTGCGGCTGAAGGTGAGCGTCGTCGGGCTTGCGTGATGGGCAAATGACGGTGAACTTTTACGGTTCGTGCTAAGGCGCCGGGCCCGGCGGATTGATTCGGGTTAGGTTAAACGTGAATCTACTTACGACTTTTCTAAAAGAAGGATGAGCGGTAATGGTTAGAAAAACCGGTCTGCGAGCCCTGGCTATCATTTTCGTGCTGGCCTGGTCAGGTGCGGATTTGCTGGCGCAACGACGCATCAGCTTTCGTCGCGGCAGCCATTTGGCGACGGTGCGCGGCAAAATAGCTGCCAAAGGCTATACCGAATACCTGATTAACGGGCGCGCCGGTCAGGTGATGTCCATTGACATCACTTCAGGAAACGGCGCGGTGATTGTCAATGCTGGAAGCGCCAGCGGAAAGAATTTCAATGTCGAGATGACGGGCGGCGATCATTTACTATCAATCGTCAACCAGGGGCGCGGCGCAACGGACTACACCCTAAAAGTCTCCATTAAATAAGCCTGACCAGAGCAGGGGTGATTGAATTAACCGGGAATCGAAGCTGTGGCCGACGCCTTCGGGTCTTTTGTGTTCTTTGTGGCCTTTGTGAGAACCGGTCTTGACTCGGCAAGGAGTTAAACTTCAGTAGAGATTTCTCACAAAGAACACGAAGACCACAAAGGTGATAGAGAGTTTTTAGTAAACGCTTACACCATCTGCACTAACAAAATCGGGAGTCTTCATCAATGAATGAGCTATTAGCCTGGGCGCTTGAAAAAGCGCGGCAACAGACCTTAACCCTGGTCGAAGATTTGCCCGATGAACAGATGTGTTGGCAATCCGTAGCGGGTGAAAATCATCCGGCCTGGATTCTCGGGCATCTGCTGCTCGGAGATCTATACCTTTTACACTTGCTGAATAGGCAAAGCCTTGCCGAAGATTTCCCCGATTTGTTACGTAAATACACCGGAACAACGCCGGTTTCTTCCAGAGAGTTTTATGAGTCAAAATCTATTCTTGTTGAAAGGCTCGCTCACACCGGCGCACGCCGGGTTGAGACGGTTCGACACCTGAAAATCGAAGACCTGGCGCGACCCATCGCCGATGAAATTCTTGCGCAAGCACAACCGACCATCGGCCATCATCTTCTAGCCCTGGTCTTTCACGAAGGCCATCACGGCGGACAGTTATCGGCGTGGCGCAAAGCGCAAGGGCTACTATCGGTGAAAGGAGCCTTTGCGCCGAAAGGATTTTGAGATTCGTAAAATCCTCGACCTGCCTGACAGCCGGTAAAAACCGGCGCGAACCTCCGCCCTCTGCGAAGATAACCTTTGAGTTTTCCTTAGCGATAACTGAAAGCGTCACCGCAAAAAAGTTCTCACTTCCTGCTCAACGGCTTCAACACTCAGATTACGCAAGCAATCCAGGCGTTCGGCGCAAGCCTGCAATCTTCGATTGAACCAACAAGGTTCGCACGCCAACCCCTGGCGAATGATGCGAACATTGGCGGGAAATTGACCGAGCGTCAGGTGTGGAGTTGGCCCGAATATCATAATCGTCGGCGTTCCTGTCGCCGCAGCCACGTGCGCCAGCCCGCTGTCATTGCTCACCACAGCGCCGGCCGCAGCCAGCAACTCTGCGGTTTCTCGCAAAGTTAATTTATCTACAAACGACCGAACGTGCGCCGGAAATTGAAACGCCGCGCCAT
Organism: Blastocatellia bacterium; assembly: GCA_044868105.1. Taxonomy (GTDB): domain Bacteria; phylum Acidobacteriota; class Blastocatellia; order UBA7656; family UBA7656; genus JBFMDH01. The sequence continues at coordinate 3,670 of JBIOWC010000729.1, forward strand.
CGCTTTTGCGTAAATCATCGGCCGTGCCGACCAGCGCGACATCGGAAAACTTTTCCGCCAGCTCAGGAAAGTGCGGCCAGCGTTTTGCCGCCATTTCGCCGGTCTTGCAACCCGGCGCAATAATCAGAGTTTGCGCCGATACACCCAAACCATCGGCGGGCGAAATCGGCAACGCGTAAACCGGTTTTTCGGTTTCTGGGTATCCCAGTTTACGCGCAAACCAGAGATAGTATTCCTGTTCGTCTTGATAAAATAGTCCATCGAACGGACGCGGCACGAGGTTGGTAACATTTTTGTAAAACCTGGCAAAGCGTTGCCAGTAAAAAGGCGGCACCGCCGGAATCAGATAATCATATTCCAGATGATTGAGCTTCACAGAACTGGCGTGATAAATCGCGCGAATCGCGCTCCAATCTTTGAACAGGTCGGCGGTCTGCGGATAATCTGCGCACAACCACACATCAATCACAAAACCCATTTGTCGCAGGGCAACCAACAACGGAGTCGCCAGCACAATGTTGCCGACGCCAGAAGCCAGTTGCACCAGAAGGCTTGGTTTATCTTTCATGCGAATTGCTCAAAGCGGCTGGCGCCTAGATGACGCGCCAGCGGGTTAGCCCGAAGCCGGTTAGCCCGAAGCGGGTTAACCCGCGTGACCGGCGCAAACCGTTTCACCTGAATAAGCTCAACGGCGGCGAAAAATCATCGAGTTTTGTGGAAACCACCAAATCGTATGAATCGCGTCACGCAGTTGCTGGCGCAACAATTCGGTAAGCCCGGTGTCGAGTTCGCAGCCGCGCTCGCGAAATTTTTCAATCCAATATTCGTGCGGTTGTTCGTTGATGTGTTGATGCCCGCCCTGTCCGGGCAGCGCGGCGGTAAAATAAATCCAGCGCGACGCGTGCGCACAAATATTATCAACTAAGGCATCCGCAAATCGCCATTCGAGATGTTCGGCAACCTCCGTGCAAATCGCCAACTCGAACTCCCCCAGCTCAAAAGGAATCGTCAGGTCTTGTTGCGCCACGAACGGACGCAACCCATCCGCGAGCGCTTCGAGAGCCGCTTGCGACCCGTCCACGCCACGCACCGTTTTGCCGAGTTGCAAAAATCTGGCGAGGATAAATCCGTTGCCGCACCCGAAATCTATCACCGACGAAAAATCCAATAAGTCATGCAAAAGGGTGGCGATGATTTCATACTCCTCGCGCCAATAGGTATGCATATCAAAAAACCCCCGGTCATACGTGGCGCTCATCTCTGCATACGGGTCATGGAAACGATTCGAGGTGTGCGAAGAACCATTGTGCAAAATCGAGCGTTCTCCCAGATGCTGCACATAGGTTTTCTCGGTCGCATACAACTGATAGCCGCGTTCACCCAAATAACGACTCCAACGAATGTCATAGCCGGGGTAGAAGCGCTTAAAGATGTACTCGCGATTGGCAACCATTTCCGCCACCACCGGGCGCGGGAACAACACGCACTGGGTACCGTAAAAATGATTCGGATCAATGGGATTCGCGCCGTACCCATTGCCCGGCGCATAAAGCGTCACGAGTCCCACATCGGCCCCGAGTTGCAGCCCGCCCAGTTCAACGGCAAAGCTCGGGGAAAACCGAATGTCATCTTCGATAAAGAGAATCGCGTCGCCTTCGGCGCTTTCCGCCAGGCCCTTTTCGAGCGCAAAAAATGCCGCTTCCTGCACCGAATCATAAGCGCTCATCCCGGCTTCTCTGGCATGCACATAAACGACCTTCGGATTGAGGGAACTGAGCAGGGAGAGATAGTTGCCGGAAAGCGCTACGGAACTGCTGAGGTCAAGCACAACGACCGGGTCCGGGAGTTTCGGCTGCAGGGCCTGATAAGAGGTGATGAATTGTTCGGTAATCTCTACATTCCGGTCACAGGTTAAAATCAACGGAACGATATGCGATAACATAACGGGTGGCCTCCGTAAATTCAGGCTTGTTCAAGCGCGACTGAGAAATAACATCCAATCCGTATTCGGCCTCTCGGTGAGTAATTGTCGCCTGGTTAACTGGCGCACCTCACCATCATATTCAATATGGCGTAGCGCAAAACCGGCTTCTTCGATGCGCTGCACAAAGCCCTGCGGGTCGGCGTAGCGTGAACAGCGCATCTCCATAATGATGGTGAGCTGGCGATGGCGGCAGATGGTCTCGCGCATCCCCTGCCAGATCTTTTCTTCGGCTCCTTCGGCATCTATTTTGATGAGGTCAACCTGCGCCCAATCGCCGGTCAGGTCATCCACCCTGACGGTTTCAACTTCTAAGGATTCAGTTGCGCCATTCGGGGTTTCATACAGGGTCGCATCCATGGCGCGGTTTATCGGTATCGCGAGTCGCGCGCGTTCTCCGTTTGTGTTGAAGGCGGCTTTTTGCACAACCGTCGTGCGATTGAGAAATCCGTTCACTTCCAAAGTCAGGCGGAGCCGTTCAAGCAAATAGGGGTTCGGTTCAAGCGCCAACACCCGTCCGCTGCTTTCAACCGCATCGGCCATCAACAGGGTGAAGTAACCTTGATTAGCGCCGACATCCACACAATTCATGCCGGGTTTTAGCAGGCGCGCCATGGCAATCGTGACCCACGATTCCCAAAACCCATCCAGACAAAGATGCGGCGTCAGCCCAATGTCGGCGGCATCGGCATAAAAGATATATTTGCTCAGCACGCGGCACAGCACCGCCTGGTCATTGAGGCGCGCGGTTTGGCAATACTGTCTTGAAACGGCTTCGACGGTTTCGCGATCTGCAGTTAAATAAGCGGGTATCATCTTTGCACCTTTAATCGCCTGGCGAGTAAACAAATAATTTCCAGGCCATTTTCTTCGGCAGTTCCTGAGTTTGACAGACGCGTTCGGCAACCCTGTGCAGCGCGTCTTGTCGCCAACCGGCGCGCCGAAAAAGTTCGTCCCACCAGGCGCGGCTCCTTATCGTAATGTGTGAAAGGTCGAAATCTTCTTGCTTGAAAAAGGCCGCTTCCGCATCGGTTTCAAAACACGAGATGGTGGCCACCAGGGCCTGTGTTGTCCAGGCGCGCGCCCGCGATAAAAAGGTGAGCGCCTGCGCTTCGGTCAAGCTTTCCAGAAGCGAGAAAGCGGTCAGCACATCAAATTGTCTATCGAAGGTGATGTCGTCCACACCGCCCTGTGTGACAAACGGTTGAATGGATTCGTCCGCCTGCCGAATGGCATAGGGGCTGTGGTCAAATCCGTGCGCCGCTTTGCCCAGTTCGCGAAGCGCGCGCACCAAAAACCCTTTCGCGCAGCCGGCATCAAGAAAGCTGTGCGCCTCTGAAAAAATCGCCGTGAGAAATTTCGCCGTGTCGCGAAAGAGCGCTTGAAATTGCCCCCAGTTGTAACCTTGCTCCCAATTGCTTTTCGTGCCGGTTTCAAAATAATCTTCGTCGTACCAATCGCCGGAAATGGGCAACCGGGGGGCAAAAGTTTTGCGCCGCTCGCCTTTGGTGAGGGCTTTCCATTTTTGCGGTTGAGCGCGCTTTAAAAGTTCAAGCAACCGCGCGCGCGCTAAATTGCCGATGGCTTCAAGCGAATAGTCGCGGCGAATGCGTTCGGCCGCCGCGCCCGCCAACATCTTTGCGGCATGACGGTTTTCAAAAACCGCGCGCATGAGTTCCGTAGCGTGCGTAAAATCCGGCTCGGCCCAATTCATGCGCGGGTGATAATAAACATAAGGCTGGCGCACGGGACTGACGCTGCAGCGAACCAGGTAATGATTTTCGCGACTGAGGTAATCGAGCGGTCCCGAATAATTGGTCGCAATGACCGGAGTGCCGCGGCGCGCCGCTTCA
>JBIOWC010000730.1:0-3290 GCA_044868105.1 Blastocatellia bacterium
AAGACACCTTGGCGCAATCGCCATTTCAGAACCCGACCGACTTCATTTTCACGACCTCAGCCGGATGGCCCTACCTTGAGGGATTCCTCCGCGACTCTATGCTCTATGCGGCGATGGACGCGGCAAAGATCAAGCGGGAGCCCCACAAGCATGGAGGGCACCTATTCCGACACACGGCCGGGGCCAAGGCCCACGCTAAAACTCGTGATATGAAGGTGGTGCTGGAAATGCTCGGGCAAGCGAACTAACAAACAACAACCCAGTAGGTCCATAAGCCATCAGAAAATGTGAAGAATCTGAGTGACCTGTTATGGAGCGATATAACCGATGGCACAACCCTTGGAAATGGCCTAATTAACTAAAGGTGCCTCACTGGTGCCCCGGAAGGTAAAAATCGCAAAAATATTTTTATGTGTTAGGCAACGGAATTAATGATTCAAAAGCTCTAACCAGACGAGCAGCGACCCACTTAAAAATTAACGCTGGTAGAATCATTCATTCGAGGCAGTCCGACACTTGGGTCGCTGCCTTAATTTTTTTTAAAGCTAAAAACTTAGAGGCGGACTAATTTCTTAGTTGTACGAACCTCTAATTTCTACTCTCTTAAAAAAGTTCGTCGGCCTTCGACGCAAAACCCGTCATTCAAAACCCGCGCAACCGCTTCCCTGTATAGCTTGTGCTCTTGCTCAAGAATTCGCTCGGAAAGCGTATCAGGCGTATCCGTATCGAAAACCTCAACGGCGCGCTGTAAAACGATAGCCCCGTGGTCTAATTCTTCATCAACCAGGTGAACCGTGCAGCCCGAAATTTTGACGCCGAATTCGAGCGCCTGCTTCTGCGCATCCAGCCCCGGAAAAGCCGGTAGTAAAGACGGGTGAATATTCAAGATGCGATGCGGAAATTCACGAACAAAATAGGCGCTGATAAGTCGCATATAACCCGCCAGACAGACCAGCGATACCTGGCGTTTGCGCAGTTCAGCGACCATCTCGCGGTCATGCGCTTCGCGGGTGCGTCCTTTGTGACTCAAGAAGAGCGTTTCAATGCCGAACTCTTTGGCTTTCTGTAAACCGGCAGCCGTTTCGATATTGCTGATAACCAGAGCGCATTCGGCATTCAGCCGCCCGTCGCGCATCGCTTCAAGCAAGGCAACCATATTCGAGCCGCGCCCGGAAATTAATATGCCGATTTTAGGTTTTGACATGGATGGTATTAGACCGATGAAGTTGATTGCTAACTGGGACGTTGCCTGACTTCAAAAGCGCCCATTTTCCATTCGCCCTTTTCATCAACAAATTTGAAGAGGACAGAAGCGTTGGATTGTTCAAAATGCACGCTATATTTCGGGAAAGCGGCGCGTTTGCCGTCTTCATCCTTAAAATACATCTCGACGCGCGCCGGTGTAGTGGCTTTGCCAAGCGCCGCCATCTGTTTCAAACTCTCCAGCACTTCGGTTTTCTGGGATACCTTTTTAAAGGATTCTGCCGCGTCGTCCCAAATCTTTTCGTATTGCGCCGCTTCCAGCCGTTGAAAAAAGAGCAGCGTTGCCTTATCTACATCTTCGGGCGGCGCTTCATGACCTTTCAGGGAACACCCCGAGAGCGCTGCCAGACAAATCAAGACCCATATTTTCCGATACATTGAAACCTCTTACTCAAAGCTCTTTTGTGAATAAAAAATACCAGCCGGCTATCCATCGGCGCAACAAACTTACCAGGTATAGACCACCCGTTCCGCTACAATTGCGCCATCGCTATTGCGGCGAACGCGTATTTCCCGAATCGAAGAGGCCGCGATAAAACTCGACAGGTTATCGCTGAAAAACTTAATCTCTGCTTCCCCGCTCTCTTCATCATCGGTCTTTTTGGTAACCGGTTTTTCCACTTTGCCATCCAGTTTTCTCATCAATTTGTCGAACACCGGTTTGGCGGCGGCGATACGCACCACACCGTAAAATTCGAGTTCACCATCCAGTTTGGTTGCCGGCGGCGCGGTGGCGGCAGCTTGCAAAATGTCGCGCGCAAATTCCTTGCTTGATGAAAGCACCAGATACTTGCCCGAAATCGCGTACGCCGCGCCTTGCTCTAAAAGCGCTTGCGCCAAGTAACGGACAGCCCCTTCATCTTGCCAGGCGAGTTGCGGGTCAACGCCTGCGACCACAAAGCGGTCGCGCATCTCCTGAGCAACAATTCTTTCAAGCGCCGCTTTATCAACCGCCTCTTTCATCTCAACCACGACGGCGCGTTCAAAATGCACAAAGGGTTTTCCAACGTCATCTTTCGAGCGCGCCATCTCTGAATAAGCGACCGCCGATTTCAAAATCGCTTCCAAAGGGTTGCCCGATTTTGGAGCTTGAATTTTGGGTTTTGCGTGATTCGTTGCTTTAGATTTGGTCTGCGCATCGTCAACATCGCGGTCAAACCGCGCATCGAGGTTGGCATAGCGTTCGGCGCGGCGCGCGCTGCTGCTTTGATTTTCTTCTTCGGTCTGCTCGTTCTCTTGGTTTTCCGGTTTCGCAGCCGATTCGTCAAAGGCCTTGCCAAATAGGGTCTGCGAAGCGGTGTCGTTGAGCGCCGCGCCGGCCGTCGCCTGCATCTCTAAGAGGTGGGCGTCACGCGGCGCGAATTTCAAAAATGCCGTTGATTGTTCGCCGCTGAGATGGCCGGATTTTTGATTTTCGGTGAATTTGAACCAACGTTGTTCAGTCACCCCCGTCGCATCGAATTTCAAATTAATCAATCCGCTTTCAATTTTTGCCAGCGAATCCGGCGCTTGCTCTTTGATATTTCCATAAATCCAATAGCTTCTAAAAAGCGGGTTGCGATTGAGCTTCCCTTGATCCAACCACAAGGTCGCGTCCTGAGCATTAAAACTCCGCGCTTGTTTGGTGATTTCCAAAACATCCGTCAACAGGCTGTCCGCGCTCGCCGTTTTCGCATTCGCCAGCGCGCGAATCATTAAGCCTTCGGTGGTCGTCACCATCAACTTCCCTTCAACATGAGCAAAGCAGAATTGTTGGGTTAAAAATCCGCCGTCGGTCTGGACTTCGCGGACATAATAACTGCCGTCTTTCGCCGAGCGTTCCTGGAATTGCGGCAAGTTTTTAAACAGGGTGTTGGCAATCGCTTTTTCGCGCGCCACTTCAGTAACAAAGACCAATTCGAGTTTGCCAATGTCATAAACCGCCACTGCCGAGGTGCCGCCCGCCAGTTCAGCAAGGCGCGATTCATCAACGCCAAATCCGAGGGCTTTCTCGAAATCCGTTTTGCGCGTTTGAAATTTCATCGCGA
>JBIOWC010000731.1:0-19432 GCA_044868105.1 Blastocatellia bacterium
TCCGCTACCCCGGGCACGGACTTTGCCGTAAGCGATTCTCTACTGCTACACTGACTTTTTAGTTAAACCATTAACCAATCCTGAAACCTGACCGTCAAGGTCAGTCTAAAACCGCTCTGCACCGCAGAGGGGAAAAAGGAGAAGAGGATGACTGTCGAAGTAATTGAAAATTTGAGTTTGGTAATTGAAGAAACGCCCGTAGAAGAGATGCAGTTGTTTCCGCTTGAAACCTTCGCTTACAAATACCTTGGCAAGGAGACACAGATTTCGTTTACCTGTCCGGAATTTACGGCTATCTGCCCGTTTTCGGACTTTCCTGATTTCGCCACCATTAAGATTGACTATGTGCCGAATGAACGCTGCATTGAATTGAAATCCTTGAAACTCTACATCAATTCGTTTCGCCACGTGAAGATTTTTCATGAACACGTGATGAACAAAATTCTCGAGGATTTCGTTCGCGCGTGTGACCCGCTGGCGGTTGCCATCGAAGGCGACTTCAATGTGCGCGGCAATATTAAAACCGTGATGCGGGTTTCTTATAAAAAAGAGATGGCAGATGTTTGATATGATATGGTAGTCAGTGAACACCCTAAAAGCGGCTCCAGTTGCCGATTTCAGGACAGAACACGATTATCTGACAGCTGATATCTAACCTCTGCCAACCGGTTTATTATGCAACTGACAATACCAACCCCTGAGCAATTTAATTTCAAACGCACGGCAATCAGTCATGGCTGGTACGATCTGCCGCCGTTTACGCTTGATAAAGAGAGCTGGGCGATGACGCGGGTCATTGCGCTCGATGGCGAAAAGCCGGTCAAGGTCACCATCACGGGTGGCAGCGGCGCCATTACCGTTAGCGTGCCGCGCAAGTTAAGCAAACGCGCCGAGGCCAAGGTCCGCCGCGATGTGCGCCATATTTTCAGGCTCGATGATGATTTGTCTTCGTTTTATGAAGTGCTCGCCAGCGATAAAGACTTTGCCTGGATTGCGCGCAGCGGGGCGGGGCGAATGCTGCGCGCGCCGACGGTCTTTGAAGATTTAATCAAGACAGTTTGCACAACCAATTGTTCGTGGGCGCTCACGGATAAGATGGTCAATCAACTGGTCAATGAATTGGGCGAAGCGTCAGCCGGCGGCGGGCGTACGTTTCCGACCCCGGAAGCGATGGCGGCGATGCCGGAAAGTTTTTATCGGGAAAAGATTCGCGCCGGTTATCGCGCGCCGTATTTGCAGGAGATAGCCGAGCAGGTCGCTTCGGGCGCTCTCCAACTTGAAGGCTGGCTGGCGAGCGCTTTGCCGACCGATAAACTCAAGCGCGAAATGAAGCGCGTCAAAGGCGTGGGCACTTATGCGGCGGAAAATTTGTTGCGCTTAGTCGGGCGTTACGATGGACTGGCGCTCGATTCCTGGGTGCGGGGAAAGTTTGCAAAGACCTACAATAAAGGACGCGCCACCCCGGATAAAAAGATTGAACGCTTTTATTCGCGTTTTGGCGAGTGGCGCGGGCTGGCGCTGTGGTGCGATATGACCAAAGACTGGCTCGATGGCGAAGAGGCTTTGTGGTAAGCCAAACAGGTTTTGTAAAAGTCGAAAAGCGCTCTTCTCAAATAGGGGTTCTCGCCAAGGCGCCAAGAATCGCCAAGCCCGCCAAGGTTTCTTTGAGATGATCGGCTGGGCGAGCTTGGTGTAATTTGGCGTTCTTGGCGAGAAACTATTTTCAACCTCGACCATGACGCTTCTTGTCGCCTCAGGACGCAATTGCCAAAATTATTTTCGCATGTCAGCCAAAAGCGCCTTTCAAAAAGTACAGAGCTTTATCAAAAGCGAATCCCTGCTCAAGCAGGCACGGGGGGTTGTTATCGCTTTATCGGGCGGCCCCGATTCGATTACCTTGCTCGATATTTTTGTTCGTTTGCAAAAAGCGCTGGGCAAAAAGAAAAATCATCCGCAAGACATCCGGCTTCACCTTGCCCATCTTAACCACCAGCTTCGCGGGAAAGCGTCTGAGCGGGACGCTGAATTTGTCGAACAACTGGCTGAAAAATTGGCCATTCCCGCGACCGTTGCCGCCATTGACATCCATGAACTCGCCAAAAAAAATCGGAAGGGCATTGAGGAATCGGCCCGCGAAGCGCGCTACAAATTTTTGCTCGATACGGCAATAAAAACCGGCTGCGACCGCATCGCGACGGGGCATACCATGAGCGACCAGGCAGAAACTTTTCTGTTGCGCCTGGCGCGCGGCGCGGGATTGCGCGGTCTGGCCTCCATGCGCCCTGCTGTTGCCGCGCACCGCTTTGAGCATCAGTTGGGAGGCGAGCGGCGAGAGTCGGGAATCGGGGAAGGGGACTCTGAATATGGGCCAAGTGCGGTCCGCCAAATTTCAAATAGCCTTCCCGCTGCACCGGCGACCGGCGACCGGCGACTGGCGAGCGGCGAGCGGCGAGCGGCGAGCGGCGTACTTCTCATTCGCCCGTTGCTCTGTATTACTCGTGAAGAGGTCGAAGGGTATTGCGCGGAGCGAAGGCTTGAGTATCGCGTTGACGCAACGAATCAGAGTTTGGATTACACGCGAAATCGCATTCGTCACGAAGCTTTAAAACTGTTGCGCGACATCAACCCGCGGGTTGTCGAACATCTTGCGCAAACGGCCGAGATTATTGCTGCCGATCAGGATGCGCTAGATGAATTGGTGCACCGCTTGCTCGAAAAAGCGGCGCTTACTTTAAGAGATGGTCAGCCTGATGAAAAACGTTTTGCTTATTCGGTGAACGAGATTATCAAACATCCGGCCGGCCTACGGCGACGGTTATTGATGGAAGCGATTCGGCAGCGCCGGTCAAATATACTGGCGGACAGGAGGCAACTGTCGGAAATCGAAATGGCGCACATCAAAGCGCTGGAAGCTTTGTTGGAAGACGATGCCAGCGGAAATCGTATTCGGCTTCCTGACGGGTTAGAGGTTTGGCGCGAGTTTGAGGCGCTGGTTTTTGCGCCGGTCGTCAATTCAGGAGAACCGGCTGCCTTGAGCCCCAAACAATTGAGCCCCAAACAGCGGGCTGCGCAATCCGGCGCGGCGCCGGTCAATCCTTGCGCGGTCACGGACAAAGACCAGTTGATTGAATTCGGCGAATTTCGTCTGTGCATCAAACGCGAACAAGATATCTCCTTGCTGAAAGCTGTGGTTGAGCAGACGCAAGACGGGAAAAGGCGAACCGGTATGGATTGGTTGACGGTTGCCCTTGATGATGCGCTTTTGCCTGAGAGGCTCCTCATCAGAACCCGACAAGCGGGCGAGAAAGCTTTGGTTATCGGGCAGCGAAAAATTAAAAAGTTGAAAAATTTAATGATTGACCATAAAATCGCCGCAAGCCGTCGAGCAACGTGGATAGTGGTTGCAACATCAGACGGTCAGTATGTTTGGTCACCGGGATTGCCCCCCGCCATAAAGTTTGCAGCCAATAACAAGACGGAGCGCCTTGCTATCTTACAAGCTTCAAACGTTTGAATCTTGAATCCCCTTAACCTGGAACTGCGTAATCCATCGGCTGTGAAAAATAAATTCATTGTGAATTTTGGAAGTGATTGCGCATCAAAAATATGTAGGCTAGAATTTGAAACAGGGTTGAGCGCCCGTATTTTTCGGAGGTAGTAGGTTGAATTCAACAGTTAGACAAGCGATTTTTTGGGTCGTAATTATCGGCGGAGCAATTCTGCTTTATGCTGTCTTCACAGGTCGAAGCAGTCAGAAAGAGATTGTTCTCAATCATACGGATTTAATTCAGAAAATTGATGCCGAGCCGCGGCAAATTCAAGAAGCCACTTTAGAGGAGAACTCCGGATTCACCGGTAAACTGACGAGTGGCGATAAATTTGAAGCGCCGGTTACCAATCAATTTATCCAAAAAGATATTGTAGACAAGATGACCGCCAAAAGCATCAAGATCAATATCAAGAGCGCCTCATCAAGCCAATGGGTATTTAGTCTATTCAGTTGGGCGCCCATTTTAGTGATTCTCGGTCTTTGGATTTTCATGATGCGGCAGATGCAATCGGGCGGCAATAAGGCGCTTTCATTTGGCAAATCCCGCGCCAAGCTGCTCAGCAATCAACAAAAACGGGTCACCTTTAAGGATGTCGCGGGCGTTGAAGAGGCCAAAGAAGAGTTACAGGAAATTATTGACTTTTTGAAAGACCCGCAGAAATTCCAGAAACTCGGCGGGCGTATTCCCAAAGGCGTTTTAATGATGGGCCCTCCGGGGACCGGCAAAACGCTGCTGGCGCGCGCCATTGCCGGCGAAGCCAATGTGCCGTTCTTTTCAATTTCCGGTTCGGACTTTGTTGAAATGTTTGTCGGCGTGGGCGCCTCGCGTGTCCGCGACCTTTTTGAACAAGGTAAGAAAAATGCGCCATGCATTATCTTCATTGATGAAATTGACGCGGTCGGTCGCCATCGCGGCGCCGGACTGGGCGGCGGGCACGATGAGCGTGAGCAAACCCTGAATCAATTGCTCGTCGAAATGGACGGGTTTGAATCGAACGACGGGGTAATTCTGGTCGCTTCGACTAACCGCCCGGACGTGCTTGACCCGGCGCTTCTCAGACCCGGCAGATTTGACCGTCGCGTGGTCGTCAATCGCCCCGACGTTAAAGGACGCGAAGGCATTCTCGCGGTTCACACGCGCAAGATACCGCTGGGTGATGACGTTGACATCAATGTGATTGCCCGCAGCACACCGGGATTTACCGGCGCGGATTTGGCAAATTTGGTCAACGAAGCCGCCCTCAATGCGGCGCGTTACAATCGCAAAGCGGTTGCCATGATGGATTTTGAGTGGGCAAAAGATAAGGTGTTAATGGGTTCCGAACGGCGTTCAATCGTGATGTCGAATGAAGAGAAACGCAACACCGCTTATCACGAAGCCGGCCACACGCTAGTCGGTATCAAAGTGCCGAATGCCGACCCTGTGCACAAGGTTTCAATCATTCCACGGGGGATGGCTTTAGGCGTCACGATGCAATTGCCGGAAGCCGACCGCTATTCGCACACTAAAGATTATCTCGAAGGACAAATCTCCATCTTAATGGGTGGCCGAATTGCCGAAGAGATTTTTCTCAATCACATGACGACCGGCGCCTCCAATGACATTGAGCGCGCGACGGAACTGGCGCGAAAAATGGTCTGCGAGTTTGGTATGTCAAGTTTGGGCCCGATTACCTTTGGTAAAAAGGAAGAGCAGATCTTCCTTGGACGCGAGATTGCTCAACATCAGGATTATAGCGAAGACACCGCGATCCGCATTGACCAAGAGGTCAAACGTATCGTTACCGAGCAATACAATCGTGCCAAACAAATCATTACTGAAAATCGGGAAGCGATGATACGGCTGGCTGAATCCTTGCTAGAACGGGAATCGCTCGATGGCGTACAGATTCGTCGTTTGGTGGCGGGTTTACCGCTTGATGATGACACGCCGCCATCATCAGCGCGCGAAGACAAACCGAAAGCTGAAACCAAGCCGTCAATGCTCAATCCGATTATTCCCCCGGTTCCGGGCAATGCGAACGCCTAGTCAGCTTTTCTAATAGTTGATAGAGATTAAGGGCTGAGGTCGAGCGGCAACGTTCGATTTCAGCCCTTAAAAGTTTTTCCGGCTATCAAGCAAAATGGTTACCGGTCCGTCATTGATAAGGCTAACCTGCATCATGGCTTGAAAAACTCCGGTCTCCACTTGCAGCCCTTGGCGGCGCGCCTGCTCAACGAAGTAGTCATATAGCGCATTGGCTTTTTCAGGTTCTGCTGCATCAATGTAAGAAGGTCGCCGTCCCTTTCTCGCATCCCCATACAAGGTAAACTGAGAAACCACGAGTAAGGCTCCGCCGCTATCGAGTAGCGACAGGTTCATCTTGCCCTGCGGGTCGCTGAAAATTCGCAGGTTGAGGGTTTTATCAAGCAAGTAACCGGCTTCTTCCTCCGTATCATCTCGCGCAACCCCGAGCAGCACCAGTAACCCATCCTTGATTTCGCCAACCAATTTTTCATCTACTTTGACAGATGCGCTTTTTACTCTTTGCACGACGGCTCTCATAACCGGCTCTCCTACCCGTTCATCATTAAAAGCTGAATGGCCTCGGGAGTTTAACAATTTCAGCCATCGAGGAGCTGAAATTTATCGCTAATTTAGCTGACAAATCCCTCAATTTCCTTTATGGTTGCACCTTCTACTAATCGGTTATAATAGCATTCTTTGATTGTTGTCTAACCCAAATTGATTGGAAAAAATAATGGTGAAAGAAAAAGTCTTAATTGTTGATGATGAGGAAATGATGCGTTGGACGCTCCGTGAAGCGTTGCGGACTTGGGGGTATGAAACCATCGAAGCCGGTAGTGTAGCTCAAGGGTTAAAAGAGTTTGAGACAGAGCAACCGGCGGTCGTTTTGTTGGACATCAATCTGCCGGACGGTTCGGGCTTAGATGCTTTGCATGAAATTAAACGTCGTCAACCCGATGCGGTTGTCATTATGATTACTTCCGAAGTTGTCGTGGAAAATACCATCGCGGCGTTGCGCGGCGGAGCCTATGATTTCATTGGCAAACCGCTCAGCCTTGAGGAGCTGCAAGTCACCATTCGCAATGGCACAGAAGCGCAATCCCTGCGTAAAGAGGTGCGCAGCATTCGCCGGGAACGCGCCCGGCAATTCAGCTTTGACCAGATAATCGGAGAATCGAGGGCCTTGCGCGAGGTCATTCAATTGGGCAGAAAGGTGGCCGAAAGCGAAGTTTCATCGGTGCTTTTGCAAGGCGAATCGGGAACCGGAAAAGATTTGGTCGCCAAAGCCATTCACTATGCTTCGCGCCGAAGCAATCAACCCTTCGTCGCCATCAACTGCGCGGCGATTCCGGCAAGCCTGATGGAATCGGAACTCTTCGGTTATGAAAAAGGCGCTTTCACGGATGCCAAAGCGCGCAAAGAGGGCATGTTTGAGCAAGCCCAGGGTGGCACCCTGTTTTTGGATGAAATCGGTGAAATGGAACTCAGTCTGCAAGCGAAATTGCTGAGAGTTCTCGAAGAAGGCGCTTTTCGTCGCGTCGGCGGGTTGAAAGATATTTCGCTTGATGTGCGGATTATTGTCGCGACCAACCGGGATTTGAAAGCTGAGAGCGAAACCGGCAAATTCCGCCTCGATTTGTATTATCGCTTTTCGGTTATTCAAATTGAAATTCCGCCGCTCAAAGAGCGCGACGATGATGTGTTGATTCTTGCCAATCACTATATTGAACAATTCAACAAACGGTTTGGTAAACGCATTCGCGGCTTGTCACATGAAGTCATTAACCTGTTTTTGCAATATTCTTGGCCCGGCAATGTCCGCGAACTGCGAAATGTCATCGAGCGGGTGATGATTCTCGAAGATAACGACATCATCACCGCGAAATATTTGCCGCGCGGTTTCGAGAGAATGGAGATGGCCTCGGTTCAACAACGGGAAATCCCCTCGGAAATCAGCCAACCTTCAGAAAGTGAAGCGGCCATTGCGCCTCTGGCATCCTTGCAGAAACAGCCCCTCGCCATCGTCGCGCAAGAATCGCCAGGCGGCGCCGACCGGTTTGAAGCATCCGCGCCCGCCGCGTTTACCTTACCGACGGAAGGCCTCATCCTTGAAGATTTGGAGATGGCGCTGGTCAAGCAGGCGCTTGACCGCAGCAATGGCAATCAGACGCGCGCCGCCGAGTTATTGGGAATTTCCCGCGACCAGTTGCGTTATCGGTTGAAAAAGCTTGAAGAGGCGAGTGCGGAAAAATAAGGCCTTCGCTTTCAAGCGCGAAGCCCGGTTATCGGGCTAACGGCAAAGCCGCCCATTGCAATAGGAGCCGGGCGCTGACCGGCCCAAACCTTTAGCCTGCCTAGCGGTATTTTACACAGCGATTTCACAATCCTTCAGGTTTCACCGTTCTAACAATTGCGTAAATCTACGCGCTGCATTGGTCATTATTTCGCAAAACGCTCAGGATTTGACCGGATTCTTAGCGGCACACCCATTGCACAGTGCTTAATCTGTCCAACGTGAAAGAAAATTCTAAAAGGTTTTTTTGGAAATCATGATGCCATTATCAAAAATTCAGAATAGACGCATTGGCTTTAAACGTATCATCTGCCCGGTTGATATTGCGCACGATTCTGACGAAGCTTTGCGTTATGCAATGGCTCTGGCACGAGATTATTCAGCGAAACTTTTTCTCATGCATTGTATTGACGACAACAAAGTTGTCGCGCTTTCAGAGCGCGCGAAAATTAAAGCCACTTTGGAAAATTACATTTGTAAACACAAGCGCTCGCACGCCTTGGAAGAGATTGATTGGAGCTTGCTTTTGGTCGAAGGCGACGCGGCTGAATCTATCGCTTCGCGGGCCGCGGAATTATCTGCCGATTTAATTGTCATGCGCTCGCGTCGTCGTCCGAAATTTTCCGCGCTTCTTGGTTCAACGGCCGAAGCCATCAGTCGCATGGCGCCTTGCCCGGTGTTGGTGTCTCACCCGGAAGAAAAAGATTGGGTCAATGAGGCGGGCACGGCGCACCTCAAACGTGTATTGGTCGCCTATGATTTCTCGAGCGACGCGGAACTCGCGCTCTCTTACGGATTGTCGCTGGCCGAAGAGTATCAAGGCGAACTCC
The DNA here is from genome assembly GCA_044868105.1 of Blastocatellia bacterium. Taxonomy (GTDB): domain Bacteria; phylum Acidobacteriota; class Blastocatellia; order UBA7656; family UBA7656; genus JBFMDH01. The sequence continues at coordinate 8,682 of JBIOWC010000731.1, forward strand.
ACCTCTTGCATGTCTTGCCTGAACGACAAAATTCCGAAGCGCCCGAACTGTCGCGATTGCCGCTGAGTGTAGATGTCGGCTTTCAAATGACCGCCGCGCGACTCAATGGCGTGATTCCCCTGGAGGCCTTGGCTTGGTGTGACCTGAAGCAGGCTATTCGCGAAGGACAGCCCTATCGTGAAATTTTGACTTATGCGGAAGAAGAGAAGATCGACTTGATTTGCCTGGGGGCAAGCGGCACAGGGTACGGAATGCGAACGCTTTTCGGCTCAAACGCAGACAGAGTCTTACGGCAATCGCCTTGTCCGGCATTAATTGCTCGGCCCTTACGTCCAATCGTTTTAACGAACCGGGGGTAATTGGAGAGCAATTTGCATTTGGAGAGCAATGGAGTAAGCCTTGTTTAAGGAGGTGAGAGTCATGAAAATCTTATTAGCTGTGGATGGTTCGGTGTTCAGCGATGCGGCTGTCGCATCGCTGGCCAAGCGCCCTTGGCCCGCCGACAGTGAAGTAAAAATCATTTCGGTGATGGAGCCTTTTCAACCTTATATGACGGAAGTCTGGTCATTACCGGCGGACTTTTGGGAAGAGATGGATAAATCCGCAAAACAACAAGCCAATGATGCGCTCGATAAAGCGGTAGAGATGTTCAATAGTGCCGAAAGCACGCTCGTAATCCATACCGAAATTGCCAAGGGCAATCCCAAGAGTGTGATTGTTGATGAAGCTGAAAAATGGGGAGCTGACTTGATTGTGCTGGGTTCGCACGGTTACACGGGACTCAAACGCATGTTTTTAGGCTCGGTATCCCAGGCCGTCGCCTCCCATGCCAAATGTTCGGTTGAAATTGTTCGTACACCTGAAACCCCGGTGGAGTAGAAAGAGGTTTTTATGGTGAAGCAACTCAGTCTTCGTGAAGCGCAGGATATTTTAAGCGAAGGGCATACCGGACATTTAGGGTGTGTGACCGAGCGCGGTCCCTATGTGGTTCCGGTTAGTTATGTCTATCACGATGGCAACATTTACGTGCATTCAACAATCGGCAAAAAAATTCATGCGCTGCGCCAGAATCCGCAAGCTTGCATCCAAGTCCAGGAAGTGAAAAGCGGTTACAATTGGCGCAGCGCTCTTGCCTTTGGCACCTATCAGGAGATTACTGACCCAGAAGAGCGGTTGTGGTTTATGCGAAGAATTCTTACGCGATTTCCTTTCCTGACTCCCGTTGAAGATATGACCACCAGCGTTCGTAAAGAGATTGTTATCTTTCGCATTGTGATTGACGAGATAACCGGCATCAGCGAAGGATGACCGAGCCTGATAGTTCCGCACTTTTATTCAATTCTTTTTGTTTCGATGCTTGTACGATAAAACGCTACCTTGTTAGGATAAATTTCAAACAAAAATAAGGTCATCAGATTTACCTTAGACCCTTAGGTTAAGATAGACCTTTAGAGTAAAGTGGAAGTTTATCCAAAGCAGGCATATGGAAAAGCGTATAGCATCAAATAGCGATAAAGAAATTTCGCGCAAAAGCGAGGACGCCTTGCCCGAAACTTCTGATTTCAGCCAATTCACCGCCATCCTCAGCCAACGGTTTCTGGACAGTCCTATGCAACTTGCCGGCATTATTAATTCAGCGATGGATGCCATCATTACGGCCGACACGGCGCAACGCATTGTGCTTTTTAACGCGTCTGCTGAAAAGATGTTTGGCTGCCCGGCGAGCGAAGCCATCGGACAACCGCTCGACAAATTTATTCCGGAGCGTTTTCGCGCCGCTCATCGTCATCACATCCCGAATTTTGGCGTGACCAATGCGACCAAGCGTTCAATGGGGGCGCTTGGAAAAGTTTTCGGTCTGCGCACCAATGGTGAAGAATTTCCTATCGAAGCTTCAATTTCTTATACGGAAACCGGCGGAGAAAAATTTTATACGGTGATCATCCGGGATATTTCCCAACGCGAGCGCGATGAGGAACGCTTGCGCGAACAGGCGGCTTTGCTCGACCATGCGCGCGATGCCATTATCGTCCATGATTTGCAAAATCAAATTCTCTTCTGGAATAAGAGCGCGGAACGCCTGTACGGTTGGACGGCAAACCAGGCCATCGGTCGGAAAATTCATGAGTTAATCTACCAGGGTCTAACGTCACGATTTGCCGAAGCCAAACAGACGGTCATTGACCGGGGCGAATGGATTGGCGAAGTGCGCCAGCACAATACCGAGATGAAGGAGCTCGTGGTGGAAGGTCATTGGACTTTGGTGCGCGACGACAGCGGACTGCCCAAATCCATTATGGCAATCAACACGGATGTCACTGAAAAGAAGAAACTCGAAGCCCAGTTTTTGCGCGCTCAACGAATGGAAGGCATCGGAACGCTGGCCGGCGGCATCGCCCACGACCTCAACAACCTCTTAGCGCCGATTCTCTTATCCATTCAACTCCTGCAAATGCGCCATCCCGATGAAGAGACGCAAAAGCTGCTTAAAACGCTTCGCGTAAATGCTGAACGGGGCAGCGATTTGATCAAACAAGTGCTCGCCTTTGCGCGCGGATTGGAAGGCGAACGCATCGCCCTGCAACCGAAACATATTGTTCGCGAGATTGTCAAAGTGCTCAAAGACACCTTGCCTCGGTCTATAGATATTGGGCTGCATTTGCCCGAAAACAAAGAGCTGTGGAATATCAAAGGCGATGCCACGCAATTGCATCAGGTCTTGATGAATCTCTGTGTCAATGCGCGCGATGCCATGCCGGAAGGCGGCAAATTATCCATCAACCTGGAAAACCGTCTGTATGATGAAACCTATGCCCGCACCCACCTGGAAGCCAAGCCGGGTCGTTATGTCCTGATCACCGTGGAAGACAGCGGCATGGGGATTCCCGCTTCTCACATTGATAAAATCTTTGAACCTTTCTTTACCACTAAAGAACAAGGGAAAGGAACCGGCTTGGGGCTTTCGACCGTCATGGCGATTGTCAAAAGCCACGGCGGTTTTGTTGATGTCTATAGCGAACACGGAAAGGGAACCAAATTCCGGCTTTCATTTCCGGCTATTGAAACCGGATTACCGGAGCAACAACTTGAAGTGATTCCCCAACTGCCGCGTGGGCACGGCGAGTTGATTTTGGTGGTTGATGACGAAGAAGGCATTCGCGAAGTGACCCGAGGCACCTTGCAAGCCTTCGGCTATTCCGTGCTGACGGCAAACGACGGCACCGAAGCTGTGGTCATCTTTGCTCAGAATAAAGACCAAATCAAAGTGGTTTTGACCGATATGATGATGCCTTACATGGATGGCACCGCCACCATTCGCGCTTTGCGCAAAATTGATCCGCAGATCAGAGTCATTGCCAGCAGCGGGCTGACGGAGAGCACGAGAAATTTTGAATCATCCGATTTGAAAATCAAAGCCTTCTTGGTCAAGCCCTATTCAGCGGAAAAACTCTTAACCACGATTGCTGACATTCTTAAAGCCTAGAACTTAACTAATCCGGCTCTACCCCTCTACTTGCTAGGTTGGTCGAGGCCTCGCCGCTGGCCGCTCGAAAGCGCGCGCAACCGCATAAATTCAAAATTGCGCGAATGTGATTTATTCCCCTCGCGACCTGCCGGAAACGCGAAATTTCACGCAATTCCCCTTTGATTCTTAACAAAAACCCGCTTTTCGAGTGGCGTATAAGTTGCACATTACCCGCTATGGATGAGCTGCAAATATAAAAATTCGCAATGGTTGGTTGGCCTCAGTCTTTGCCTCTTCTGCCTGCCGGTGGGGCTGACCCTGGCTGGCCGCGAAATTTACGCGCAGCAGAGGCCTGCCAGCGCATCCCGACAGGCGACCCCTCGGCAAAAAAAATCTCCGCTTGAAAACGCCCTCTCCAAAGCCGAAATTTACCAGGCGGAAAGCCAGCTTGCCGACCTTGGTTATTGGACCGGACCGATAGATGGTCTGTTGGACGGCGACTCGAAACACGCGCTGATAGCTTTTCAAAAACTGCAAGGTCGCAAACGCACAGGCGTATTGACGCGCGAAGAGGTTGCCGCTCTGCTGACGGCAAAAGCGCCGCCTGCGCGTGAGCCGGGGTACGCCCATGTCGAAGTAGATTTATCGAAACAAGTGCTCTTTATTGTCGAGGAGCAAGGGAAGGTATCGCATATCTTGCCGATTTCATCCGGCAGCGGCAAGGATTTTACCTCAGAAGGTTGGACGCGCCGCGCCGTTACCCCAACCGGCAAATTTCAAGTTTGCCGTAAGATTGAAGGCTGGCGAAAAAGTTCGCTCGGATTGCTCTATTACCCCAACTATATTTGCGGCGGCGTAGCCATACACGGCAGCCCGTCGGTTCCACCCGTCCCATCCAGTCACGGCTGCATCCGCATACCGATGTTTGCCGCCGCCGCCTTCAGTCGCTTAACGCCGATAGGCACCCTGGTCATCGTCTATGACGAAAGGCCAACGGCGTTCAATCCATAAACAAATTTCCCGCGGCGGTTAATGACTGACGCCGGAGGTGCGACGCATGAAAAGCCTGAAACCCCAACCCGATCTCCATCGCAGCGACGTCTTGAAAGCGCTGGAAAAGCGTTTGGAAGATGAACAACACAAAGTGGAGCTGGCAATTATTGAAAGTAAGAATGCCGGCGGCAACGGCCTGGAAAAGCTTTGGCAGGAGCGCGATTCGCCGGCCGAAGATGAGATTCGTGAAGTCGAATTTACTCATCGCGCCAGCCTGCTAGGCCAATGGCGCGACCTTGAAGACGCCCTGCAACGCTTGAAACATCAGGCCTTCGGGCTTTGCATTGATTGCGGGAAGAACATCCCTACCAAAAGATTATTAGCCAACCCGACAGTTTCCAGGTGTCTGCCCTGTCAAAGCGGCCTGGAAGGCGAGGTTTCCAGTCCGAGTTTGTAAATAGGATTTTAAGTTGAAGCGAAAAATTTAATCAGGAGGTTGATTATGCCTACGCAAGAAATTCCGAAAGAGGAATGGAAAAATTTCTTTCATGATTTCAGCCGTTTTCACAGAGGCTGGGTGGTTAACGTCGAAGTGTTCAGCACCGAACTCGGCGCGCAACGCGAAGCGCAGGAGATACCTTTTGAAGGGTTGGTTGCCGAGATGCGCAATAAGGGTCATGATTGTTTGGAATTGATTATGGGCGAGAGCGCCAATCATCATATCACGCATACCGTCAGTGCGCCGGCGCGGGTAAGATACGAAAGCGAAAGTCACAACGAAGTGATCCAGATTGAATCCGCCGATGGGGTGACGACGCTGTTGAATTTTCATCGCGCTTCGTTGCCCGATAGAGTGACGGTTGGGATGCTGAAAGAGATGCTATGAGAATTCTTTTGGTGATGCTTGCGCTGGTTGTCCTCTGCACATTGCCGCTCATCAAATCGCAACAGATGGTTCAACAACAGGCGCTCATCATCAATCACGTCACCTTGATTGATGTAACCGGCAACCCGTCGCAAGCGGATATGGCGATTGCCATCAACGGCGGGCGCATCACCAAAATTTCCCGCTCCTCTGAAACCCTTCTTCCCAACGGCGCGCGCCTCTATGACGCAAGCGGCAAATTTATTATCCCGGGTCTTTGGGATATGCATGTACACCTCTTGCAAGAGAAGCGCTTTGCGCAGGCGGCGGCGCTGTTGTTAGCCGCAGGAGTGCTTGGCGTTCGCGATATGGGAAGCCCGCCCGAAGAGCTTGATAAGCTTCAAGGCTGGCGCCAAGCGATTCAGGAGGGCCGCCTTCTCGCCCCGCGATTTGTCGCTTCAGGCCCCCTGCTGGACGGCTCACCGCCGATGTTTCCTCATCTCTCATGGGGCGTCAAGGATGCCCTTGAGGCCAGAGCCGCCGTGCAGGATTTGCAAGCCCATCAGGCGGATTTCGTGAAGGTCTATACCCTACTTTCGCGCGACGCCTATTTCGCCATCGCTGATGAAGCCCGGCGACGCAACCTGCCGTTTGCCGGCCACCTTCCCGATGCCGTTCAGGCGATTGAAGCTTCCGATGCAGGGCAAAAAAGCATTGAGCATTTAAGCGGCGTCCTGCTGGCTTGTTCAACTGAAGAAGATGAACTGAGAAGCCGTTTGTTGGCAGCCCGGGCGACGTCCGACCCGGCGCTTTTGCACGATGCCTTGAAGCTGGTGCTGGCGCGCGGCGCAGCCACCTACAGCGCCACGAAAGCGCAAAACCTATTCGCGCATTTTGCCAAGCAGGAAACCTGGCAAGTGCCGACCCTGGTCGGCATTTGGAATACCCGGCTGTCCGCCGCAGAAGAAGATGCCAGGAGTTTCAAATTCGGTGACGGACTGCCGGGTTGGATGCAAGAGGGGGACGCGCCCGGCGGCGCCGATTCAACGACCAATCCGTTCATCTTTGAAGAAAACCGCAAAGCCCCTGACATACTTGCAGCGATGCGTCAGGCCGGGGTGAATTTTTTAGCCGGAACCGATGCGCCAAATCTTTGGGCTTATCCGGGGATCAGCCTTCACCGAGAACTCGCCTTATTTGTTGAAGCCGGTTTTACGCCGCTCGAAGCTCTGCAAACGGCGACGCTCAACCCGGCAAAATATCTTGGCCTGCTCGATTCACTGGGCACCATTGAAGAGGGCAAAATCGCCGACCTGGTTTTACTGGATGCCAATCCGCTTGCCGATATAAACAATACGCGAAAAGTCGCCGCCATCCTGATCAATGGGCGGTTGTTGAGCCCCACTTTTTTAAGGGAAGTTAAACCATAACCCTTCGATTCAAGCAGGGCTCGGAACCCTTTTGCGCCTCGCCAGCGCCGGCGGACAGCGAAAACTGCAAACCGGCAAATCAAGCAAAGAGATTCAAAAATTTGGATTTAATTCCAAATTATCATATCTCAGCGCGCCCTTTGCCTTGGGCCACTTCCGCTTCTGGCTTTGCAAGTGGCATAACCTCAGGCTTTATCAGATAAAGCCAATAACGCTAGCAGATGGAATGTTTTTTGCTCGAAAAGAACAGTCGTAATTATCGTTTGTCAAACTGAAGCAATCGTTACCCAGCCATCATCAAAGTTTTATTCGATAAAGGTCACCGGGTGCTCAATCAATCATTGAGGAACAGCATGGCGCAGATTCAGCGAAGGTTTTTTGCTTTAGTGAGATACGAATCTAAGCCAAAGAAGGACTCTACTTCTTTGAACACGCTTGCTGCAAATTTGCTACTCTTCTCCCCTGCGAACAAAGATTTAGCACGCCATACGAAAAGCCAGTTTCCAGGGCTCGGTGCGCCGGTTCATTTAGCCCAGTCTATTGACCTCGTCAAACCGGTCAACTTATTGCGGATTTTTATGCAGCAGAAGGCAAGCGTTAATGATGGGGATTGCCAATCCAATTTTTATCACCCGAAAGTTATCGGGTGAAAATGTTCGCTGTATTTTTCAAAGCTACTACTGATGTTGAATCCACTCGGTTCAACATCCCTGGACTTGGAGGTGAAAATGAAACGAAACAATTTCAAAAAATTTGTCACAGCAATGGTTACGGTCATCATGCTGATGGCGGCCGCGCCGCTTCATGTACTGGCGCAGACGTCCAACACCGGCGTGATTACAGGTGTGGTCAAAGACCAGGCTGGCGCAGTTGTCGCAGGCGCTACGGTCAAAGCCATCAATAAAGGCACGAACTTTGAACGCCGAACCACGACGAGCGATTCCGGGGTGTACGAGATTCCGCAACTTACGCCTGGCGAATACCGCTTGGAGGTCGAAGCCAGCGGGTTTGCCAAGTATGTACAGGAAACCTTAACCGTCAACGTGCTCGCGCGTGTGACGCTCGACCCGGAGCTTAGACCCACAGGTTCAAGCGAGCAGGTGACGGTAACCAGTGAAGCCGCGCCGCTCGTTGAAACCGGTAAGACCGATGTCAGCGGCGTCATCAACCAGCGCCAGCTGGAGAGCTTGCCGGTCAACGGTCGCTCTTTTGCTTCGCTCGCCGTGTTAATTCCGGGCGCCACTCTTCAACCTTCTTTTGACCCTACGAAAGCGCGCGTCGGCACCTTTTCAGTCGGCGGCTCAACCGGACGCAATCTCAACATCACCGTAGATGGCGGCGACAATAAAGACAATGCGGTCGGCGGCATCTTGCAGAATTTCACCATGGAAGGTATCCAGGAATTCGCGCTATCCACGCAACGCTTTTCAGCCGCCAACGGGCGTTCCGGCGGCGCTTTGCTTTCGGTCGTCAGCAAAAGCGGGTCAAACGAAATACACGGCTCGGCTTTCGGTTTCTTCCGTCACGATGCGCTTAACGCCAATGCCGCAAAGATCCTCTTGGAAGCCAATCCCAATACCTTTAACGACCCCTCAGAAGCCGTGAAACCGCCCTTTAACCGTCAACAATTCGGCGGCTCAGTCGGTGGCCCGTTCGTCAAAGACAAAGCCTTCTGGTTTGCCGCTTATGAACGTACGCGGGAGCGTGGCAACTCGCTGGTCACGGGTGACGCGCAAGCGCAAATCAAGTTTCTCGAACCGCTTGGCTATCAGGCCGTACAATTTCTGCCGCAGCCGTTTAATGACCATCAGTACACCATCAAGACCGATTTCAATTTCTTAAACAATCACACCTTCACGGCACGCTTTGCCGGTCAAAACAACAATGCCTTGAATGACCAGGCGGGCTTTTTGATTGTGCAGACCGACCTCTCGGGCGGCAACGAATCGCTCAATGACCTCTACAGTTTTCTCGGCGGCTGGACGTGGACGGCAACGCCGCGCATCGTCAACCAGTTTAATTATCAGTTTGCCGATTTTGATAATCGCATCAATGCCACAACCGATTTGCCGCAACTGGTTTTCCCGAGCGGACTGTCGGTTGGTCGCAATGGCAATGTGCCGCAGCAGACCCTGCAACGCAAACATCAGTTCCGCGACGACCTGACCTGGAATCGCGGCAGGCACGGCTTGAAATTCGGCATGGACTTCACCTGGGTATCGAAACTCGGCGGTTTATTTGCCTTCAACTCGGCGCCCGAATATGACTTTAATTTCGATGCCGAAGACATCGTCAGTAACCCGAATCAATTCCCCCAAGGCTTCAACACGCATCAAGTCCTACCCGGTCCGGTTACCTGCGGGAGTATTGTCGGAACCCCTAACTGTTCGGCGGCTGATCTGGCGGGCATTGGCTCAGTCGGCGCGATTTTCCTTTCCGGCGGCGACCCCAGCTTTGACTTACGAGATGGCGCCAAACAATGGTCCTGGTATGTGCAGGACGACTGGAAAGTCAGTTCGCGCTTAACCTTCAATCTCGGTCTGCGCTACGACGTGGATTACGGATTCGTGGATTCAAAGCATCAGGTTGATAATCGCACCTTCCGTTTCTTCCAGATTATTAACCATCCTTTAGGACGAAAAGTTGTTGAAGACGATAAAAACAACTTCTCACCGCGCTTCGGCATGGCTTGGGACTTAAAAGGCGATGCCCGTTCCGTTATCCGCGCCGGTTATGGGATGTACTTTGACCAATCGTTCTTGAACGTGCCGCTGTTTGCCGTGCAACTGGCGAACCCGGAAATTTATGCGACCTTCCAGAATGTTGATGATAACCTGGCGCTCAATTCAGCGCCGCCGGTCGTTCCGCGTCCGCTGACCAATCCGCTGCCGGGGGCGCGCGGACGATTAATTGACCCGAATTTCGAGTCGCCTTTCACCCAACAATTCAATATCGGTTACGCCCAGGAGTTGTGGCGCAACGCGGCGATTGAATTCGATTATGTCCACATTCTCGGACTCCATGAATTTACCGGCCTGGAAGTCAATCCGCGCACCGGCCCGTTGCATAATGCGCAACGTAACGACAGCGCGACCAGCTTCCCGCGACTCTTAGCGCCCCAGATTGCCGCCAATGCCGCCGCTCTGCAAGCCGCCTTTGGCACCAGCAATCCGTTTGGCAGAATCACCGTAGCGCAATCCGATGGGCGTTCGCGTTACGATGCTTTCACGGTGTCGTTCAAGAAACGCTATGCCAATCGTTATCTCCTGGATGCCCACTATACCTTAGCGCGAGCCGTTGCCTGGTTTGGCACGATTGCCGATTTTGGTTTGCAAGCGGTCAATCCGTTCAACAAGTTTGATCCGGCGGCCAATTTTGGCAACACGCCCGAAGATGAACGCCATCGCTTTGTGCTCTCCGGGGTCGTAGATTTGCCCTGGGGCTTCCAGGTTGCGCCTATCCTGCAACTCGCATCGGCGCGACCTTACAGCATCTTCCCGAGCTGCGTCTGTGACATTAACAAAGACGGCGTAACCAATGACCGCGAAACGCGCGATGGGAACGACCAGAATCAGTTGCCGCCGGCTACCGAACGCGGCGATAAATTCTCGCAAGTCAATCTCCGGGTTTCCAAGTATTTCAACTTTACGGAAAAGCGAAGACTCGGACTCTTCTTTGAAGCGTTCAATCTCTTCAACACCGCTAATTTTGGCAATCAGTTCCAAAATGTTGTGGGCTCGGATGACTTCAAAAAACCGGTTAATTTCTTTGGCGCTACTGGATTCTCTGAACCCCTGGGTATTCCCTTCCAGGCTCAGTTTGGCGTGCGCTTCAGCTTCTAAAAAAAAACCTAAAGGTTCATAATGCATGACCGGGGCTTAGTTCTAAGTCCCGGTCATTTTCATTTGCCCCGGGAGGTAAATCAACTCTGACAAGATGGAGAGGATGATGAACAAAAAAAATCTCGCTCGCATTATTTATCTCTGCCTTCCTGTTT
>JBIOWC010000732.1:0-5908 GCA_044868105.1 Blastocatellia bacterium
CAACAGGAAACCTCTCCTCTCCCTCCATCACCGCGATCGCAATCCGTTGAACCACCTAAAATCGTTCGCAAATCCGGTGGCGTGCTTGCCGGGTCAGCGATCAGGCGAATTGAGCCGACTTATCCGCCACTCGCTAAAGCCTCGCGAATTTCAGGCGCCGTGGTTGTCGAAGTCACAATTGATGAAGAGGGCAAGGTCATCAAGGCGCAGGCGCTTTCCGGTCATCCGCTATTGAAAGATGCGGCGGCGGCGGCGGCGCGCGGCTGGCTCTTTACGCCAACTCAACTCAGCGGACAGCCGGTTAAAGTTATTGGCACGCTTACCTTTAATTTTAATATGTCTGATAACTCAGAAGACCTTAAAGAGGCGCTCGAAGAGGTCCGTCTGCACCCCAATTCAGCAGAAGCCCACACCGAGTTAGGCGATGCCTATGCGCAGGCCGGGCAGGTTGAAGAAGCCATTACGGCCTATAAAAAAGCTCTCAGTCTGAAACCGGATGATGAGGACGCTTACACTTCGTTAGGCGACCTCTACCGGCAGTCGCAACGCTTTGATGAAGAGATTGCCAATTACAAACAAGGGCTTGAACACCTGCCTGAGTCAACCGATATTCTCGAAGCCCTGGGGCAGGTGTTAACGAACACCAAGCGTTATACGGAAGCCTTAGAGATTCAGAAAAAACTCACCGAGATGGAACCAGATAATCCGAGTTACTTCCAAAATTTGAGCTGGACATACGGAAAACTGAACCGCTATGACGAAGCCTTGGAAGCGCTTAATCAAGCCTTGGCCTTAAACCCGCAATCCGCACACGCCTATAACAGCCTGGGCAATCTTCACTATATGATGGCGCATTATGCCGATGCCATCACCGCCTATAAACAGGCGCTGGCGCTCACCAAAAATAAAGAGGGCATGGATTACCTCTATCTCAATCTGGGGCTTTCGTACGTGAAATTGGGGATGTTGGCTGACGCGATTGAATCCTTGAAAGAAGCGCTCAAACTGAACCCGAAAAAAGTCGAACATTACTGCAGCCTGGGCGACGCCTACTTCGCGCAATCGCGATTTGAAGAGGCTGTACAAACCTACAAACAAGGGTTGGTCATCTTTCCTGACGATATGCCGCTGCAAAGCAAATTAAGCAAAGCTTACCTGCAGATAGGTCGCCCGGAAGAGGCCGAAAAATTATTGCGGAAGACCATAGAAGAACGCCCGAATTCTGTGTCCACGTATGTGAGTTTGGCAGAGTTGCTGGCAAAGACGCAGAAATATGCGGAAGCCAATTCGTTGATGAAAAAAGCCGTCAGTTTAGCGCCGCGTGAGGCGAGACTCAGAAATTATGCCGGAAGTTTTTACGCCGACCAGAGAAAGTACGCCGAAGCCGAAGTTGAGTTTCGCGCCGCGTTGCAACTCGACCCCAATGACCATTCGGCGATGAATAGTCTCGGTTATTACCTCGCTGAACAGAATAAAAATCTCGAAGAAGCCGTGCAGTTAATTCAGCGCTCGCTCGTGGCTTCGCCGAACAATGGCTATTATCTCGATAGCCTGGGCTGGGCTTATTACAAACTGGGAATTCTCGAAGAAGCCGAGCGCTGTTTGAAACTCTCGATTGACACCAATATTCCATCGGCGGTTCCGCTTGAACACCTTGGCGATGTCTATCAAAAACAGGGCAAGCTGGAACTGGCAAAAGAGGTCTGGCAAAAAGCCCTTTCGATGTCCGATAACCCGAAACAGCGAGAAGAACTCAAAGCCAAGTTGGAGCCCAAGGCAAAAACCAACAAACAATAATGACGCCTCTTGATGCGTTATATTGCGGTTTATGAAAAGCGTTTCCTGCATCGCAATTTTACTTACGTTTACGCTAATGATATTTGCCGGCGTCCGGCATCAACCACCGCTGCCTGAGGTGTACGCTTACGGCAAGGAGTATTTTAAAAAACAGGAAGAAGCGCTGGTTTCCTGGGGGTATCAGGTTAAGCAGAGAAGCGAGCTTACGCCAACCCCTTGGGAACGAAATACCTTTAATCTGCAAAACAAAAGAAGCATTTTTGTAAAAAGCCGAAGACCGGTGCCCGGAGAGGCAAACACTTACTATCGCTTCACCCTGACCGAAGAGACCTACCCTGAAGCGACATCCGCGAAAAACAGATTAGCGCACCTATTTCAAAAGCCGCCTGATTTCAATGCGCAAGACGAGTACAGCTTTGCACTTCGTATAGGGTATCAGCTCGACAACTTCGTTTATGTGATTGGGACGGATGCAATCTTGTTCGAGAAAGAGATGCAAAGGCTGGCGAAACAGCTCCAAAAGGCGCTGCCGTAAAACTGAAAGGCGCGAAGCTTCAGGAAAAACCCGCGCCTTTAATATTGATGATTACTCTTCAAAAGGGACTTCGCGTCCGCGCGCCGTGACGCGTTCTACCGCGACAATCTTTCCCCCTTCAACAATCAACGCGTGGTCGAAATTATTTACTGTCGGGCAGACGTGTTTCGGAATGAGATAAAGCGTGTCGCCGATTGCCGGTCTGGTTGACCGAACGGCGGCTTCAATGGGCAAATGCTCTTCGCTTGGATGTTGCGGCGTTAAATCCGCGTGACCGATGACAAAACAATTGGGAATGCCGGCGTCTGCCGAAACCGTTTTGTGTCCCGCGTCGCAGGTTATACGATTTTCCGTCGGGTGTGACACCACAGTCGAAACCACGATGGCTGCCGGACGGTAAGCGTATTCTTCAGGAAGTTGGGCAAGGCTTGTGCAATCGTTATAGACCACGGTTCCCGGTGATGCCCGATGAATGAATGAGCTTTCGGTAAACGGTTTATAGGATATTGAACAGGGAAAAGCCGGTGTGCCTGCGGTGATGACTTCGCCAACCGTGATGTCACTCGCTGCGAGGGCCGCGATTAACTGCATCAACTGGTGGTAACCTTGATGCGCGACGCGTTCGCGCTCGCGCAAATCAACGGCGCCGGCCATATGGCCGTCGTAATAATGCACGCCGCGAAACTGCAAACCTGCCCCTTCAATCGCCTGTGCCAGACCGACAATTTCATCAACGCGGGTTTGCTCCAAGCCGGTGCGATTCATGCCGGGATTGACATCAATAAACAGTCCTACGGAGCTCCCCTTCCAAGCCGCAATCTGCGCTTCGCCTTCGATGAGCGCCGCAACGCGGGTTGGCGTGAACTGGTCGGCGACGGCGCAAACCCGGCGGGCATTTGCGCCGACCACCGGATAAGCCAACAGCACATCTTTGGCGCCGACTGCGCACACCGTCGCCAGTTCAAGCGAGGTCGCGCATTTGAAATTCACAACGCCGTGCGCCACCAGTCGCCGCATCACAAATTCGAGCTTGGCGGTTTTGACGTGGGGTCGCCAACGCTCCGGGTTGCCACCCAGCAGGTGGATGGTTGCGGCGATGTTTGCATCAACGATTTCCGGGTAGATGGCCAGCGCTGGCGTTAACACGCGCTCAATCTCAGCAATGCGATAATCATCAAGGCTGAGCTGGTTCATCAGTGGCGATAAGGCGAAAGCGGCTTTCATTTTGGTTGCACCCTCTCTTTTTAATTTGGTGATGCACAAAAATAAGGGCAAGCCGATAGCCATGGCAAGCGGCGCCATTAAAAGTGAAGTTGAGATTGTTCTACCTCAGGCCCCTCTTGCACAACCCTTTGCCAGGATAACCTGAGAATTTACGAGTTGATTTATTGTTGCTCACTCAAGCTATAATCTCGGTTCGCAATTTGTAAATTATCGTTAGAGGTGAATATGAAAAAACAAATGATCAGCCTTTTAGCCATTGTAATGCTGTTGGTCGCGCCTGCTTTGGCGCTGAAAACATCGGATAAACATTTCGGCGCGGCGTTTACCAAAGCCAAACTGGTCACGCTTGCTGACGTCACAGCCAAGGCCGATAAATATCACGGCAAAACCGTCAAACTCAAAGGCAACATCACGGATGTTTGCCAGCGCGAAGGTTGCTGGCTGGTTTTGAGCGATGGCCAACAGACGATTCGCATCAAGATGAAAGACCACAAATTCGTGGTGCCCAAAGACAGTGGCAATAAAGTGGCAACCGTCGAAGGGGTGATTGAAAAGCAGGAACTCAGCGAAGAGATGGCGCGTCATTATGCGGAGGAATCGGCTGGTAAAGTTGACCCTTCAACCATCAAAGGACCGCAGGTTGTTGTCGGGATGAACGCCACAGGCGTTCGCATTAGCGATTAATTCGTATTAGCGATTAATCCGCATGAGCGAGTAGCGATTCAACGGCGCAAAGGGTTTTCTTTTGCGCCTCTTCTCAACTTCACTCTGAGTCAGCATTGATTGAATCTTTCGAAGCGTCGGCATAATTTTCCAAACAATTGCGACAGAGGCAATCGCGGAATTGTTCGCGCATTTTGGCGCGCGTCGGCGCATCCAGCTTGATCTCCATACACCAACAACCCGTCAGTCCCGCGCCGCAGATAAAATCGTTGCCGCACGCATCACAACGTAGCGGTTTGCGAAGACTCGGAATGAAAAATCCTGCGATGCGACGTAACCCCATAAACGCTCTCTTTCAGATTGCCACAGCTTCTGTTTTTTATCAGCTTGCCTGGCGCGCTGTCTAATCAATTACCTTCGCCTAAAGCTAAGTGCGCCGGTGAGACGAATCAGCAGAATCGGCAAGGTTCGCCAAATCCGAAGTTAAACTTTTCTTTTGATGTCAGATGCTTTTCGTTTATCGAAAACCGACTAGCGCTCAAAAGCGATTAAATTGTTTGATAAAAGCTTGGCAGTATTCCGCTAGGCTAGCATAATTTTGACGCTTAGAAGGGCGAACCTTTTCAAATTATGCGAATCACCATTCTCGAATTTGCTCCGTGCGCCGATTGGATTTGTCACTTTCGCTGTGACCCGGAAGAAGGCTATGCGGCGGGCGACGCAAAAAACTTCACCATTCAATCCGGGGCGAAACTCAGACCGCGCGTCGTCAGCATTTATGCGGGCGGCAAAGCGACCAATGTGGCGCGCGTGATGGATAGGCTGTTGAAGGATGATGACGCCGTTGCCATTGAGCTGGTGGTCTTTCGCCCGGATTCACCCGAAGGTCGCTACATCCACGAATTGCAAACCAGCGCCCTGACTCGTGTGCGCGTGCGCCCGGTCATCATTCGGGCGCAGGCGCGTTTGTGTCTTGATTTATTTGACCCGACGACTTCTGCCGATGAGCGGGTCGCTTTCAATATCAGCCCCCGCGCGCTGTGGAAAGCCGATGCCATCGAAGCGGCTCTCAGTTGTGCGTCAGCAATAAACGGCGATCTGTTATTGATTGCCGGCAATCCTCCGGTTATGGAAGCCAGCGGCGCCATGCTTACGGATTTGTATGCGCGGATAATTGATGATGTGCGACCGCGAGTGAAAACCATTTCGCTCGATACCGAAAAAAGTACTTTAGCGACCTGTCTGCAAGCCCGCCGGAAACCGGATGTGATAAAAATCAATGCTCAGGAATACGCCTGGATTGAAGAAGGGTTGTGGGAAGATTACGATGGCACCCTGGTGGTAACCGATGAAAAAGGGTGTTGGGTGCAAGAGCGCAAACAGGCGATTGAACGAATTTGCGGGGCAAAAATTGACCCCCTTTATTCAACAATTGGTGCGGGCGATGCCATGCACGCGGGGTTTACCCTGGCGCGATGGGTTTGGGGATTTGATGTGGCGCGAGCTTCGCGTTATGGTCAAGCGGTCGCCGCCGCAACCGTAAGTTCACCCGACGGCACACGCAATTTAGATAAGCAGGCAGTTGAAAAATTCTGCGCTGAAATAGAAAGCCGAACCGAGGAGGAAGGCGCTTGATGAAGCTGATATTCAAAGTAAAACCGGGCAGTAAAGTCAAACTCAACAAACTGG